>ONSY01000074.1 GCA_900320605.1 uncultured Eubacteriales bacterium | reverse complement strand
GGTATCAGACCGGCACTGCCTCTTCTCGAGAAAATCCGGTCGATCAAAACCATCGATGATCTCAATGAAGCCGCATGTACTCTGATGCTTCAGGGGGTTGATCTCCCGGTTCAGATCGATATCGATGCCGATATGCAGGACGCCACGAAACACTCCCTAATTCTCATGGGACCGTCCATCATCCTTCCGGACACCACTTACTACACCCAGGACAATCCTGCCGGGAAGCAGCTTTTATCAATCTACTCGGATATGGCGAAAAAAATTCTGGAGTTCACGCCTCTGTCCGAGGAGGAGCAGAAAACGTATCTCGAGGATACGCTTTCCTTTGACGGTCTGGTCGCCAAGAAGGTCAAGAGTCAGCTGGAATGGTCGGAATACTACAAATGCTACAATCCCATGAACGCGGATGAAGTCGCCGGTTTTACAGCACCGTTTGACCTTAAAAAGCTCCTTTCGGATTTCTACGGAGAAAACGCACCGTCCACGCTTATCGTTTATGACCCGAAAGCCATTCGCGAAATGCGCGGCTATTTCTCCTCAGAAACACTTCCGCTCTATCTTCACTGGGCATATGTCAGAACACTTCTTCGCTCCGCTTCATATCTTTCAGAAGAACTCGCGTCACTTGGGAGAACGTATTCGAGAGCGCTAACCGGTGTGGCGTCCGATCCTGCTCTTGAAAAACAGGCCTATCAGATCGCATCGAGAATGTATTCCGAGCCGGTGGGTGTATACTACGGGAGGACATATTTCGGGGAAGAAGCAAAAAAAGACGTTGTTGAGCTCGTGAAAAAAGTCATAAAAACCTATGAGCTCAGAATCCAGAAGAACGCCTTTCTGAAGTCTTCGACAAAAGCACAGGCGATCAAGAAGCTGTCGACCATCGTAATCAAGATGGGCTATCCGGACGAAATAAAAGAAATCTGGTCCCGTCTCATTTTCGATGAAAATGATTCCTATTTCGCAGTCATGAGACATCTGGCGGAAATCCGTCTGAAAGATTCCCTCGGCAAACTTCTCCGGCCGGTTGACCGTTCCGAATGGGTCATGCCGGGTCACATGGTCAACGCCTGTTATAATCCCAGCACCAACGACATCACATTCCCTGCGGCGATTCTTCAGAAGCCGTTCTACTCCCTCTCACAGAGCGTGAGTGAAAACCTCGGCGGAATCGGAGCAGTGGTCGGTCATGAGATTTCCCATGCGTTTGACAACAACGGCGCCAATTTTGACGAAAACGGAAACCTCAAGAACTGGTGGACTGAAGAGGATTTCAAGGCCTTCAAAGATCTGACAAAGGAAATGATTGAACAGTTTGACGGCATTGAATTCCACGGCGGAAGAGTCAACGGCGAGCTGGTAGTAAGCGAGAACATCGCCGACAACGGCGGGATGGGCGTTACCCTCGAGATCATGCATACTCTTCCCGAAGCAGATTTCAAGGCATATTTTATCAACTGGGCACGGGTATGGTGTCAGAAGGCGAAAGAAGAGTATATCCGTCTCCGGCTGACGAACGATGTCCATTCTCCGGCCGCGCTTCGCGCCAACATGCCCCCGAGAAACTTCAGTGAATGGTATGAGGCCTTCGGAGTTACGGAACATGACGGAATGTATCTCCCTCCGGAAAAGCGCATCAGTATCTGGTAACAATAACTCACTGAATCAGAACAAATCCCCTGATACAGAATTCGCAGCGTCTGTATCAGGGGATTGTCATCTTAAACATATATGAGAAAATGGAATGGCTTCATTCCTCATTGAAAAAATCGACGGGGATCTCATCCCAGACTCCTTCACGCCCGGAACGCATTGAGGTCTGAAGGCGGCTCTCCAGTTCCACAGGTCCGCCCATTCCGAATTCGGTCTGGACGTCTGTCATAAGGGTTGTGTTCATCAGCATCAGAAGCTCAACGCCGGTCTGGCGCTCTTCTATCGTGCTGCAGATATAGAGATCTTCACGCAGCTTCAGATAGTCGCAGGGATTTGTGGACATCCAGCAATAGTCCGTTCCCCGGAATTTCATCGCATAGGTAAGATAACAGCAGGACGAGAAGATATACTTGATTCCGCCCCGACTGGCGCTTCCCGGTGCTTTCCAGCGAATCGCCCGACCGGTTAAATCGTTTGTATACTGAGGAGGCACCGCGTTCGGATCTATTTGAGCGCCGTCTATGACTCCGAACCGGATGGTTCTCTGTACTTCGCGCGGATTATCCGGCTGGCCCAGCGAAGCGTCAAACAAAACAGCGTACCCTGTCTCAAAATCGATATACAGATCCGCGCAGGACGGAATTTCCAAAGAACAGTAATGATGCAGCCAGATCAGATCCGGATATCCGGGAGCAGGGCTCGCGTTGTAAATTTCCTCTCCGCAGCGCCCGTCGCTCACCTTCCAGCGCAGATGACGCTCATCGAAGAACTCATAAGACCAGACAAGATCGTTCTCAAACCGGAACGAAATCTTTTTTCCTGCCAGGCGGTCGGAAGTGACCATCATCGGATTTTCCATCGCATCGTGCCAGACGCTCAGTGAATCAAACGACCTGCCGATTGCTCGGATATCATCCATCGAAAGATAACGCCAGCGGCGCGGTTTTCTCTTTAACATTCTTTCACAGCTCCTCTGCAATTAAACTTTGAATATATTATAGCACATAAGGATGTGCATGCGCACAAAAAATATTCCCAGGAAAGTTTTTAAACTTACAGCTAAAACCGTATTTTCAAATATTGAAATATATGTTATACTGGATTCAGCAAACACACTTACAGCAAAATCTCTCAGAAAAATGCTGAAAGGAGCTTTTCCGCATGATTTATTATGTCAATGCAAATGCCTCCCGTGACGGGAACGGAAGCCGCGAGATGCCCTTCAGAAAGATCAACGACGCCGCGAAAGTCGCCCTCCCCGGCGATGAAGTCGTTGTTGCTCCGGGTATCTACCGCGAATATGTCAATCCTCAAAACGCCGGAACAGAGGAAAACCGGATTGTCTACCGCTCTGAAAAAATACTCGGGGCGCGGATTACCGGTGCCGAGGAACTGAAAAACTGGAAGCCCTACAAGGAAAACGTCTGGACCGCACGTGTCCCGAACGGCATTTTCGGTGCGTTCAATCCTTATACGGAACGTGTCTGCGGTGACTGGTATTTCTCCCCGTCAATCCGCCATACCGGTTCGGTTTATCTCAACGATCGAATGATGTATGAAACCGATACGCTTGAGGAATGCATTGCTGGACAGGCCGATCCCTGCGCCTGGAACGCAGAAGAGTCAAAGTATAAATGGTATACCGAGCAGGACGGGAATGAAACTGTCCTCTATGCAAACTTCCTCGGAAAGGATCCGACGAAGGAGAATGTTGAAATTTCGGTTCGCCGCAATGTATTCATGCCGGATAAAAACGGTGTGGGCTACATTACCGTCAGCGGTTTCATGATCGATAAAGCCGCCACCACATGGGCTCCGCCGGCCGCCTACCAGGATGGTATGATCGGCCCTCACTGGAGCCGCGGCTGGATCATTGAGGACTGCGAAATCTGCAACAGCAAATGCTGCGGTATTTCTCTCGGTAAATACCGTGATCCGGAAAACGACATGTATTTCTATACGAAACACGTCAAAAGCCCCACCCAGATGGAACGCGACGCTGTATGCCGCGGTCAGTATCACGGCTGGCTTAAGGAAAATGTCGGAAGTCATATCATCCGCCGCTGCGAAGTTCATCACTGCGAGCAGACCGGCATCGTCGGCAGAATGGGCGGTGTTTTCTCAACGATTGAAGACTGCCATATTCACCACATCTGCAATTCTCAGCAGCTCGGCGGCGCTGAAACAGCAGGTATCAAACTTCACGCTGCGATTGATGTTACCGTTCGCCGCAACCATATTCATGACTGCATTCAGGGTGTCTGGTTTGACTGGCAGGCACAGGGCGCGCGCATTACACAGAATCTGATGCACGACAATATGCCTCCGGAGGGCCGCGAACACGCACGCGGTGCAATGTTCAGCACGGATGTTTTCATTGAAGTCGGCCATGGTCCGACACTGATCGACAACAACCTCCTCCTTTCAAAGGCTTCGATCACAATTCCAAGCGAAGGTATCGCTGTTGTTCACAATCTGATTCTCGGCGCGTTCGGGCTGATCAATTCCGGTGTAGACAGCATCGTCAACGGTCAGCGTGAGCCCCGTTACACTCCTTATCATATCCGTCACAGAACCGAAGTCGCCGGATTTATGACAATTCTTCATGGCGATGACCGGATCTACAACAACATCTTCGTACAGCATTATCCGGTGACGGACGATACAAAAACTCCAAAGAACAACGATTATGAGGTTGTCGGTACTGCCCCGTTCGATATCTTCCCAAGCTATGATGAATGGATCTCCCATTTCATGATCGGACAGGAACCGAATATGGGAGCGCTTGCGCAGTATCATTTCGGTCATCTGCCCGTTTGGGTTGACGGCAATGCCTATCTGAACGGAGCAACCATTTCGAAACACGAACAGCATCCTTTCGCTGCGGAAAACGCACAGGTTGAACTCTGTGAAAAAGACGGAAAGCCTGCTCTTAAAACAAACATTTACGATCTGATCGGCGATTTCCGTGACGGAATCATCACGAGCGAAACGCTGGGATGCGCTTTTGAACCGGAACAGCGCTTTGAAAGCCCGGATGGCTCCGCGATTACGTTTGATCGCGACTATTTCGGAGCCCACCGCGGTCTTGATACGCTTCCCGGTCCGTTTGCGAATGTTTCTGATGCGGAGAATATTCTCTGGTAAAGCTGAAAAAGCGCCGCGGAAGCGGCGCTTTTCTCTTTCAATTCTATTCTTTTTGTCTTTCAGTGTACTCAGAAATATACAGCTTCCGGTACTGAGTCGGTGTGCAGCTTTTAAACTTCCGAAAACACCGGTTAAACGAGGCAATACTTGAAAATCCGGAACGGAATGCGGCCTGAGTAATCGTTATTTCCGGGTCAGACAGAAGTGAAACCGCACGGGCGATGCGTTTTTCCGAAAGATATGTTACAAACGGGACATGCATGCATTCCTTAAAACTGCGGGAAAAATGATACCGGGACAGTCCGGCATATGCGGCGACAGCGTCAAGCGTAAGTTCCTGATCACAGTTTTTCGTAATAAACGTGCAGGCTTTTGAAATTGCTTCCATCGAGTGCGGATTGCGCTGAACCTCAGAAGACTCCTGCGATGCCTGTTCCTTTTTCCCGATCGCGTCGTAAAGGTTCAGCAGGATCTGATAGACAATGACACGCATCCGAAGGGAGCGGATGCTGTCGGTGGACGGGAACAGTTCACGAAGTGTCAGAACACCGTTCTTAATCGTTTCCGACAGCTCCCCGCCGCGCTGAGAGGGTATATAATGAAGCGCTGACAGACGCTCCAGAAGCCGCGCTTTTTCGGCAGACTGAGGGAAAAAGGCGTCCGCAATCTGTACAATCAGATATGCCCCGCCGCTTGCGTTTAAAACGCTGTGTATTTCACCAGGCCAGATGAAAAGGAGGTCTTTCGGACCGAGACGGTAAATCTGATTTCCGATCTGATAGCCGACCTCCCCTTCCAGGGTCAGAACGATCTCGTAATAGGTATGCCAGTGAGGCGGGTATTGCTCCGGGAGATTTCTCCAAACAATGTTTATGGAATCTGTTCGTGAAAAATCATAGTTTTCAAATGACGTACTGGGATTCATATAATCTGCCTTTCTGAAATATCAAAAAAACGATTGTCTATATTATAGCCCTTTCTTCACAAAAAAGCAAATAATTTTAAAACAGCCAAAAATAGAGCAATATCTGAGCAGAGAGCAAAGAAATGAGTAGTATTCTGCTCAAAGAAATGATACTTTATATCTGTAAGGAGGGAGTATGTTATGAAAATCGGAATCATTGGCTGTGGGTCGATCTGTAAAACCTATATTACGGAGATTCACCGCCTTTATCCTCATCTGATCGAAATTGAAGCGCTTGCCGATTTGGATCTTGAACGTGCGAAATCATACGCTGATGAATTCTCCGTGCCATTTGCTGTCTCGGTCGAAGAGCTTCTGGCGATGCCGCAGGTTGAACTAGTCATCAATCTTACTGTTCCGCTCGCTCATGTGGAGGTCAGCCGGAAAATTCTCGAATCAGGGAAACATCTTTTCTCCGAAAAGCCTTTTGCCCTATCCGCGGAAGACGCAATCGGGCTCAAAGCACTGGCTGAAAAGAACGGCCTCTATTTCGGATGTGCGCCGGACACTTTCCTGATGGCACCGCTTGCGACCTGCCGGAGTCTTCTTGACGAGGGCGCAATCGGTCTTCCGATCGCAGTATCCGCGAATATGATTTCTGCCGGTGTTGAAAGCTGGCATCCCGCTCCGCAGCCCTTTTACCGCCGCGGCGGCGGTCCGCTCTATGACATGGGGCCGTATTATCTGACAGCGCTGGTATATCTGTTCGGCTCGGTTGAAGAGGTATACGCCGTCGGGAAAAAAGGGTTCAGTGAAAGGATCCACTGGCAAAGTCCGCAGAAAGAGGCTTTCCCTGTTGAAGTTCCTACTTCCTACAGCGCCGTGCTGAAAATGAGATCCGGTGTCACCGTATCTCTGAACATGACCTTTGACGTCTTCCACTCCAATCTGCCGAAGATGGAAATTTACGGGACGGAAGGAACACTGATCGTACCGGATCCGAATATGACAAGCGGCGAGCCTCGTCTTTTCCGAAAAGAGCAGATCAACGAACGCGATTTTGAGGAAAAGCCCGTTGCGCTCCGGAAAAAAGTCCTGTCTGAATATACGCGCGGCAGCGGTGTTGCCGAGCTGATTCTCGCGATCCGCGAAGGCAGAAAGAGCCGTATGAGCGATCTACCGGTTCACGTCACCGATGTCATTGAGTCCCTGATCCGTTCCGCTCAGGAAGACGCTCCGCAGAAAATCTCCACCACGTGCGAACGGCCGGAAATCTGGGACTTTGAAAATGAAGCATTTCAGTAAACCGTACAAATCAAATAATAAGGAGGCTCTCTCATGTCAGCATTGGATCATCTGAAATTCGCACAGGTCGGATATATCGTAAAGGATATCGAATCCGCCAAAGAAAGTTACGCCAAACTCTTCGGCACCCCGGTGCCGCCATCGCAGCCCTGCGGCTACGGCGCCGCGAACACCCTGTATAAGGGCGCTCCAGCTCCGGATTCCCACTGCAAACTCGCGTTCTTCGACCTGACTCCCGGCGTTCAGCTCGAACTGATCGAACCCGATGAAGGCCCTTCCACCTGGCGGGAATATCTCGACACGCACGGCGAAGGAATCCATCATATCGCGTTTTTTGTCAAGAATATGGACAAAGTCATTGAGGACTGCATCGCGGAAGGTATGACCGTTGTTCAGCAGGGAAACTACGATGACAACTCCGGCCGTTATACTTATCTGGATGGCAGTGAGCAGTATAAATGCGTTATCGAACTGCTTGAAAGTTTCTGATTCTCATAAAAAAGCAGCTCCGGATCCTGACCCGGAGCTGTTATTCTTCTGTATCTTCTCCTTCGTTTTCCGGCGGGCTTTTTTTCTTTATAAAAACAAGAAACTTACCCAGAACATAATTCGTCACGATCACAATTCCCTGAACGATCAGTTTCGCCACTAGCTCGTCAAGACGGACAATCTTCACAAGGAACCAGACTCCGAAAACTTCGATTGCCATAGTCACAAGCCGGGAGGAAACGAACTTCAGGAACTCCGGAAAACGTTCCCTGAAACCACGTGCTTCGGAACGGAACACAAACCTGGAATTCACAAAATATGCGAAAAGGATGGAGAGCGAGACGGAGATTACGTTGGAAAGATTCAGCTCCATATGAAGCAGTTTCGTAAAAACCGTAAAGCTTGCGAAATTCACGAAGGTCGTCAATCCGCCGAAGAAAAGATACCGGATCACGGAATTATTCGAAAGCTGCCGGATCTTATCTTTCATCTTCCCTTCCTCCCTTCTCTCCGACCAGCACGAATGCTGTTTCACAATCTTTAGCGTGCGCAGAATATTATAGTATAGTTTTCCCTGTTTTGCAATCTTTTTTGATTTTCGTTCGGATACAGAACAAAGCTTGAAAACTTTTTCCTGATACAGGAAAAGTGAAATACATGTTTGAGAGGAAATAATAATGGATCTGAGAAGAGATCAGCTCAATGACGCTGTCCGCTCCCATCCGGGACTGATCGTTCTGTTTTTCCACGCGGACTGGTACGGCCCGTGCCGTTCACTCGCGTCCGTTCTGGAGGAAATCAAGCTGGAGCCGGAAGGCGTCCTTTTCGCAAATATCGACATTGACAGCGAAATAGCCCTTGCAATGGATTTCAATATCACAGAGATTCCATCACTTGTTTTTCTCAGCCGCGGTGCGGCTGTCCTTAAGATGTGCGGAATGCGAACCAAGGAAGAAATCCTCGGACAAATTGAAAGATGGAAATAAAGACGGGACGTCTCGCATAAAGACGTCCCGTTTTCTCGTGTTACTCATCTGCGCCGAATTGCGCGACAATTTCCGGATCCGCCGCTATCACTCCTTCCTCGTCTCCGCTGTCAAGCGCCAGATCGAAGCTCCATTCATCAAAATGCGGTTCTCCTATTCCTGTAAAAGCGGCAAATTCCTGTTCTGTAAAATAGGCAACAATATCGTATGGAGCATATTCACAGAGTTCTGACGGATATACTCCCTGGATCTTTCCGCAGAGATTGTTTCTGAAAGCATCCTTCGCGCGTTCATAAGCGCGTGTCGCCGTATCCGCACTGAGTGCCTTTTCATAATCCTCTTTTGCCAGATCCGCGTAAAACATCTCGTCCGCGATATACTTCGCGAGGAATGACTCTCCATACCATTGCACACGCTGTTCATAGAATTCCCTGTACCATTTGATTCCTTCCGCATTGCCTTCCTGCCAGAGCTTATCGCCGAATCGGAGTTCGTCACCTTCCTTGAGCAGCTGTGCTAATTTCTCGGGCAGGTTACGTTCCTCACACATCTCCATATAGTATTCTCCGAGCGTTCTTCCCTCAAAGATGAAATTGTCATCATAATAAGGATGAATCCGGATTGCGAAAACATCATTCTCCTGCGCATTTTCGAGCACAGAGACAAGCCGGAAACTGACATAGTTTTTACCCTGCCATTCTGTAAGCCCTTCGCTATCCCCGTTCAGCACGTTCTCCGCATGGATCACTCGGCCGGGCACGGATTGTGTAGACGAAACCATCTGTGAATGCTCCGCCGTTGTTTCCGCAGCATCCGAGCTGACGGGAAGCTTTTCCTCCACAGGCAGAACCTGTTTTGTCAGTATGCCCCGCATCAGAAATCCCGCAGCGATCAGAATAACAAGCACGGCTGCCGCCGCACTCCATTTTCTGAAAGAACCAGATACCGATTTTTCGGGAATCATATCCGCCGCTTCGATCAGATCGTCATCGAGCTCGCTGATCGCGCGTCGGATTTTTTCACTTTTCATAACAGATAACCCTCCTCTTTCAGAGCTTCGGCGAGGCGGTCCCTCGTCCGTTTGAGCATCATCAGGACCTTGCTTTTTCCGAATCCGAAACGGCGGCAGATTTCTTCGATCGAATCATAGTACCAGTATCTGCGGATAAATACGTTTCGTTCGGTTTCGTTCCGGGTACGCAGGAAACCGGAAATCAGCGAGGAAAGCTCCGCTTCCTCTGCTGAGTCGGCGACTTCGTATTCCCCGACAAGCGACTCTATTTCTTCCAGAGGCAGCAATTCATTTGCCGGAACCCGCTTTTGGGCATGTTTTTTCCGAAACCGGTCAATCGCGATCTCACGGACCAGTTTTCCGAGATACGTTTTGAGATTCATCGGTTTATGGGGAGGAATGCTGTTCCAGGCGGCAAAGAATGCCTCATTGACGCATTCCTCACTGTCTTCCTCATTCCGAAGAATGTTCTGCGCAATCGAAAAACAATACTTCCCGTACGTCTCTTTTGCTTTTGAAATTGCCTCTTCCTCGCGCGCGAGGATTTTCCGCACCAGGAGATCGTCATTCACGGTTCTCATTCCCCTCCTTCCCCGAAAAGGTCCTTCTGCTTTAATACCCGTTAAAAAATCGGAGCTGATCACACGGTTTATAAAGCAAAGATAAAAAAGACAAGGGAGGCAGCCGTCATACAGCGCCTCCCCTTCCATATCCGATTTATTATGCTTTGATCGCTTCCTCAAAAAGCGCCTTCATTCCGCAGCCGTCATCATGGAACCGGTGGTTCTGTCCCATATCATAGCCTGGCAGGTTGTTTCCTTCGACAAAAACCGGTCCGTCCGGTGTGATCCCGACATCCCAACCGATATAACGCATGTGCTTTTCCACAAGCGCCGCTTCCCTGCACATTTCGACCGCCTCCTCGAAAAACGGGACCTTGAAGCCCTTGAACACTTTTCCGTTAAGCGGATGTGTATCATAGTAAGTGACAGTTTTATCGCAGAAAAGCGGATGTGAAATCGTTCCGTCCGGATCGAGCAGCGTATACATTCCGCCGCTTGTGATATTGTCAACGTCGTTTTTCCCGTTTCCGACACGGATCAGCGCATAAATGAATTTCGCCTCATCACGGTCATTGAGTATGGTTACAATTCGGACCGTATTGATCGACTTGTCACACAGCTCATTCATAACCGGATGCTGAACAATCGCTTCCTCGGCGAGGAACATTTTCTTTTCCAGAAGTTCGTCATACAGTTTCCGGTGATCCGGATGCTCTGACAGACGGATTTTCTCAACACCGAGTCCGCCGAAGGACAGAGGCTGTTTTCCGAAAAAGACATCTTTTCCGGAAAGGAAGCGCTCGAAAGATTCAAATCCGTCATTGAGATCCGCAAAATCCCGTTTGAGATATTTCTCAAACCGTTTGTCAAACGCAAGCTTATCGTCGAAAACATAATAATACTCCCGGTCGTTGAGACGGTGGACCAGTTCGATATTGTCATCCATGGTAATAAAGGTCTTGCGTTTGTCCTTTTTAATATATGCGAAGCCGAACGTCATATAATCAAGGTATCCGACTCCGTAGCGGAACATGCAGAAAACCATGTCGAAAAAAAGCGCAATTCTGGACTTTCCGGATTCCTTATGAACCTGATTCAGATTTCTGAAAAAGCGTTTGAAGCTTCCCGACGCAACCCGCCGGAAAAATGTAGCGATTTTTCCCATCGTCTATTCCTCCGTTTTGATCGGCAGTTTTACGATTACCGTAAAATGGTCATTGTCCGTTCTGTATTGAAAAGAACCTGAAAGAAGATCCATGATCGTTTCACAGGTTTTTAGACCGATCTTTGTACTTTCACTGCCGATTTTGGAATGGCAGATCCGGTTCTCAAAACCGATGACGAGCATCGCTCCGGAGATATTCCGGGAAACACGGATTGATTCGTCCGGACTCGCGTATTTGTGAATATTGGAAAAGATATTGTCGAATACCCTCATCAGATAGGTCGTATCCACAAAGATCGTTCCGTTTCCTTCAAAAGGCTCCAGTTCGAACTGATACCCGAAACTTTCAAGATATGCCATATGTTCTCCGATAATCTGATCCAAAAGAAGCGTTGCGTCGTATTCTTTCTTTTCAATCTGAATTCTTCCGCTGTAGACGAGAAAATACTGAAACAGTTTATCGGTAAGGCCTTTCAGCTGCATTGCCTTTGAATAGCTGTTTTCAAGATATCTTTCGCGCTGTTCATCGGAGAGTCCCTTATCCTCTTTCAGAAGATCAAGGTAGCCGATCAGCGCCGTAAGCGGCGTGCGGATATCATGTGAAATCGCCGCAATCAGTTCGTTATTTGCTTCCCAGGCACGCTTTTCATCCGCATATTTCCTTATAAGTGAATTGCGCATATCCTCGATATTGTATGCGATTTCGGCAATTTCGTCATTACCGGTCAGAGTTATCTTTGCTTCTATATCTTCCGTCTTGATCCGGTTGACTTCCTCAGATAAATTGACCAGCTTCTGCACGTTGCGCCGGATCATCAGCCAGAAGGAAATCGAAAACAGAAGGAACCCGATCACCAGTGCGATCGCGTTGAGTCCGCGGCGCCAGATAACATCGGTACGGTCAAGGATGTAGACATCCGCCTGCGTATTTGAAAATCGGATCGCGAAATTCTCCGCTGCTCCGTTGAACAGCTCCGACAGTGCGCTGATCTGCGGATCCGTTCCGAAAACGACTTTTCCGTCTTTCTGAACAGACAGAATGATGTCCGAGTGTCTGTCGCGCCATGCTATGATTTTTTCACGGTCTTCCAGAGACACATTTTCCTTCGTTATATAATCCTGAAGCTCATCTGCGAAAGAAGCGTTGCGGCTGTGCCTCCAGTCCGGATCATTCCATTTGCTGTCAAAAATTCTGATTGAAATATTTGAAATCAGCAGATACACACAGACGCCGGCCAGAAATGAGATGATCAGTGAAATAAAGAGTTTCCGTTTCTGAGAAACATAATTGCGTTTGTCAGACAATCCGATACCCCTTTCCCCAGACCGTGCAGATCAGCTTCGGATTATTCGGATCCTCCTCGAGCTTTTTGCGAAGGTTGAGAATATGGACCATAATCGTATTGTTGGAGGCCGGCAGATATTTCTCATTCCAGACATTCTCATAAATCTGCTGCTGTGAGAATATTTCTCCGCGGCGGCTGGCGAGAAAATGGAGAATGGAAAACTCCTTGTCTGTCAGCGGAATATTCTCCCCGTTTTTTGTGATTGTATGCCGAACAAGATCGATCTCAATGTCATCGATAAAAATATTCTGATTTTCTGAATTTGCCTCTTCTTTTCCCTTGTAAATCCGATACCGCCTTAAGTGGGAACGAACCCGAAGGATCAATTCCGCCTTGGAAAAAGGCTTCGCAAGGAAACTGTCGCAGCCGCTTTGATAAGCCGCGATCTTATCGTCATCACTCGATTTCGCTGTCAGGAACAGAACGGGAACATTCGAGAAGCTGCGGATTTCCTCGCAAGTTTCAAGTCCGCTTTTTCCGGGCATCATGATATCAAGGACAATCAGGTCGATATCCTTCTTCTCCTTCAGAATACGGATTGTGCTGTCGCCGTCTTCCGCTTCGAAAACGACGTATCCCTCTCCTTCAAGCATCAGCCGTACAACTTCACGGATTTCAGAACTGTCATCCGCGACGATGATGCTGACGCTGTCGTTCGTTGTTTTTTCCATTCCGATCTACCTTCCGTTCAACAGAGGCTCGCTGTAACACAAGCATGTTTATTCAAAATCATCTGCTGTATCGTTTTTCAAAGCGCCAACGCTCTGTGCTTTCAGATACGCGTTGATAAAACCGTCGAGGTCCCCGTCCATTACCGCCCCGATATTTCCGGTTTCGAAACCGGTCCGGTGATCTTTCACAAGCGTATAGGGCATAAATACATAAGAACGGATCTGGCTTCCCCATGTTATTTCCTTCTGCTCTCCCTTGATATCGGAGATTTTTTCCAGATGCTCTCGTTCCTTGATTTCGACAAGCTTTGAAATGAGCATTCTCATTGCCATATCACGGTTCTGATACTGGCTGCGCTCCACCTGACAGGCGACAACGATTCCGGTCGGGATATGAATCAGACGAACCGCCGAAGAGGTTTTGTTGACTTTCTGACCGCCGGCGCCGCTTGCCCGGTAGACTTCCATTTTAATTTCATCTGGATTGATCTGTACGCTGGTATCCTCATCAATTTCCGGCATAACCTCGAGCGAGGAAAAAGAGGTGTGGCGTCTGCCGGCCGCATCAAACGGTGATACTCTGACAAGGCGGTGAACACCGGCCTCGCTCTTCAGAAACCCGTATGCGTTTTCACCTTCGATCAGGAGCGATGCGCTCTTCAGACCTGCTTCCTCACCGTCCAGGTAATCAAGCAGAGAAACCTTGAACCCGTGGCGCTCTGCCCACCGGTTATACATCCGGTAGAGCATTTCCGCCCAGTCCTGCGCTTCCGTTCCGCCGGAACCTGCGTGGAAGGTAAGAATTGCGTTCTTGGAATCATATTCACCGGTCAGCAGGGTCATCAGACGCATCTGCTCAAGCGAAGACAGAATCTCGGCCACTTCTTCCTTGGCTTCATCGTAAACAGAGAGGTCTTCAGCTTCATCGCCCATTTCGATCAGGGTCAGCGCGTCATCAAAACGGGAACGAAGGCGCTCATAGCTCTCCATTTTTCCTTTGAGCATACTGGTTCGCTGAAGTATTTTCTGGGAATTCGCCATGTCATTCCAGAATTCCGGCTCGGCAGCCTGCGCTTCGAGCTTCGGAATCTCCTCACGGATCTGATCGATCCCAATGGCGTTGTAAAGGTCTTTCAGACTTTCCTCCTCGTAGAGAAGTTTCTGACGTAATTCTTCATATTGCAGCATAAAATCGTAGCCTTTCGGTCGCATAATATTACAGTATATATTATATCCGATCTC
>ONSY01000152.1 GCA_900320605.1 uncultured Eubacteriales bacterium | reverse complement strand
ACAAGAAGGATCGGCATGTGATATTCCTCACGAAGAGAAGTAACAACTTCATAAAATGATTCTATTCCGCGCCGGTCAACGGCCGACACCGGCTCGTCCAGCAGCAGCAGCTGCGGCATGGGATCAAGCGCAAACGCCAGCAGAACGCGCTGAAGTTCTCCGCCGGAGAGCATTGAAAGCGGTCTGTCAATCAGCTTTTCGCCGCCTGTCTTTCTGAGGATCTCCTGAGCGTGGGCTATCGCCTTTTTCTGATGCAGAAGCCAGACCGGAGCCCGGCTGCATCCGCAGGAGAGAAATTCGCCAACCGTTACCGGAATCGTTCTGTCCAGGATGGTGTTCTGAGGAACATATCCGATCCGCGGACGCACAACAGGCATTCCCTCGGAATCAAAGAATTCAATCGATCCGGAGTAAGGGATTCTGCCAAGGATACTGCGCAGCAGAGTCGTTTTTCCGGCTCCGTTGCGGCCGATCAGAGCGGTTATCTCCGCATGATGCGCTTCAAAAGAAACATCTCGGAGTATCTCCATCTGATCCCGCCGAACGGTTAAATGTTCAATTTTAAGACTGCATTTGCATTCGTGTTCCATTTTCATTCCTCTTATCCAAGCGCTTCCAGAAGCGTGTCCGTATTGTTTCTCATCGCCTGAAGATAGGCATCTGGTGAGTCTTCTCCGGTAACAACAGGGTCGAGTGTGTAAACCTTCGCATCCGTTTCACCCGCGATAATATCCGCAGCCGAAGTGGAATACTGCGGCTCCGCGAACAGGGCCGTTACATGAAGCTCACGAACCAGGTCTATCGTTTCGGCGATCTCCCGCGCGCTGGGGCTGCTGTCCGGTTCACGATTGATGACTCCGACTGTATTGAGAGAAAACTCCTTAGCAAGATATGGGAACGCTTCGTGCATCGTAACAATATCGCGTCCGCGTAAAGGATCAAGCTTTTCGTGCATCTCCCGGAGAAGAGCATCGAGTTTTTCCAGATAGACCGCTTCGTTTCTTTCATACTGCTCCCGATGTGCGGGATCTCCGGCTTTGAGCGCAGCGGCGATTTTGCGGACCTGATATGCGTTTCCGCGCGGACTTACCCAGATATGGGGATTATCATCGATCAGCTCGAATCCTTCTGAAGCGTCAGCAACAGACAGTTCCGGAAGATGCTCCGTTACTTTTTCGAGAAAATTTTCCATTCCTGCGCCGTTTACAAGAAAAAGATCCGCATCCTCGAGCGTTCTCATGTCCCTGTTCTGCAGCTGATAGTCATGAAGGCATCCCGCCTGCTGGCCAGCCATATTTACAACCCGAACCCCATCGACTCCTTCGGTCAGATTCAAAGCTGAAATATACAGCGGATAGAATGAAGCGACAACCGTATATTCATCTTGTTCCGGCACTTGCGTACAGCCGCCGAAGATAATCAGCAGCACGGCAAGCACAACAATAAGCAGCTTTTTCAATTTTGCCCTCCAAATGCAAATCATTTGCATTTAGATCATAATCGATTGTGCTTCTTCTGTCAACATTTTCTCAGAAAAGACTTGATTTTTTATTTTGGATACGCTATAATAACATCACTGCGGACGTTTAGCTCAGCTGGTAGAGCATTCGCTTGACGTGCGAAGGGTTCACAGGTTCAAGTCCTGTAACGTCCACCAAAATCCGATCAACCTTCCGGCTGATCGGATTTTTTCTTATGACGAATACCTGCTCTCGGAAAAGGATCTTTGTTATGACAAAAAAACTATATGATTTCGACGGCCATCTTGCTTCGTTTGAGGCAGTTGTGCAATCCTGCGAAAAAGTTGAAAACGGCTACCGCGTTGTTCTGGATCAGACTGCTTTTTTCCCGGAAGGAGGCGGTCAGAAAGCCGATTCGGGCAGTCTCGGAGATTGCCATGTGTTTGACGTCCAGATTGAAAAGGGAGAAATTTTCCACTATCTTGATTCTCCGTTGGCCGTAGGAGATACCGTGAAAGGCGAAATTGATTATGAAACCCGATTCCGCCGGATGCAGAATCATTCCGGAGAACATATCGTCTCGGGAATCGTTCATTCGCTTTACGGCTATGACAACGTCGGTTTTCACATGGGAAGCGACTGCGTAACGGTAGATTACAACGGAGAATTGAATGACGAGCAGATTTTAAAGGTGGAGCAGCTGGCAAACCGTGCGGTCTGTGAAAACAGAAGCATCCTGATTGAATACCCCGAACCTGAAAGGCTTGAAGAAATTCCTTACCGCAGCAAACTCGACTTGAAGGACGACGTGCGGATCGTTACGATTGAAGGCTATGATATCTGCGCCTGCTGTGCACCGCACGTCTCTCACACCGGTGAAATCGGGATAATCAGACTGCTTGATTCAATCCGCTACAAAGGCGGCACACGTCTTACCATGCTCTGCGGCTTCGATGCGCTTGAAGACCTTGAGGAAAAGCAGCTCGTTCTGCGCAGAATCTCAAACCGCCTAAGCGTAAAACAGTCTGAAGCCTATGAGGCGGTTCTTCGGCTGGAAGAAGAGATTTCTGAGCAGAAAAACACACTCTATTTTCTGAAGAAATCACTTGTGGAAGAAAAGATCGCCTCACTTCGGGAAACGGAAGGCTCGATCTGTCTGTTTGTAGAAAATTTCGATTCTGATTCAATGCGCCGCCTTGCAAACGAAGGCGCCTTACGCTGTGCCGGAATATGCATCGTCCTGTCCGGCGATGATCAGAAAGGTTATTCCTTTATCGCAGCAAGCCGGAAAATCCCTCTCCGGGAAGAGGCAAAAAGAATCACTGCCTCTCTCTCAGGAAAGGGCGGAGGTTCTGATGAGATGATTCAGGGAAGAATAACCGCCCCGAAAAGCGAAATCGAAGCTTATTTCGGTACCTAAACCAAAGAGCTGAGCAAATAGCTCAGCTCTTTTTCACTGTTCCGATTTATTTTTCCTCCGGGGAACGGTACCGTTTTGTCCTGCGGAGTTTTTTCTTTTTATGGTTGTAGATGATGACCAGAAGGATATAGATCAACAGCAAAACTCCGACTATAAAAAGCAGAGTAGTCAGCCAGTTTTTGAAAATCAGCTCTTTTCCTGCGTCGAAGGTGTAAAGCAGGTCGCTTTTTTCCGCAGATTCTGACGCGAGCAGGTTGAGCGTAGTCAGCTCCTGATCTGCGTACACGAGCGTTACCGTTCCGATCACATCTCCGGCCTTGATCGGTGCGGGGACGCTTTCGGGCAAATCATACTGATAGAGAATGCTGCTTGTTTCGACGTTGTACGGAAGCAGAGCAGAGAAAGATTTCTCAACATAAAGAAGCATCGAATCTTTCCCCCAGGAGTAGTCGATTTTAATCTCGCCTTTGATGTCGCCCGCCTTGACGATCTTTTTCAACTCGAAATTCTCAAACGCCCATTGATAAAGAGCGCGGGAATCCAGCATTTCACCATGAGTATAAATATCGTTGCCCTCTGCGTCCACACTCGGTGAACCCAATGCCACACAGAGATAACTGTAGCCGTCGCGGATTGCTGTTGAAACAAGGCAATAGCCGGCTTCATCATGAGATCCGGTCTTGATTCCCTGCGCGTAGCGGTAATAATACGCGCCGTCGTCGATATTCTGATTGAGCATCCGGTTCGTCGTATAGACATCACGCTCTGCAGCGTACATGTTTGTGGGACGGAGCGTGTAATACAGCTGATTCGAAATCTGTGCGAAATACGGCAGAGAAAGAGCGTATTTCGTAATGATCATCTGGTCGCGTGCAGAAGTATAATGATCAGGATCGTGAAGTCCGTGCGGATTTTTGAAATGCGTGTTCTTACAGCCGAGCTCCTGCGCTTTCTGATTCATCATGTCAACGAATTTCGCCTCGCTTCCACCTCCGACATAGAGTGCCAGTGCAAGCGCGGCGTCATTGCCGGAAGGAACCAGCATCAGGTTGAAAAGCTCATAAGCGGACAGCTCTTCGCCGACCATGATACCGCTCATTGAGCTTCCCGTTCCGGTCAAGGCGTCTTCGACAGCCTGAGGAATCGTGATCATTGTATTCTGAACATCATCAATCGCCTCGAAAGCCACGACATATGTCATGATCTTAGTAATTGACGCCGGTTCGAGACGCTCATCGGCATTTTTCTCATAGAGAATGGTATCCGTATCCAGGTTCAGCAGGAGCAGCGCTTCGGCATGGGTTTCAATCTCGGGATCGTACGGCAGCGCTGAAACGGATCCGGAAAACACGGAAACCAGCATGAAAAGCGCCAGAAATACACATATTATAGACTTTGAGGTTCCTTTTTTCATAGGAAAATCACCTTGTCTGACAATGAGTTTTTATACGTTCGTTTTTTTCCAGAAGGCCGCCATCAGCACAATGCCGCAGAATGCTGAAATGCAAGCTGCGACTGAAAAACGGACACTCCAGAATTCTTCGCCGATTGGTCCGAGCACCATTCCCACCAGCGTACATACCGCTGCAAATACGATCAGCACAATGATAATCGTTTTGAGAGTTTTCTGATAAGGTTTCATTTGATTGCCTCCTTGCAGGGAGAAAGTACGTTTGCGATCGCAGCAAACTGTGAAAGTGAAAGGTTCTCGGCGCGTGCAGACGGAGAAACATCTGCACAGCGCAAAGCATCTTCTATCTGTTCCTTTGAAATTGACAGACCCGCAGAAAGGGAGTTCAGAATCG
Source organism: uncultured Eubacteriales bacterium (assembly GCA_900320605.1). Lineage (GTDB taxonomy): Bacteria > Bacillota > Clostridia > Oscillospirales > Acutalibacteraceae > RUG612. The sequence goes on along the minus strand of ONSY01000152.1, from coordinate 2,672 downwards.
TTTTCCGGCGCTTCTGGAAAGAGGCACGGATTACTTCAAACAGGAACGCTTCATCTGCGGATTCAACCGGAGGTTCTTTCCGAATTGCCAGACGGATCACCGCTGAATCCACTTTCGGAGGTGGATAGAAGCTCCCGTGGGATACCGAAAAGAGAACTTTTGGTTCTGCGTAATACTGAACCGCCGCGCTGACCGCACCGCATTCCCGTACTCCGAGCGGTGCGCAAAGCCTCCGTGCAGCTTCTTTCTGAACCATGACCGTAATCGCTTCGATGGGAAGTTTTTCTTCAAGAAGCTTCATCAATAGCGGAGACGTAATATAATACGGAAGATTTGCGCAGACAACGACACGCTCCCCGGGAAAAAACTCCCGAAATACTCTGTGAAGATCCATTTCGAGCGCATCTCCGTGAAGAATTTCGACATTTTTCTCTTCGGACAGTGTTTCCTCAAGAACGGGAAGCAGCCTCTCGTCAAGTTCGATTGCGACAACTTTCTTCGCTACTTTTGCGAGTTCTTTTGTCAGCACACCGATTCCCGGCCCGATTTCCAGTGCACAGACTTCTTTTCCCGCTCCGCATTCCGCTGCCATTTTCGGACACACGGACGGGTTTATCAGAAAGTTCTGCCCAAGCTTGTGGGAAAGATGAAAACCGTGACGTGAGAGCAGTTCCTCAATTACACCGATATCTGAAAGCTGATACATCTTTTATGCTCCAACAGATTGTTTTTTTCATTTTCAGAGCGAATAGGGCTTGATTGCATTCCTTTCATCCGCTATGATAATAATAGTTTATAGTTTATTTATGAAATGGAGCGTTTCCCCATGGCAATTTCACAAAGAAGAGAAAAGAACAATTACTACCTGGATATTGCCCAGACCGTCTCCGAAAGGGGGACCTGCCTGCGGCGCAACTTCGGCGCAATCATTGTCAAAAATGACGAGGTCGTCTCATCCGGCTACAACGGGGCGCCGCGCGGACGGAAAAACTGCATCGATCTCGGAACATGCATCCGTGCGAAACTGAATATCCCGCGCGGGGAACGTTATGAGATCTGCCGCTCTGTACACGCTGAAGCGAACGCGATTATTTCCGCGCCTCGGACAGAAATGCTCGGCGGTACCCTGTACCTGGTCGGCATCGAAGCTGAAACAGGAGAGTATGTTGAAAACACGATCTGCTGCTCAATGTGCAAGCGGCTGGTAATCAACGCCGGAATCGAGAAGGTTGTCGTGCGCGTAACAAAAGATCAGTACCGTATTATCCCTGTCGAGGAATGGATCGCAAACGACGAGTCTCTCGAGGGCGTCTTCGGATATTGATCCTTTGATTCTGCCTCTCTTCTGAGGGACATGCCTGATAATTAATTATATCAAAATCCCGTATAAAATGGAAGAGGATTTCTATGAAAGTTCTGATCGACGCCGACGCCTGTCCGGTGCTCGAAATTGCGGTTCGTGAATGTGAACAGCGAGGCATTTCATTGCTTCTTTTCTGTGATACTGCTCACGAGATCCATTTTTCGTCGGCTACGACAGTTACCGTTTCCCAGGGAGCGGACAGCGCCGATTTCGCACTGGTGAACCGTGCGGAAAAAGGAGACCTGGTAGTAACACAGGACTACGGCCTCGCTGCAATGTGTCTTTCAAAAGGCTCGTTTGTTCTTAATCAGGACGGCAGAGAATATCTCGACGGGAATATCGACTCACTGCTGAATGTACGATGGGAGCACAAAAGACAGCGTATGGCGGGAAAACATCTCCGCGGTCCGAAAAAGCGTACCGCCGCACAGGATCAGCGCTTTTCAGAGGCATTCTGCAAACTGCTTGACAAACTGATACAGGAAAATCACTGAAAAGGCTATTCGTTATGGAACACTCAAAATTCACTTCACCGGAATTGTACGAACGTGAGGAAAGCTGCTACCGGCTCCTTTCTTCGCTTTCTATTCCTTTTGAACGCTGCGAGCATCCCGCTGCCGATACAATCGAGGCCTGTGCCGGTGCGGAGCAGATGCTCGGACATGAGATCTGCAAGAACCTTTTCCTCTGCAACCGGAATAAAACAAGGTACTACCTTCTTCTGCTGCCCGGGAAAAAAGTCTTCAAAACAAAATACCTGTCCGCTCAGATCGGTTCTTCCCGGCTTTCATTCGCATCCGGCGAAGATATGCTTGAGCTTCTGGGTCTTGCACCGGGATCCGTCAGTATCCTGGGTTTAAAAAATGATTTGGAAAACCGCGTAACACTTCTGATTGACGAAGATATTCTCTCGGACGAAACCATCTGTTGCCATCCCTGCGTCAACACCGCGACCCTGAAATTAAGAACAACAGACATGCTTGAGCGGTTTCTTCCCTTTGTCTCACACTCGTATCAATCCGTTTTTCTTCCTGCCGGAACGGATGATGAGACAGAATCATAATATCCCCCGCAATAAATCCAATCTATATGACAGAAACCCGAAACTGATTTTTACCAGTTTCGGGTTTCCTAATTTGTTTAGCTGATCTTTGATCAGCAGATATAAAAGAATCACGGGATTCTTTCATACCGCCGGAATTCACGCTCCGCAGAATTACTGAATGCTGAAGCGGAAAACATTCCAGGAAAGTCCGGAAATCTCTGCCTCAAACTTTGCGGCGGGTGTTCCGTCAACCGGAAGCTGTTT
>ONSY01000070.1 GCA_900320605.1 uncultured Eubacteriales bacterium | reverse complement strand
CTGAGATTCGTCAGGGCAACGCCGTACCGCTGATCTTCCCCGCTTCCGGTGATGAACGCGACCCACTGGTATCCGCTCTCGTAGTTTCCTTCATAAAGCGTATTCGCGAACAGAATCGGAGCGGTATCCTGGCAGTTTCCCGTCGAATACCGGTCGTTTTCCGTGATCGTGTCATGATGATTCGCGGTCGGGATTTCCCCGATCGAAGGATCCGTGAAACGCAGCGAGTATTTCGCGCTGCCGCCGCCGGAAATGCAGAGGAAATACAGGCGATCCGGTTCAAGACCGCTTACCGTTCCGGTATTGGCGTTTCCGTTTTCCGCCGCCTCGACGGCGGTTTTGTCGCTGGTATAGCGGCGTGTGAAATTGACGGCGATTTCAGTCTGCAGAGCGCCGTATTCGCTGTAAAGGTAACCGATGAGCGGTTCGCTTCCGGCACTGAGATTCTCGAGCGTCACGGAATATGCGGCATCTTCCCGCGAGCCGGTCCGAAACGCGACCCACTGGTATCCGTTCTCATATTTTCCCTCATACCGGACGTTCGAGAGAAGCAGTGGAGCGTCGTCCTGATTGGAAGCCGCGAAAAACTCGCCGTCTTTCTCGATGGTTTCCCGTCCTTCCTCCTGCGGGATTTCTCCCTCGGACCGGTCGGTGACGCAGAGAGAAAATCTCGCCTTGCCACTGCCCTGAATCTTCAGATAGTAAACGGTCTCCGGCCGGAGCGTATCGATCATTCCGGTCGTTGCCCGGCCGCTGTCGCTCCCTTCGGCGATCGTGTCATAGGAGGTATAATTCCGGTCAAAGAAGATGTTTTTCGGTTTCACGGCGGCGCCGCTGCCGTCATAAAGATAGCAGTAGAGAATCCCGCTTTCCTCCGTCAGGTTGTCCAGCGTGACAGAATACGGCGCGTCCTTCGTTTTCCCGGTCCGGAAAGAGAACCAGATTTCGTTCTCCCGGTACCTTCCCCGGTACCGCACGTTTGTTTCAATGCTCTGGGCCTTTTCCATCGACTCACCGCCGTCGAGATCCTCGATCTGACGCTCCGGCTGTGATATCCCGGAACTCTCCTGTGCGCTCCCGTCTCCGGAGGGTGTTTTTTCTCCGGAGATTTCCTGCCCGGAGGAGGGGCTCTGTGAAGCCGGCGGATTCTCCGCTTCGGACGGTTCCGTATAGGAAACGCTGCTTTCCGGCACCGCGGAAGCGGCGGTATCCTCCTGCGCGCCGCACGCGGAAAAGAGCAGCGCGGCGATCAGCAGAATTGCCGCTGCCGATGCGATTCTTTTCATGAAAAATTCCTCCCGAAAGATTCAGACTTGTATTGCGAAGACGTATGTCAGTCGCTGATATGAACGTCAGCGGTCGAGGGCTGACCGAGCGGCAGGCTTGTATCGCTTGGCCACCAGATCGTTTCGGGGCTGACGCTGAATGTGATTTCTGTGCCGTCGTACCGGACGGGGATTTGAGCCCGGTCGACGCGCAGCGCGTACGCGGTGCCTTCTCTTGAGCCCATCCCGTCGCCGTTTTTCGCGAATATTTTAACAGGAGCATCGAAAACGATCAGGCGGTATGTCCGGGAAGGATCCGCCCACGCGGCGTTCGGATCCGGGCTGCCCTGCAGCTCGATCACGGCTTCATAGCTGTAGGTATTGACCGTTCCGGTCAGGACGACTCGTCCGTCCGCCTGCTCCTTCTGCGCCCAGTCACCCGCGGTGATTTCTCCGACCGCGCCGGAGACCGCCGAGGCGGACGGCGCGTCCGGACGTTCGCCGCTCTGCTCGGGCGTTTCGGAACTTTCCGGCTCTTCGGACGTTTCACGGATCACGGTGATTTCCGGCCGGTCCGTGTTGTCAAAGCCGGACGGATCGTCAAGTTCGTACCAGCGGATCTGCCGCGCGTTCGCGCGGTAGGGATCCTCGTCTTCAAAACTTCCGCTCCAGACCGGAATCACTTCGAGATTCGAATGGGATCGCACCGCGCGCGAGATTTCCGCCGCGCCGTTCATCGCGCTGATTTCAACAACCGCGATTCCGTTTCCGTCTCCCATCATCATCAGTCCGCCCCGGAAGCCGCCGGTCTGCGCCGCTCCCATTCTGAGGGAATTCGGCGGATAATAGAAAGCACCGGTTTCGGTCTCGTAATAGAAGATGCGGACGTGATCCATAGAGTCCGCGCCTTTCTGACAGAGAAGCAGGGTCGGCGCGGAGTCATCCGGCAGAAGGTATTCGAGCGCGTACTGATAACTGCCGCTCGGGACCGCTTCCGGTCCGAAATCGTACGTATCGGCTTTTCCGAGAACCTCCCGGTACCGTTCAAAGGCGTCCCTGAACGGATCCGGATCGCCTGAAACTTCCGGAGCCGGTTTCTCGGAAGCCGCCGGCGCCTGCGGCGGAGCCGGCACGGATACCCCGGAAGAGACGGGCGGCGCCGGCAGGGCCTTCGGAGAATTCATGCGAACCAGTCTTGAAATGCCGAACGCGCCGGCCGCGAGAACCGCCGCGGCGGCAAACACCGCGGCCGCGATCTTTACCGCTGAAATACCGGCAGTCACCGCGCCGGCGGAAACGGAACCCGCCGTGCCCGCGGCAGCGGCGGATCCTGCGGACGGTGCGGCGGAAGAGACCGCCGCGTCAGCGGCCGCTCGCATGAGCTCGAGCGGAGCCGGAGCGCCCGGAATCCGTCCCGCGGCTGTTTTCTGGATACGGAAAAGCCAGAGCAGGAACGGAACCGGCGCGAGCGAATACAGTTTTGTCCCTTTTTTCTCAAGCTCGCGTACTTTCGCTTCAATTTTCCTTCTTCCGTAGAGAAGGCGGCTTTTGATGGCGTTTTCCGAGGCGCCCATCGCCAGGGCGATTTCCCGGACGGACAGTTCCTCGTAATAGTACATGCCGATCGCGGCGCGCTGGTCTTCCGGCAGTTCCTCCAGGATCTCGCGGATCAGACGCGCCGTTTCCGCCTGATCCATCACATGTTCCGGCAGATTCTCCGCGCGATCGTCCTCGAACAATTCCTCGGCGGGAAGTTCGTCTTCCTCCCCCGCGGAGAGCTCCGAAAACAGTGTCGGCCGTTTTTTCCGAAGATAATCACGCGCCGTGTTCGCCGCGATGGTCCGGATCCACGGGATGAACTTCTCCCCGCCGGAAAAGGAGTCCAGGTTTGAGAAAGCTTTCAGATACGAATCCTGAAGGATGTCAAAAACCGCGTCGTCATCCCGGATCATGGATTTTACGGTATAGTACGCCTTGTCGCTGCTCGCCTCATAAAGCGCGGCGACCGCTTCCTGATCGCCCGCCTTCGCGCGCGAAATCAGCGATGCGAAATCAACGGTCTCCCCGGGGCGGACCGCCGAGCCGCAGTTCGGACAGAACGCGTCATTCTCTTTTACCGCGCTGCCGCAGTTTTCACAGTACCTCATGTTCCTGCGCCGTCCTTTCCCCGCGTGTGATTCTGTACAAAAGCGCCGCTTTTTTCTCCGGGTCGATCGGAAATGTCTCGATCGCGGACCGGATCAGTTTTCTGAGCATATTCATGCCGCTCCCGCTCCTTTCCTCTGCGGTATTCTCAACCGTTTCACTTCTATAACGATTGAACTTCCGGATCGGTTGCAGCTTTTTCAATCTTTTTTGAAACCGCCTCATTATAGCACAATGTCATATTATCCGTCAAACCTGAAACCGCGCGGAAAGCGGAAGAAACAGATCAAAACCGTCCGAAATAAAAGAGCCGGGACAGGTTTTTTTCGCCCTGCCCCGGCTCTCTGCGCCTTTTCAAATCCGAAAAACTCAGATCAGAATTTTACTTCAGCCGTCTCTCCGGCCTTGAGGAACACACGCTTGTATCCGCACAGATTCTTATGCGGAATATACTCGAATTTGAGCACCGTGTAACCGGTGTCAACTTCGCCCTTGTTCGTAAGGACAACCGTGTTCTCGTCCTTCCAGTTCTCCTCGATCTCACTGTAGGTCAGTCCGAATCCGAACGGATAGAGCGGATCGCCCTTGAAGAACTTGTAGGTGCGGTTTTCCATGGAATAATCCTCAAACGGCGGCAGATCCCTGTCGCTGCGGTAGAAGGTGACCGGCAGACGTCCGCTCGGGGAAACTTTTCCGAAGAGAATGTCGGCGAGCGCGTTTCCGCCCTCGGCGCCCGGATAGAAGCACTGTACGACGGCATTGCACTGCTCGTCCGCCGCGCAGAGGTTGAGGCAGCTTCCGCTGACGTTGACGAACACCGTCGGCTTCTTCTCCGCCATCACGGCGTCGAAGAGAATCTTCTGGGACTTCGGAAGCTCGATGTCCTTCTTGTCTCCGGCGGCGTCGGCGTTGTAGGAATCGCCCTCCTCGCCTTCCATCATCGGATTGATGCCCATGCAGAGGATCACGACGTCGGCCCATCTCGCGGCGAGAACCGCCTCGCGCGTCGGATGCTCCGCCCAGTCGCCGATCACGTCGTTGTAGATATGGCAGCCCCAGGCGTAGCGCACCTGCGCGTCGGTTCCGTCCTGAATCCCGCGCAGGATCGTCGCGTAGCGTGACGGACGGCCGTTGTAGTTTCCGAGCAGAATGTTCATGTCATCGGCGTTCGGACCGATCACGGCGATTTTCTTCGCGTTTTTGATCGGCAGGACGCCGTCGTTCTTCAGAAGGACAATTGTTTCCTGCGCCATTTTGCGGTTGAGCGCCGTGTGCTTTTCGCACTCCACGACGTCGTAGGGGATTTTGTCATACTCGCAGTCGTCCGCGAACATGCCGAGGCGGAACCGCGCCTCGAACAGGCGTTCCACGCTCTTCGTGATCGTTTCCTCGTCGACCAGACCGAGAGCCGCCGCGGTCTTCAGATACTGATATGCGCTGCCGCAGTTGAGGTCGCAGCCGTTGTTGACGGCGAGCGCCGCGCTTTCGGCCTCGTTTGCCGTAACCTTGTGGTTTTTGTTGATATCGCAGATCGCTCCGCAGTCGGAAACAACATAGCCTTCAAACCCGAATTCGTCCCGGAGGATGTCCTTTAAAAGGGTTTTGCTCGCGCAGCAGGGTTCTCCGTTGGTACGGTTGTAGGCACCCATCAGCGCGGAAGGCTTCGCGTGATCGATGCAGTATTTGAACGCCCAGAGATAGGTCTCGTAGAGATCCTTCTCGTTCGCGACCGCGTTGAAATGGTGGCGCAGCGCCTCCGGACCGCTGTGAACGGCGAAATGCTTGACCGTCGCGTCGAGTTTGCGGTACTTTCCGTTGCCCTGAAGGCCTTTGATGAAAGCGGTTCCCATCGTACCGGTCAGATACGGATCCTCGCCGTAGGTCTCGTGACCGCGGCCCCAGCGCGGATCACGGAAAATATTGATGTTCGGGCTCCAGTAGGTCAGGCCCTGATAGATCTCGGTATCGCCGAAGGTCTTGTATTCATTGTATTTCGCGCGCGCCTCATCGGAAATCGCCGTCGCGACCTCCTCCATCAGTTCGGTGTCGAAGCTCGCCGCCATGGCGATCGCCTGCGGGAATACCGTCGCTTTTCCTGCGCGTGCGACGCCGTGAAGCGCCTCGTTCCACCAGTTGTAGGCGGGAATGCCGAGCCGCTCGATCGCCGGCGCGTCATAGCGCATCTGCGACATTTTCTCGGCATAGGTCATTTTCGAAACCAGCTCGTGGGCTGCTTTTTTAAAATCCATCTTGCTACCTCCGTATTTCTTCTTGATTTTATTAAACCGAATTTCACCGGCGCTGTCAATCCAATTCTTGCGCTTTTCTTTGCTTTTTTCCGAAAATATGATAGAATGAGGAAAAGGCGGGAGTTACGCTGTCCCGCCCCCTGAACAACCGGAAAGGAGGAACCGGCATGACGAAATTCTCACGCCATCTATTCGAGCGCTGCAGCGCTCGCAGAACGCCGCGCCAGAGGGCGGATTTCCGCCGCAGGATGACGGAGCTGTTTTATGAAAACGGCTATCCCGTATCCGAGGAGCGCTTCGGTCTGCTGCTTCGCCGGGTCAATTACATCGTCGGCGATCCCGATGAGGCCGGTCTCATTGTCGCGGCACGCTATTCAAACCGTCCGACCTCGCTTCTGCCGAATCTGCGCCTTCCGAAACACCGGATTCTGCACTGGCTCTACCGGTTCTTCCTCTGTCTGCTGCTTGTGTTCGCCGCGCTTGCCGCCGAGGATTTCTATTTTCATCTGACCGAGCGCTACCTCGGTTCGCT
>ONSY01000054.1 GCA_900320605.1 uncultured Eubacteriales bacterium | reverse complement strand
GCGCTGCCGTCACAACTGCCGTTCGCTGCGTAAAAATCTCTGATTTTTCCGTCGGCGCTTTGTTGTGTAACCCACTACACCTTGCATGCAAGGTTGTGGGCCAGACGTTCCCTCTGGACTCCCCCCCCCGCTTCCGAAATACCGCCCGCCGTCTCACCGCAATCCGGTCGGCAGCACGTTCCGGATGTCTGCTTAGCTATAGTTTCCATGTTTTTCCAAAGCAACATAGAAACCTGCTTTTGTCATCTATTCAATTACATTCTACTTAGGCGCCAGCCCATCAATTCCCGTCTGTATTGCTTTTCTATAACTCCCTTTTCACTTTTTTCCATACATTTTCTTAGCTTCTCATCATTGCTTATTCTCATGCTTTATAGAGGTTTTTTTGTAGAATCGTTTTGATTTAGAAAACAAATAAGGCCCCGATCTCATGGCAGAATCTCATGGCAGAAAACGGGACCTTTTTCACTCATTATAATGCATTACGAGCAGATCTAAGCAACTATACCAATCTTTTTATCTGCTTTTTATTGGTACTTATCTCATCCTTTTTCGTCTTCATCATCTTCTTCAAGAGAATCAAGATAGTCTTCTTCTACATCACTAACGGGGATTTCCATTTCATCCGCATATATACCTTTTACCATTTCGATGAAATCTTCTACATCTTCCTCACAGCACCTAACCAAGGAGATCAGACACCTAATTAGCGGAACCGCCGGATTATTAGGATCAGAAGAAATGCTGTCAAACGTATCACAGTATTCACCTAACTCAATTCCCGAAAACTCTGAAACGAAGTGTTCGTCCATGTAGTTCCAATGGCCTTCGTCGTCAAAATCCTCTTTAACCATATCGTCAAAAACATCTTTATCCGTAAGATAATAATTTGGGCACCCTCCCACCTCAGCAGAGTTTAGCCACCAAACTCTATCTCCATCTCTAAACCTGACACTGCCGATAACATTTCCAGAAATCGGGCCGCAGGCAATGCCGCCCTCAGTAACTCCATATTTTGCTTCTTCAATATAATATCTTTTCATTTTCATTTTCTCCTTTTTCTTCCGCATTTAATAAATCAATTTGAATTTCCATTGTTTCCTTACGCAGTGTTTTTTTCAATGAATGCTCTGATTGATACAAAAGCAGGTAAGAAATGATTATATTCTCCAAGATCATCTAGGGAATCTGTTTCAAACAGATAAACCTCAGGTTCCGCGTTAGGGTAATACGCTTCGTAAAATGGACCAAGTTCGAAACGCAGATAATAGCTTTTATGCGAAGCAGAGTAATGGTAGCCATCAGCAGTTTTTCGAACTTGGATATACTCGCTTTTTTCCGGTTGTTGATTGTTATACACCTCAACAAACGGAGCTAGTCCATATCTTTCGTACCGAGCACAAGAACGAGAACCGAAGTATTTAGTATCATCGATCTCCGAGAGCTTTTTTGCGAACTCTTTGTCAGTTAACTTATCGAGTTCAAGGAATAGCGGAAAGAATTGGGACTCGGCCGCATCTTTCAGGGTTTCGTAACGCTCAATCTCCTTAGAATCCGTGAGATACTGTTCCACATACATGGAAACCTTATCAACCGCAAAGAACGTGTAATCTGTTTCAAAAAAGGCCTGAACGAAAAGCGTCTTTCCATCTTCATCCAGCAACTCGTATTCAGCACCGATTGCGAGATCAATAGGCGCCATGCCAACCTGTTCAACAGAAGTTTTTGTGTTCTTAATCTCCATTTCTTCTACACTCCTTTTTTTCAAGGGTTTCTCTCCCTTTCTTAATTCGGAGTATACAGGATTTTCAGAAACTGGTGTGGACCTGTTAGGTCCAACTTTTGCAGATGGCATGTCTGGGGAGGTCCTCAGAAGAGGCTGCCCGCATTTCTCGAGCCATTCATTTAACTCATCAATACCAGCCTTAGCTTGGATAGCCGCAATAATAATACCGCTTCGAATATCCGATTCATCTAAAACAGGAAACGGATAAAGCTCCAGCGCATGTTGTGTATGAATTATATCAAGACTCATGGCCATGCAAAACGCAACGATATAGTCTCTTTCAGTCGTTTTTTTATCTCCTCTGAGTACCTTGTACATATAGTCCCTGGAGAGCCCCGAACGCTGAACAATTTGAGAACGAGACATTTTGCTTACGGAAATCAGATGATCCATGTAAGAAACAAAAGACTCATTCGACTTCTGCAACTTCTTCTGTTCTCTGAAAAGAGCCTGGACTTCATCGCTTCTACCTTGTTTTAACAGGCTAGCTATAATAAGAGAATTATTAATAGTTGGTCACCTCGATTAACAACCAGTATGTATCCATAGATCCAACGAACGAAATCTACACATGTTTCTAATCATTCTTGAAGAGACTTTTTTACATTTGATCAGCGTTTGGTTTTCTCTGTATCATCTCTATTCAGTTAACGCCACATCAAGGAGCGCCAGATTATACTCTTCATCTGTAATCACTTTTCGCTTGGTCATTATTTCCATGATCGCAGGAATTATAATTGAATCACGAGCATAGTTCCTATAATCCTTAGATTGAAACATATCCCGCAAACGCGATGATATTTTTTTGCTTCCGACCGTTTTGTCTACAACATCATCAAATTCCTCTTGTGATAAACCGGCAAGCATAGTCTGATCAATAAACTCTTCCTTTAAAATTCGGAACATTTCTTTTGCATCATCTTCTATGAAATGATCCATTATGGCTTTTGAAGTGATCCCGGCCACAGCGCCGCCAACCATAGCTCCAACCACAGGGACCGGGATAAGGGTCTGTCCCGCAGCAGCACCGGCTATACCAGCCGTTCCAATAACAGAATTTTTAAACAACTGTTTGGCAGAAATCCTTCCACGCAAAGCCCTTACTAAATCAGGCCCATACACAACAGCCACTGTTACGGTACCGCCAATAAGCCCTCTTCCTGACATTTTATCAAGTCCGAGCTTTTTTCCTAGCCCACTTGCAGCCAACCCAGACGAACTTATTTTCTTAGCAACATTTTCAGAGAGTTTATAAACAGGATTATCAAATCCTTGAAAACCCTGCGTTATTCCATCTTTTGTGGTAGCCTTTGCAACAAAAACATTCGCAATTTCTTTTCGGGATAATTGCATAGTAAGAGTATATATCAGCGTTCCTTTTCCAAGGATTGCAAGTCCGGAATAAATGCATTCTTTCATTGCATCTTTGGGAGAAGCACCATGCCAAATAGCCATAGCAAACACGATAACCGACGAGATCCCAGCCGCCGATAGGCAGCATACAGCACCTGCCGCTGCATCAACGCTAAGGCTTTCAATTGTACCGGATTTCGCCACATTAAATGACTGCTCATATGTAAAAAAGCCTCTACGTACATAGTCCTTAGCTGATTCACCTTTAGAAACATTCGGTACCTGACCAGAATCGATCCTATCCTGCATCTCATTAAGCGCCAACTTATACTGGTCACGCGGGACTTCTATCTGCATCATTTTTCCGGAGCCGTCTGGTCTTATATAAATGGCCTCTTTTTTCTCAAATACTGCTCCGATTGTTTCCTTTGCGTTTTTGCAATACTTAGTCTGAACCTGGACATCGTTGACAAGTCTATCTGCGCCGTGTTTCACCTGTCTTCCATGTTCATCAAGCTTTTGAGCCGCACTTTCTACACTTCTACCCTTCACACGATCAACCGTGTTATTTGCGTATTCTGCCGCATAACCATTTCCGCGTGAGCCATTCATAAGGTTCTTCACTTCGTCAAAGAAAGCTGAAAATTTAGGTCTAATTGCACCTATACCCGCATTTTTAACCCACTTTTCAGTGGACTTCGTTTCCAGGATTGCCTCAGTCTCTCTTGTATAGTCCTTTATTTCTTCTTTTTTTACGTTCTCATATACACTTCTATTATCGTCAAAACGAGTCTTAAACTCCTCTTTTTCTTCGGTTTCAATAACCTCAACCACGTTTCCTTTTAAGTAAGATAAACCGATCTCATTTTTGACGATCATTTTACCAATATTCTTTAAAATCCTAGCCACTTGAGCATCCTTGACGCCAATGATCTGAACTTCATCAAGCAGTTTATCAGGAGAATATCTTGTAACCACCAATATACTTCCGATCGATCGAATCAGCGACATACCATTGAACGATATGCTTCTATCCTTACGCCTTGCAGGTTTTTTCTTTTTATCCGCATCCAACTCAGAAGAAAAATACGCTCCTGTTCTTGCAATTATACACCCATACTCGCTAAAATCGTTCTCTTTAGTGGCACGTTTACAGAGAAAAAGATACGGTTCTTCGTCGTATATGCTTCTTTCAAAGAAGTTCAGAAAACTCATTGCTCTTCCCAGAGGCATTTCATCATAGGCATATACATGGTCATACTTGTTTTTCGTGTCACAGTATTCCGGAAGATTACTTAATAACAAAGCATCAACTTCTGAATACGTAATACGCATATTACAGTTCTCGTATTTCCTGGCAGTCATTTTATGATGGAAAAATCGCAACGCCAAAATAACTAACAGTATAATGCAACAAACGACACCACTTAAAACCAAATCCATTTTAAATCCTCTATCATTTCCTAATCTTGTTAGTCAAAAATTCTTTGACCTGTCTGCGCTTTAACGGAACATATTGTAATTCTGTCCCATCGTTTAGTATAACAAGCAAGCCGCTGGGCAGAAAGCCAAACAAGTTTTTGTTCTGCACACTTTGTATCTGGTCATATCCTATATAGCCACAATTCAGGGCACCGTTTACAGAATCCGCCTTGAAGCAGAACGCATCTTCATTAAAAACCAGTTTCCCTGTAAGCGTTTTGCCATCTCTTATGTGATTTGATAAAACCGCCCAACTCTTTTTTGACCTTTTTTCTTGATTCATATAGGTTACCTTCGCATATCATCCAAAGCGAGAAAAGCTCTTTGCTCTTTATTTCATTATTTAATGGCTCAAAATGTAAATAGATTACTCTGTAAAGCCTGTTTTAAAGTTTCTGTCGGATATCATTCAGCCGTTCGCCCTTATATTTAAAGTATCTGGGTCCCGCTACACTCCATTTGCTACCTGTCAAGAGTGTAGCCAGAGAAGAAAGAGAGAACGGCCTTCCCTGATATTCAACATTCTTGTCATCAAGTACTTTAAACTTCAAATTTGAATCAGCATACCATTCGACTTCATCACCGGGAACGATGTTGCATTTTGAGAACGCAAACGGAGAGAGGCGCTCTTTGTGTTCCGCATCAACTTCTTCTGCAGTCTCCACTGCAGCCTGATCCTCAGCCGACATAGCAACCTTTATAAGCTTATCTGTCTGACCGTTGATTTCTGCGATTGCCTCTAATATTTCGTAGGCATCTTTAGGAGCCATAGCATAACATTCAGTAATATGTTATCGTTTATACTTCTATACTAACAATTGAATCATCCGATTTCAAGCTTTATATTACTCACAATTCATATTGTCGCTATTAATCTACAAATCATCCTTTTCCTTCTTTTGGTTTTCATAATATCTAGCTAATTGTTTTTCGTTTTTATTCTTTTTCTTACAGTCAGAAGAACATGTTATTTCTCTTCCATTCGAAGGCCAAAACAGCGCATCACATACCACACACCGCCTCTGTCTATAGACACGCGATTCTCCATTAGCAAGCTTTTCATTCTCTTTTATACTTTTACTGTGAGCCGATACACATTCTTTGCAACAAAAGAACTGACGATTACTATTAGGCCAGAACTCTTTGCCACACCATACACATATCTTTCTTGCATATTTGTGCCCTCCGTTTGAAGCCCATCGAACCTCTTTCTGCTTGTTTTGGTATTCAATATTACGAATGCGTTGAGCAGCCCTTTTTCTTTCTTTTTTAGCCTCTGCATCAGCAATTCTCTGACGCTCTATAGCAGCCAACTCTTCATCGGTATACGCAAGATCGAATTCACCAATGAAATTATAATAAATATCGATTTTCATCTGCTTGTGATACTTTTCTCCGACTGCTTCGTGAACAACAATCTTATCGATAAGATCCAGGAGGATTTGATCTGTCAGTTCAGTCGGATTCTTGTATTTTCTGATTACAGAAATAAACTTTTCTGTTCTTAACGGCTGTTTCTTTACCTCTTTCAGATCAGCCTGAAGCTCTTCAATTCTGGCATCAAGCCTCTGCTGTTCATCATCATATTTTTTTACCATAGAACGATATTGTTTTTCCGGCAGAACTCCGGAAACATAGTTCTCATAAAGTGAAGTTATAAGAGAATCAAGCTCTTTGAGACGCTTCTGCGAGTTACTGATTTCCTGTTTTGCCGCATTGGATTTTCCTCCGGTTTGTTCCATCCATAACTCCTGGAGCTTTTTTGCGAACGCTTCCTCATCCTCAATGATATGAGCCGAGATTCTTTGAATCGAATGAAGAACCAGTTGATCCAACGCCTTTTCAGGAATATAGTGAACCGTACAATCTTTGGTATTAATGTTATAAGTCCCGCAGCGGTAGTTATAAACCCGCGTACCGTCTTTCTTCAGATGCGACTCGTAGCTCATCCTGTTACCGCAATCCGCACAGAAAAGCAGTCCCGAATATCTGCTGACACTTCCGGAACTTCTTCCAGAAGGTCTTCTGCGTATACGTTTTCTTGTTTTCTGTACAGCATCCCACAGATCCTGGTCAATGATCGGTTCATGGGTATTGGGAAAAATCAGCAGCTCATCTTCAGTCGCTGCTCTTCTGATATCATTCTTGAAATTTGTGGAGATTGATTTTCTTAGAATCGTATGTCCCAGATATTCTCTTCGCCTGAGAAGCTGAGAAACTGTACTGCAGCTCCAGTTGCAGTTGTCCGGATCAGCTCTGTGATTGGTCTGTTCCGGATGATATTTTAACGTGTATGCCGACGGAATCAGCACATGATCATCAGACAGAATATTCGCGATCTCCGCAGGTCCTTTTCTCTGAGCTGCCAGCTCAAAGATACGTTTCACGACCGTAGAGGCCACAGGATCCACCACAAGAGTCTGTTTATCTCCCGGCAGCCGATTGTACCCGTAAGGGATACTGCCGCTGCAGCGCTGACCGTCGTTCATCTTTGATCGGAAGATCGCCCTGATCTTATTGCTGGTATCCTTGACATACCACTCGTTCATGATATTCAGGAACGGTGTAAAGTCGTTGTCCGCCGGATGGTCGCTGTCGACACTGTTGTTTACAGCAATGAAACGCACATCCTTCTTAGGAAAAAGGATCTCGGTATAGAAACCGACCTCAAGATAGTTCCTCCCGAAACGACTCATGTCCTTTACTATAACTGTACCGACATTTCCCTTTTCGATCTCTGAAAGCATTTCCTGAAAGCCGGGACGCTTGAAGTTTTTTCCCGTATAACCGTCATCGACATAGTGATGGATATTCCTGAATCCGTGCGATCTCGCGTACTCTTCCAGATAGATTCTCTGATTGGAAATGCTGTTTGATTCTCCCTGCAGTTCATCATCTTTGGATAGCCTTTCATAGAGAGCTGTCATCCTGTTCTGCATGATTTTCCTTGCCATAACCCGACTTTCCTCCCTTCATATTATTCGTGTTATCAGCAATGAATCCTAGTACACTTCTATTGTAGTCAGTGCTATACCGTTCGGATCAAGTACAACAAAACTGGTGTTTGCATTCATGATATTCGGCTTTGCGTAAAAACGCGTTTTTCCGGAACCGGATCCTCCGCAGACCAGAACATTAAGATTGCGCTGGTGGATTTTGGAGTCCAGTCCGATCGAAACATTCTGTGTCAGGATCTTGTTTTCCTTCGGATCACGGGAAGCGTATTTTCGGTTGATCGTACCTGCCGCTCCCCATTTTGCTGATCCGTATTCCTCTCTCCTCCGATAATTTCTGTGAGAGGATACGAGAACACCGACTATCAAAATATATGCGCATAAAAAGACGAGGACAGTTTTCAGGCTGTCCTCGCAGATTGTTATATGAAACGGATGACTTACCGCTGTGAAAAGTTCCTTCAGAATATTGGGAAGTCCGCTATTCATAAACGGCGCTGTCAGCAGGGCTGTCCAGATCACTGAAACAGCGCCCGCCAAAAGCAGAACCACAATCCTGCCGGTCGGGAATTTCCTGTTTCCCATCATGAACTATTCGTTTCCTCCTTATTGCCATACGCACCGTCATCTTCCGTTGGTCCGCATTGAGATGCCGCGGAATCACGGAACGCTCCGCCGCACAAAGCATCCGGATCATTTCGGCCTTCAGGAAAAAAGCTTCTCTTGCCCTGTCGGCAAAAGAAGCTTTATTTTCTTCGTTTTCTTTTCAGGTCAGATTTCTGATAGAGTGATCCGTACCGTTATGGATTTGCCGATGACTCAGAATCAGATTCTTCTCCCGGGATTGCGGCCGGCGCAAGGATGATCACCGCGGGGTTGTCGCCTCCTTCGACCGTCACGCGCAGCAAGCCGTCTTCCTGCAACTGAATTGTCGTTTTTATTCCGCTTTCCTCGAGCGTCAGCGCGCCGTTTTCGGCCTTCAGCTCGCGGATAATCTCCCCGTAACGGGTTCCGCCCAGGGCGGCTTTGCTGCCTTCGATATAGACTTCCGTGTTTTCTCCAAGCAGATTGGATAAAACGGCTCCGTCACCTACCGTAACATACAGAGCTTTCCAGTAGCCGTCGAAATCACCCGGCTGCGCGTCGGATAGCACGGCAGCCGCGGAATAGGTTTCCGGCTTCTCCCGGGTAAACAGCAGATCTGCCGAGTCCCAGAGCAGCGCTTCGCCGACCGGCACGATCGGGTCGTCTGCCTTGTTGTCGAGAATCAGAAGGCCCTCCACCAGTTTCCATTTTCCCGTCTGAGTTTCCTGACCGGGCTGTTCGAATGTAAAAGCACCGTCTTCGGAAAGTTTCAGGGTCAGGAGAAGTCCGGCGTACTCGGCGAACCATTCGCCCTCAAGACCCGCTTCCATCGGAAGATATTCCTCCGGCAGCGTTTCATAAGACTCCTCCGGGGGCAGTTCCGGACGCGAAGGTTCGGATTCAGAAGCCGCGGAGGATTCCGGAACGCTCGGCGCCGGCACGGAACTTCCGCTGCTCTCGGGCTTCGGCTCCGATTTGCATCCGGCGGCGAAAAGCATCAGAATTGCAAGCAGAATCAAAAGAATTTTTTTCATTTTGAGCTCCTTTCGAATTTCCACAACAGATGATACTTCAAAGCCAAGAGATCTGCGCTCTGCTGCTTTAGCGGTCTACCGTCATGACCGTTCTGTTTCCTGCCGCGTCCGTGACGACGACGCGGAACCGGACTTTTTCATAGCGGAATCTGTATGGGTTGATGGTCAGGTCGATCTTTCCCGGTTTTTCATTCCGGATATCTATTTCCGTATATTCATCCTTTTTACTGACAAAGCGGTAGTCGATACAGGTTGCACTGTCGTCTTCATAGACTCTGTAAACCTGAACGCAATAAGGAGAAAGTCCTCCCTTTACAGTGACTTTCAGCGAATACGGTTCGCCCAGAGCCGAAACCAGCTTGGCAATTTCCGCCTTCAGGGGATTCGATACAGGCACATTCCTGCTGTAAGCGACTTCACCTGTGGCGGTATCGGTTATCTTGCAGCGGTAAACACCCGGAGTGGTCACCTTGCAGGTGCTGCTGTCAAAACTCCACCGCTGCCAGCCTCCGGTGCCGGACTCCTTCATATTTCTCTGCCAGTCATACCGGAGGTTCTCGTTGTCTCCGCTTCCGGAAACCGCTTCACACCGAAGAGTGATGGAATCGCCTTGCGTCCCGAGCACCCCGCCTTTCGGCTGGAGGGTGATGTACGGTACAGAACCCGCATAGGTGACGCTGATCGGTTTGGTCCAAATCTTTTTTCCGCTGGCATCCGTAACCTCGCAGATGTAATACCCGGGACCGACAAGCATCGTATTGTCCATTTCCTCGCTGTACCGACGCCAGTAGCCGTCGGTGAGAATCAGCCAGTGATAATCGTAAGGCTCTGCGCCGCCGTCCGCGACCGCCTGCAGCGGCACGGTTCCGCCCGGCGTTCTGACCTTCGCGGTTTCGGTCTGGCTGGTGATTTTGAACTGAACGTCCTCGACCATCACGGAATCGGAAGTAGTGGAATGGCCTTCGCTGTCCTCGATATAGAAATAATACTCGCCGGGATCCCAGGCGTGCAGCGTATTGCTGTCGCCGCCGACGTAGCTCTTGCCGTTGCGGTAAAGCTCATACCGGTAAGGAGCGACGCCGTCGGAGACCTCAACCGTAAGGGCGATATTGCCGTTTTTCTTCGGCAGGGCACCGCCGACAGGCTGTTTTTTGATGGTCAGTTTCTTATTGTAGCGGTAG
Source organism: uncultured Eubacteriales bacterium (assembly GCA_900320605.1). Classification (GTDB taxonomy): domain Bacteria; phylum Bacillota; class Clostridia; order Oscillospirales; family Acutalibacteraceae; genus RUG612. Next base: position 7,586 of record ONSY01000054.1, on the reverse strand, counting down.
GTTCCGGCGGTAATCGTTTCACCCATCGCGTCGGTCACGCGGACGGTGTATTTTCCGGCCTCATATCCGACCGCCCGATAGGTCGCCCGGCCGCCGCTGTCGTCCTCTCCCTGCGTGGTGGCAAGCGGTTCTCCGTCCTGCTCCCACTGGACCTCATAGGGCGCGATGCCTCCTTCCACCGAGGCCTCCACTTCCCACGGATCTCCCGGCCAGACCGCTTTTCGCGCAGTCGTCTCGTGGACGCGGAGCGGTTCCGTGTCATAGACTTCACAGGGTTCGCTGAATTCCTCGTCCCCCGTGACGGAATCAATCACCTTGCAGACATACTTTCCGGTTTCCGCGACCTCGCATTCATCATGGAGGTATGCCGGCTGATCGAAGTTGTCGTTATAGTACCAGAGATACTGATAGTCGCCGGACCCGTCCCGTGCTGCGCATTTGAGCCAGACGGTGTCCTTATCATGTATATTGACGTTCTTCGGCTGCTCTGAGATTGTCATCCTGTATCCGACCGTCACGATTTCCGACGCGACAGTCTTTTCTTCGGCATCCCTGACGACCACCCAGTAGTCCCTGTTTCCTGCCGTCGCCTCAAATTCCGGGTTCGAAGTGACGCCGAGATATTCCGGCCAGTTCCACAGGGCCGCCCATCCCTTGAATCTGGTTTTGGAGTACCAGCAATAGGTGTACGGCTCCGTTCCGCCCGACGCCGCGACCGTCAGCTTGAACGTCTCCTCGGTGTCCCGCCGGATTGTGCCGCCCTGCGGCTGCTGCGTGATCACCAGCGGGCTCAGATTGTCGCGGGTCGTCATCTTCGTGCCGTGAAGGTACGCGAAGATCCAGTCGATCGGATCGACTTCCTCGGTCTTCGTATGTTTCGGATCGTTTTTGCAGGTATAGGTTTTCACGCCCGCCGTAAATCCCTTGGGCTCGGTCGTGATCTTTCCCTCGTCCCAGTCGTGGCCTTTCGCCGGGATCTTTTCCTGCGCCTTGATGGTTTCGCCGCAGACGGAGCATTTCTCCCCGTCGGTCAGGCCTTCCTCCTCGCAGGTAGGCTCCTTCCCTTTCACCGCGGTCGGCTTATGGCCGGTCTTCGCAATGGCTTCGGTCTTTGTGCTGCCGCAGCGTGCGCACGTGTAGGTTTTCACGCCTTCTTTGATACAGGTCGGCGCGGTCGTTTCCTTTCCGCCGTCCCAACTGTGGCCGAGGGCGGGAATTGACTCTGTCTTCGTCGCGCCGCACTGACTGCAGGTGAAGGTTTTTACGCCGTTCGCCGTGCAGGTCGCGGCGGTTGTTGTCTTTCCGCCGTCCCAGCTGTGGCCGGTCGCGGAGATTGTCTCCGTCTTCGTCGCGCCGCACCGCTTGCAGGTGATCGTTTTTACGCCGTTCGCCGTGCAGGTCGCGGCGGTCGTTGCCTTTCCGCCGTCCCAGTTATGACCGAGCGCGGGAATCGTCTCCTCAATCTCCTGTTCGCAGCGTGTGCAGAAACGGCGGTAAAGCCCGTCTTCCGTACAGGTCGGCTCTTTGACCGGATCCGCCGGCGCGAACGTATGGCCGAGCGGCTCTCCTCTTTCCGTATGGATCTCATTGCATTTCGTGCACTGCCAGGTCTTCTGTCCTCCCCAGGTGCAGGACGCGGGGGAATCATAGACAAACTGCCAGTCGTGGTCGCCGCCCGTCGCCTTGCAGCCGCCCTTTACCGGATCGGCGCTGACTGCGGCAGGAAAGACGAAAACCACCAGCAGCACAAGAACAAGGATTGCAAACAGTTTCCTCCCGGTTTTCATAAGGATCCTCCCCCTTTTCAGAATCAGCGACATAATATCTCACATTAGCACTCTACTTAAATTATATCTTCGCAGGGCGGAGAACGCAATGCGGAAATCCCCCGTTCAGGCAGAAATTGAGGAGATTTTAGATAAAAGTTTTCTATAGATTTTCAAATTTATGTGAATTTTACATATAGCTGAAAGAAAATCACGGACAGAAGCGAAATACTGATTCGCTTTACGGATACGGAATATCATCAGGAAAACCGGGATTCCCGCCGATCCGGCCGGAAAGCATCGTTCCAGAAAACTTTCGGCAGAATTCGCTCAAACAGGATGTCCGCTATTTCTTTCGGGGTCTTTCCGATATCTTCCATAAGCCACGTTTTGATAAGGCTGAGCATCCCGTTGCTGATGAAGGCGAATATGAGCTTTTCGTCCTGCGTCCTCATATCGTAATTCCTGCAGCGGTACAGCTCATCGTTGAGCGACTCAAACGCTGCCGAAAAATCGGTGTCGCCACAGCCATCGCGGGAGAGTATGTCATAGCTTCCATGCAGCAGGGCGTCGGCCTCTTCCTCATCATCAACTCACTGATCAATATCTGGTATATCATCCGTCTCAGAGCGGAAACGAAAAAAGCGGAAAAAGCCACACAGAACGCATAAATGACGCGAGCATCAAAAGGACGGCAGCTGGAAACAGCCGCCGTCCTTTTCTGTATAAGACGAACCATTCACGAAAAGCTCATTCAATCTTGAGGTTGTATTCCTTCATCATGCCGTGCGCGCCGAATATTTTCCACTCACCCGCGCCGAGGCGCTGCAGAATCGCGGAACGCTCCGCGGAGCAGAGCTGCGGATCGGTGTCAACGCCGGACATCAGCACGGGAGCGTACCGGTTATATTCCGTCTGTTCCCGCGTCATTCCGTGCATGTTGATATAAACATCTCCGGTAAACGCCAGGTGGTGCGTGTAGTCGATCAGGACCGTCTCTCCCGGAAGATGTCCGCCTTTCCCCTGATAAACCTCAAAGTGAAGCTCTCCGAAATCAAAGAATCCCATCTGCTCCAGGGGCTCCGTCTGCTCTCCCTGCGTATCCCACAGTGCCGTCACCTTCTCGGGATCGGGCGGACGGTAGAACGTCAGGGCCTTGCAGATATTGATGTACGGCCTGTGCAGCGGATTCATCTCACGGTATCCGTTTTCCCCCGCATACTCAAGCTTCAGGCATTCCTTCGTCATGCGGCTGGTCAGGATTTCATCAAAGAGCGGCAGCAGACCGCAGTGATCCACGTCAGCGTGCGTGACAAAGATCCGTTTCCGGATGCTGTCGAATTCCGGCAGAAGTCTGCGCAGCACGCGGAGCATCTCCTCCCGGTACAGCGCGTACCCGCTGTCGATGAACAGCACGTCGCCTCCGCTCTGAATCATGACCGTATTGCTGCCGCAGGGCGGTTCGATAACCGTGATCCTGGTATTCTCCGCGGCGGAGTACTCCGTGATCCGGGGCAGGAAAGCGTCGCCGCGGTATTTTGACAGAAGCTCGGCGAAACGGCTGATGCTTTCGAACGTCTTGAACGGAGACATTCCGTTTTCATCGAGCATCTGCATGATAATGTTGGAATTGACAAGCAGTGCGTCCCGGTTTTCCTCCGGCAGATCCGCGAGCTTCATGAGACCCGAGACAAAGGACTGATAGAAAATGCTGTTGTCGAAAACGCGCTCAGAACGGTTGTAATCCAGCACGCGCACCGGGCAGATCTCCTGAGCCTCCCTGAGGAATTCCCTGAGCTTCTCCTCGCTCTCCACAAACAGCCCCATTTTGAACGCCTGATACTCACTTCCGTTTTCCTGCGAACTGATGTATGAGATGTTGAGCTGATACCTGTGAATAAGACGCAGCGCCTGCGTCACGCTGCCCGGAACGTCGCGCAGCATGAACTCCAGCAGCACGATGCTGTGCTCGTTCTTCGATGTCTGGAGATACCCGATCTTTTCGAGTTCCCGGTCGGCTTTCGCAAGCTGTTCCTCGTCCCCTTCGGCGTCGATAAAGAGCGTATGGGAATCCACCGCCTTGTTGTAGCTGACGCGGGTGATGTTGACACCGAGCGACGCGAAGCATTCACTTGCCTTGAGAAAGGCTCCGATATGGTTCGGCATGGTTGTGATATATGTTTTTTTCATGTTTATCCTGCAATTCCGCGCTGAGCGCCTGTCTGCCGGACACAGCCGGCGGCTGATGTCAGTGATCCGTTCCGAGAAGACCGATTTCCTCCGCGTGCGGCTTCATTCCCTCAATGCAGATCGAGGCGACTTCGGACACTTCCATTCCGAGCAGTCCGCAGCCTTTGAGGATCAGCGCTCTGTCGCACTTCGCGGCGAACTTCTTGTCCTTGAACTTCTTCATGAAGCTTTTCACTTCCAGGTCCGCGATCCCGTTGGGACGCATGCGGGCGCACGCCTGAATGATACCGGTCAGTTCATCGACGGCGAAAAGGCTCTTCTCCATGTTTGTAACCGGCTCGACATCCGTGCAGATTTCCCAGCCGTGGCTCAGGATCGCGCGGACATCCTCCTGCGGAACACCCGCCTCCAGCAAAGGCTTTTCCGTGTGCTGAAGATGCTCGTCAGGATATTTTTCATAATCGTAGTCGTGCAGATATCCGACCGCCATCCAGTGCTCCCGGTCTTCGCCGAAATGATCCGCCATTGCACCCATCGCGTACATCACGTTCTTCGCGTGAATGATGAGATGCTCCTCCGTCACCTGCGAGTCGTTCAGCTCTTTCGCTCTTTCTATCGTCAGCATAATAATGATTCCCTTCTCAATATCATTGGTTCCGGGTTCTTAGTTCCGGATTTTGTCCTATTCTATCATTATTTCCGCTGTTTTTCAAGTTCATTCAGCGCGGCGCTCTCCCGTTTCCCGGGATTTTGGCAGATCCGGTAAGAAAGAGTTTCACCGTTCCACTTCCGCCGACCGTTCCGCCTCTCTTTCGAAACACCTGTCCATCCCCTGACAGACGCGGCCTGACAGGTCGCGGATCGTCCGAAGCTGTGCCTTGATCTCCTTTACGCCGAGAGAGGAAAACCCGTCCGGGATTTCCCTGTACCGGAACTCACCGGCGGGGACGCCGTTCCGCGCGCATATGACATAGGACGCACAGTACGCGGTCAGCTCATGCTCCTCCCTGACGTACTCCCCGCGGTCGAGAAGGGCGTGAACCGTCTCTTCGGCAAGCTCCCTGAAAAGAACTTCCGGATTCTTTCCCTTGTCCGCATAAATCAGCTGCGTCCCGGAATCATACCACGCGGCGCGGTTTTCGGGGAAAGACACCGCGTCATCTGTCCGGATCTCACAGGGCGCCTGAGAAGTCAGTGCCTTGAGAAGCGCGCGGATATCCCGTTTCTTTTCAGGTACGCCGGACGGCCGGAGCGTCGTCTGCGAGACATCGAAGAAATGCCTCGCGTCGATTCTCAGGCCGGTGCTGCCGTCCGCCTTCGTGTACTCCTTTCCGGGCTTGAGCAGGATAATCCCGACCTCGCCCCGCTGGATATGCACGCCTCGCTCCTTCCAGTAGGAGAAGTCTCCGAGTCTCGCCGCGTTCGGCATCTGCGCGGTCAGCAGCAGCGCGTTTCCGACCGAATATTCCGGAAAACGGCTCTGTACGTCAAGGAAGTCTTTGAGGCACGGAGCGCTCGCGGCAACCACCATCGCCTCCTGGTCTATCAGGTCATAGGCGCGTTCCCGCTCCGCCTTTTTCAGCCTGGCCCACTCTTCCCTGTCAAAATCGGACGCGCCGTTTTCTTTTCCGTCGGCCTCTTTCGTCAGAATGAATTCATCGGATCCGTTCATCGTTTCTTACCCTCTTTCTTCTTCTGTCCCGCCCCGCGCGCGGGGCTTTATGTTCCGGTGTCCTTCCTGTTTCGATGCGTCTCCCGGATTCTTTCCGGCCTTGCCCGCTCAGAACGGCGAGCTGGTTTCTGACTGAGGGTCTGTTCTCCGGGGCATCATCCGCGTCCTCTCTGGTAGGCCTGCTCAGCACTGAGGAAGGCACGGATCGACGGACGCTCTTCGTCCGGCCTTGCCCGGGGTTTTCCTTCGGCCCGTCGTTCACTACTTCATCGAGGAACTGTCCGACTTTTTCCTCATAGGTCACGGACTGCGTCACGCCGGGTACAAACGGCTTCTTTGCCTCCTTTCGTTCGGCCGCCTCCGCGGTCACGTCGCCGCGCCGCACCGTTGAAAGGCCGTACCGTTCGAAAATCCGGTTGATTTTTCCGGCATCCTCCGCCGGGACCAGAAGATCCGTGTATCCGTCGTCCGCCGTGCGGTCCTTGAGCACCGTATACAGGACGCCGTACTTTTTCGCTTCGGCGCAGAACGTTTTCAGGTCCCGGTCCCGGACCGCGAACACCTTCAGCTCCTTTCCGCTTTTCAGCATGCGGGAAAGGCGCTGTTTTCCCTTTGTCCTGCGGTTACTCCTGAGCACCGCGTACATCAGGACCGCCAGGTGCTTCGCTCCGCTCCCCGCGAGACGCAGCACGGCTGTCGCGCTGTCGAGCGTCATTTTCACGATCTGCTCGGCCGCTTCCCCCGCGAATCCGCTCATCTTCCCCTAACACCTCTTTCTCATATTCTTCCCGCGCGTGCCTGAACGCGGAAAGTTCCCTTTCCATCGCCGCGCTCCGTTTCTCGATCTCGCCGCAGAGACGGAGCGTTTTTCGCTGTTTCCTGAGCTGCACGGCTATATCGTGCAGACTCTCCCTTACCCTGCTCAGGGTTTGAGAATCCGATTTATGCCTCGCGCGGTCGCGCTCTCTTCTCATCAGCGCCTGCTGCTCCTTAAGAGAGCCTATTCGCAAGGCGGTCTCGTCCCGGCAGACCCTGAGATCTTCGAGCGTCTCGATTCCGCTCCCGGACAGAAACCGCGTCTGCTCGTCGAGCTGTTCCATCCGGCAAAGATCCTCCTTCATAAAGAACGATACCCTTTTAGCGGACATCGGATGCCTGAGGAGAATCCCCAGTTCAAAGCAGTAATGAATGTAAAGCGATCTCAGGCTGCCGGGAGCGATCTTCGGCTGTGTCTTCTCTCTCAGGGCACGCGCTTTCCGGATTTCCTCGCGCGGGAACGGATCTTCCCTGCGGTAATTGCGGGAAACTCTTGCGAGAATTTCTTCAACGGTGTATCCCCGGATTGCGAGTGTCGAAAACGGGATGAAATATTTTCCCCCGGGTACGCGAAGGCCGGGTTTTCCGAACGGTGCTGAATCCGAAGGGGAAAGCCTGAGCTCATATCCCATCTCCCCGAGCGACCGGCAGAACTCCTCTTCGGTGACAGACGCCCTGACCGCCCGGTCGATATCAAGGCAGATCAGCCCGCGCAGCGTCGGTTTTCCCTCCCGTTCCGCGAGCGCTTCGGGATAGGATCTGCGCCGGATCACCGTGTGGGGATCATTAAAAGCGGCGAGTCCGTACTGTCTGCACAGAATGTCAGATTCTCTTCGGATCATACGGATATATTCTTTGAGCAGGCTCTGTTTTTTCCCGTCTCTGAGAGATACGTTATTAACAATAATATGATTATGAACACAGTCCGTATTGCAGTGTGTCGCAACGATGGCCTCATGCGCGTCTCCCCAGAGGTTCCGCGCCATCTTCACGCCGATCTCGTGCGCCGTCCCGGCGCTCACTTCCCCTTTCCCGAAAGACTGAATCACAATCAGGGCAAGTATGCCTTTTGTCTTGTCTATTCCGGACACGCAGCTCCAGAAGCGCTTTGTCTCCATAAACTGAACTGCCGCGTCCCGCGG
>ONSY01000212.1 GCA_900320605.1 uncultured Eubacteriales bacterium | reverse complement strand
TTTTGAAAGTGCTTTTTTTGATTCCTCGATTGTTATATGGACAGTCTGCAGAGTGTATGGCTGACAGTTTTCATCCATCGTCCGGACTAAACGAAACGTCTCCTGACCGCAAAGGCCGGGAGATGTTTTTTCATTGTATCATTTTCCAGTGTACGCTTAGAACAGATGCTTTATGATTTCGAGCAGAATTCCTTGATTGCCTCAACAACACGGGGATAACTGTCGTCGTTGAGAATCTCATGACGGCAATTCTCATAAATAATCATTTCAACATTTGCGCCGCGGTCCTTCAGTTCCTTATAGACTCTCGCGACTCCCTTGCCGTCCGCCCCGACGGGGTCATACTGTCCCGAGAGAAGCAGGATCGGCATCTGCGTGTCTGTCGAATCAAAGCAGTTTTTGCTGTTGGCCGTCGTGTTGAGTGTTACAAGATCACCCAGAGCGCTTACGGTAAAATGGAAGGTGCAGAACGGGTCAACTCTGTATGTATTGCGGATTTCAAGGTCCTTCGTCAGCCATGCATAGGGATCCTTCTCCTCAGCAAAACGTTTGTTATACGCGCCGAAAGCCATTTTCTCAAGGAAGGGAGAATATGATTTCTCCCCATGAAGTTTTTTCAGAATTCCGCAGATCGCCTTCCCACTTCCTGCCGCGGGGTTCGGACCGCCGGTGCCCATAACAATCAGTTTATCCGGCTTCTCGTACAGTGCCGCGGCGATTCGGACAATGAACGAACCCATGCTGTGCCCAAACAGAATATACGGAACCTCCGCAGGATATTCCTCACGAACCGCCTTTGCGAAAACACCGACATCCTGACAGAGAAGTTTCCAGCCGTCTTTCGATGCTATAAAGCCGAACTCCGTTTCATCATTGACACTGTATCCATGCCCGAGATTATCGTAGCCGAATGACACATATCCGGCGGATGCCATCTCACGCAAAAGTTTATCGTAACGCCCGATATGCTCCGTCATCCCATGGACGGCATGAAAATATCCGACCGGTTTGCCCTTCGGGATATAAACCTTTCCGGCAAGCTGGTGTATGCCGTCGGAAGATAAAACCTTCTTATCAAACACTTCGTATTCCATAGCGGCCTCCTCAGTTTTCAAGATTCACACATGCGCTGACAGCCTTCTTCCAGCCATCGAGCAGGCAAATCCGCATATCTTCTTTCATTTGAGGAACAAAGCGAGCTCCTTCCTCAATTGCCTCAAGGATTTCCTCACGGCTGCGGTAGAATCCGACCGCGAGACCGGCAAGGAACGCAGCGCCGGCTGCCGTGGATTCCATCATCATCGGCCGGACAACCTCCACCGCGGAAATATCCGCCTGGAACTGCATCAGGAAAGCATTGATGCTGGCGCCGCCGTCTGCTTTCATTGTTTCAATCGCACGGCCTGTTTCTTCACGCATCGCCTCAATCAGGTCATTTGTCTGATAGGCGATCGATTCCAGCGCCGCGCGGATAATGTGATTGCGTCCGGCACCCCGTGTCAGACCGGTAATCATACCGCGTGCGCGCATATTCCAGTAGGGAGCGCCTAAACCCGAAAACGCCGGAACTATATAAACGCCGGCACTGTCCGGAACCTTCCGCGCAAAATACTCACTGTCACTCGATTCAGAAATGAGACCAAGCTCATCACGTACCCACTGGATTACCGCGCCGCCGACAAATACACTTCCCTCAAGGGCATATTCGCGCTTCTGGTCTTTTGTCGTGGCTGCGACAGTCGTCAGCAGTCCGCTGCGACTGAAAACAGGGTCGTTTCCGGTATGCGCCAGAAGGAAGCATCCGGTTCCGTAAGTCGTCTTGATATCGCCGGGTTTAAAGCACCCCTGTCCGAACAGGGCCGCCTGCTGGTCGCCGGCAATACCTGCAATCGGAACGTTGGCGCCCATAATCGTGATCTGCGCATAGACTTCGCCGCTCGAACGGATCTGCGGCAACATCGAGGCAGGAATGCCGAGCAGAGAGAGAAGTTCCGGATCCCAGGAATCGGTTTCAAGATTATAGAGCATCGTCCGGGAGGCGTTGGTTCGGTCGGTAACATGGACCATCCCGTCTGTCAGCTTCCAGATCAGCCAGGTATCAATCGTTCCGAAAAGGAGTTCGCCGCGCTCCGCTTTCTCACGTGCGCCGGGAACATGATCGAGAATCCATTTGATTTTTGTTCCGCTGAAATAGGCATCCGGGCGAAGTCCCGTCTTTTTCGCAATCAGATCGGAATAGCCTTCCTTCTCAAGCCATTCGCAGATTTCCGCGGTTCTGCGGCACTGCCAGACAATCGCGTTGCACACCGGTTTTCCCGTCTCTTTTTCCCAGACGACCGTTGTTTCACGCTGATTGGTAATCCCGATTGCCGCAATCTCTTCCGGGGCAATCCCGGTTTTCGCGATACACTCCGTCATCGTCGCATACTGATTCGCATATATCTCCAGCGGATCATGCTCAACCCATCCGGGCTGAGGATAAATCTGGGTGAACTCGTGCTGTGCCATACTTACAATATGTCCGTAACGGTCAAACAAAATGCTTCGGGTACTGGTTGTCCCTTCATCAAGAGCAAGAAGATATTTTTTCATGGTCATTGATTCTCCTAGGCGAAGTATTCATTTCACTCTAGTTAGATTATACTGAAAATGAAGCCTTTTTTCAACAGCATTCAGGCCGTTTTTTTCACAGAAACAGAAAAAGAGCTCCGCGAAGGCAGAGCTCCTGACATATCATTCTTGAAAGCCTTTTTCCAAAACTTCTTCTCCGAGGCTCAGCAGTTCCTCGGTGGAAAGAAGCGGACTGAGATAAAGACCATTCGGATATCCCCGTATCAGGATTTTTTTCTCTTCCGGCAGCCACGCAGAAAGGCCGAACGGAGTTCCTACAATCTCATAGGTATCAAGGTCAAAGATGAAGCATCCCGGTTCCCGATAACTGGTATCATCCAGGAAAATCAGGAGTCGGTTTTCCTCAGGCAGTTCCTCAATCTGATAGCAGGCGGTAGAGGAGAATCTGAGATTCAAGTCCACATGATTAGAACGATGCAGTTCTCTGCCGTCCGTGGTACGGTAAATCCGTATATCTCCCTTTTTGGAAAACACAGCAAGGCACTCATCTTCCGAGAAGAAAATCATTTTTGCTACAGAAGGGACAGGCAGATCGCTTTCGATTTTCCTGAATTCCTTTCCGGAGGACAGATCGATCAGACACAGTTCGCCGTCTGATTTCTGCAGAGCCATCCAGGGATGCTTTTGCGCCAGAGCCATTGTTTCCTC
>ONSY01000088.1 GCA_900320605.1 uncultured Eubacteriales bacterium | reverse complement strand
TGAAAACGGTCACCGGCCTTGAAATCCTCACCCGTCATCAGAATCTGAGCGATTGTGTGGTTATATTCGGAAAACAGTTTGTCGTAAACATACATAAGCTCGCACTGACCGACCGCGGCAGCCGCCTGCTTACCGGCCATATCATCCGGCCTTCCGGGAAGGCCGAGCTTTCCGACACCCATCCCGATCGCTCCCGAGGAGACGAGAATCAGCTCATGTCCGGCATTCTTTAAATCGCTGAGAACCTTTACGATCTGTTCAGTATGCCGGATATTCAGATTCCCGGTTCTGTGGGTGAGGGTGGAAGTACCAACTTTGATGACAATTCTCATTAAAAGTGTGCCTTCTTTCACGAATTGCTGTATTGATTAGAAATAATGATTCTGTCAATCAATATTTTTATTATTATATATGCTTTTTTATAAAAGCACAATCCCTTTACCGCTTTTTTCAGTGGTCAGAAACGGTGTGAACGTATTTTGCGTATAATCAAATTCTCAAAACAGACATATGGCACGAAAAGAAAAAACCGATGTTTTTGAAACACCGGTTTTCAAAGAATAATCATTTTGATGAAGAACTGCTGACAGCTTATTCCGGCTTATGCCATCTCATAGCCGGCTTCTTCAACGGCCTTCCTGAAGGCTTCGTCAGAAACATCGGCTGTCAGTTTGACAACTGCGGTACCTTTGTGAAAATCCGCCTGAGCGCTCTCGACGCCTTCCAGGGCCTCAAGCGCTTTTTTTACGTGCATTTCGCAGTGGTTGCACATCATTCCCTTAATGTTCAGTGTTTTTTCCATAACTACAGTCTCCTTTTGTCCTTGAGATATATTTTTCATAGCGGGTGTAAATTCCGCCTGATTGACTGGATTCGCGGATTTGGGTTTGTACTTGAAAAAGTTCAGACGCAGCGCGTTTGTAACGACACAGAAGCTTGACAGACTCATTGCCGCAGCTCCGATCATCGGACTCATTTCCCACCCGGTGATCGGAATAAAGACACCTGCGGCCAGCGGGATTGCGATCACGTTGTAGAAAAATGCCCAGAACAGGTTCTGACGGATATTGCGCAGTACCGCACGCGAAAGACGGATGGCAAACACGGCATCAGAGAGTCGGCTGTGCATCAGGACAACGTCTGCAGCATCAATGGCAATATCCGCGCCGGCACCGATTGCGATTCCGATGTCAGCGCTTTTTAAAGCGGGCGCGTCATTGATGCCGTCTCCGATCATGGCAGTCTTACCGTTTTCGCGGAGTGAACGAACCCGGGACTCCTTGTCGCCGGGGAGAACCTCGGCGATCACCTCGGAAACTCCGGCTGTTCTGCCGATTGCTTCGGCGGTTGCTTTACGGTCACCGGTCAGCATCACGCTGCGGATTCCAAGCTCGGAGAGTTCTGCGATGGCGGCGGCGCTGTCTGTCCTGACAGTGTCAGCAGCGGCGATCATCCCGAGAACCACCTCGTCGCGCAGGAAAATGAGCGGGGTTTTTCCTTCTTCGGACAACTCAGCGGCTTTTTCGGAAAATACAGGAGGAAGTTTGAATTCTCTGGAAGCGTAGGAAACGCTTGCACCGAGGAGTTTGTGCCCCTCAATCTCGGCGCAGATTCCGCTTCCGGGGAGTGTTTCAAAGTGCTCTGAACCCGAAAGAGAAAGATCCTTTTCCTTTGCGGCAAGAAGAATCGCTTTTGCGAGAGGATGTTCACTTTTCTGCTCGAGTGAGGCGGCAAGCCTGAGTAGCTCGTCCTCAGAGACGCCGTCCGCGGGCAGCAGATCAGTCACTGTAGGATTTCCGGAGGTGATAGTACCTGTTTTATCGAGCGCGGCAATTTGAATTTTGCCCGTTTCTTCCAGAGCAAGCGCGGTCTTGAAGAGCACCCCGCCCTTTGCTCCTACGCCGTTTCCAACCATGATCGCGACCGGTGTCGCAAGACCTAATGCGCATGGACAGCTGATGACAAGGATAGAAATTGCCCTGGAAAGCGAGAAGCCGATATCGCGTCCCAACAGGAGCCAGACAAAGCAGCAGATTACCGCAAGTGCAATCACGACGGGAACAAAAATCCCGGAGACTTTATCAGCCAGTTTTGCCGCCGGAGCTTTTGTTGCGGCGGCGTCACTCATCAGACGGATAATCTGTGAAAGAGTTGTGTCTTCGCCGACACGCTCAGCGCGGCAGCGCAGGAACCCGGAAAGATTCGTTGTTGCCCCGTAGACGCGGTCTCCCGGCGATTTTTCGGACGGAATGCTCTCACCGGTCAGAGCGGACTCATCCGCAGCACTTTCTCCTTCAATGACAATGCCATCCGTCGGGATACTGAACCCTGGGCGCAGGATGAAGATATCGCCCACGGAGAGTTCCTCAATAGGGATCATTTCTTCGGTGCCGTTTCTTTCAATGACCGCCGTCTTCGGGGAGAGATCCATCAGACCGCGCAGAGCATCCGTTGTTTTTCCCTTTGAACGGGCTTCCAGCATTTTCCCGACGGAAATCAACGTTAGAATCATCGCTGCTGACTCAAAGTAGAAGTGATGCAGATTCGAATGATCTCCGCCAGACGCCATTTTCGCAATCAGGGCAAACAGAAGGCAGACGCTGTATATAAAGGAGGCGCCTGAACCCAGTGCGACAAGTGAATCCATATTCGGAGCACGGTGCCAAAGTGCCTTGAAGCCGCTTGTAAAGAAACGGCTGTTGATAATCATGACGATTGCCGAAAGCAGAAGCTCTGCCAGTCCGATGGAGGCCGGATTTTGAAGAAATCCCGGAACCGGCGCACCCCACATCATATGCCCCATCGAAAGATACATCAAAGGCACCATCAGTACAATGGAAGCAATCAGGAGTCTCTTAAGATGCGGCGTCTGCGTATCCTCAAGGGATTCACCCCGGGATACAGAAACTGATTCTTTCCCTTTTGCAAAAGCGCCGTAGCCGGCGTTTTTAACCGCCGCAATAATTGCCACATCAGAGGCGTTGCCTTCAACGCCCATCGAGTTGGTCAGGAGGCTGACCGCGCAGCTTTCAACGCCTTCGACACCGCTGACAGCTTTTTCAACGCGTGCGCTGCAGGCAGCACAGCTCATTCCGGTAACAGTAAACTGTCTCATTGGTCCGCCTTCCTTATTTCATCAGCTTCTGAAGAAGCTGAGCAAGTTCATCGGCAGCATCGTCTTTTCCGGATTTTAAATCCTCGGCGACACAGGTCTTGATGTGCTGAGAGAGCAGTACGCGGGAAAACGACTGCAGCGCAGCTGTCGCAGCGGATACCTGTGTCAGAATATCCGGACAGTAGGCATCGTTTTCGAGCATATTGCGGATTCCTCTGATCTGTCCTTCAATCCTGCAGAGACGGTTTTTCAGATCGCGCAGTTCGTTTTTCCCGCGTACCTTATGACGTGCGGAACATGCGGGACATATCTGCAGGGAATTGTCTGTTTCAGCCATTTGTGAACCTCGTTTCTAAAGGTAATAGATCGTTTCCGGAATACATTATATACCCCGGAGGGGTATCTGTCAAGGCGATTCGGAAAATCATTTCCAGCAGGGACTTGCGCCGGTTCCGGTTCAGGAGTACAATAATTCTGTAAGCTCAGAAAACACAATGAACAAAACTGCGAATGATGCGGCGGTGTAAGAGGAAAGGAAGGACAAGATGTATTATAACGATGTCCGCGGAGAGAAACTCTCTGCGCTTGGAATGGGTAATATGCGTCTTCCGCAGACGGAAGAGAAAAGAATCGATACGGAAAAAGCTCAGGAAATCATCGACCTCGCTTATGAGAGCGGCGTAAACTATTATGATACCGCGTTTCGCTATCACGGCGGGGAGAGTGA
>ONSY01000057.1 GCA_900320605.1 uncultured Eubacteriales bacterium | reverse complement strand
CAGCATCCGCAGACCCGCCGCCTTGTTGATTCCCTTGGGCATCACCTCGAGGAAATACGGCTCCGCGCGGTAGATATCGAGCTTTCCTTCATACTTCTGCGCGAGTTCCTTTTCAATCGGCACCAGTGCCTGCGGATCGGCGCAGATCAGCATCTTTACAATCGGATACCCGATTTCGTCGATATATCCGGGCAGATCCGGCACGATTTTCGCCTTCGCTCCGGTGTTGTAGACCTCGTGTCCGACCCACTCGTCGACCGGTCCTTCCGTGATGATCTGCTCGCTGTCATAGGAAATGATCGAAACATGGTTTGCTTTCGCGAAATCGCAGACTTCGCGGATATATTCCTTCGGGAAGACGGCGCGGTAGATATCCTCTCCGGATTTGCAGTCGAAGATATGTCCGCCGTTGAACGCGACAATCATTCCGCCCATTTCGAAGAGACCGATCTCTTTCGCGACGGGAAGAATTCCGAGCAGCGGACGTCCGCTCGCGAGCACGATTTTCGCGCCTTTCCCGCTCGCCTGATGGAGGATTTCCACGGTATAAGGCGAGATTTTCTTGTTGTCATCCGTCAGCGTGCCGTCAAGGTCCAGCGCGATCATTCTGATATCCATAAAACACCTCAAAGAAATAATTCTGTGTCCGACAGAAAAAGCATACTCCCCGCCGGCGGGAATGTCAATGATCCGATCCGGTTTCCGCCGCGGCGCGGTTCACTTTCGGCGTCACGTTGACAACCAGCGTGAAAACCGTCAGCAGCGCGTAAACGATCAGGCATCCGAGGAAAGCGTTTTCCACGCTGATCCTGCCCGGAAGCGAGAACAGTCCGGCACAGGCCGAGATAAAATAGCTTGAAAGGAAGATGCCGATGCTCTTGCAGGCGAGAATCATGGTGGATCCGACGGCAAGCTTCTCGGGCGGAGCCTCCATTCCGTTGTAAACCTGCAGAACGCCGATGATGATGTGATATCCGAAGCCCGCGAGGCTGTAGCTCAGGCAGACGGAAACCATCGTACGGGAGAACAGGCACAGCGCCGCTCCGATGATCACCAGGAACGTCATCGCAGGAATTGTGAAACGCCCGAGCAGGCGCATGATTCTGTGAAGGAACAGATTTCCGATGATGCCGAGCAGCGGAAACAGCGACATCACCGTACCTGCAACCGCCGGGGATCCGAGGTCGTACGCGTCAAAGAAAATGGAAACGCCGGACACCGTCATCGGATAGAGCGTCCCGATAATCAGCAGCTGCGTCGCAGCGTAGAAATAGATCTTCCAGCTCAGTTTTCCGGTTCCTCCCGAAGCTTTCCGTTCGGACGCGGGTATTTCCGGAAGTCGTTCCGGCTCCTTCATCCCGATCAGCACCAGCACCAGGATGAGAATCGGAACCGCGTTATACAGAAACGCCAGATTCCATCCCTTCGCGGCGAGTGCTCCGACGATCGGTCCGGAAGCCGTTCCGCCGATCGTGAGCGCCACCGTGGAATATCCGGTCAGACGGATGACCTCCTTCGGAGGCACGGAGCGGATAATAAAGGAGTTGCGCACACCGTAGCATCCTGCTCCGATGCCGAGCAGCGCGCGGCATGCGAGTACGAAATACCAGCTGCCGTTGACAAAGACCGGCAGGAGGCCGCCTGTAACAATGAGGACGGTTCCGAGAATGCTGATCGCGCGGTAGGATACCTTCCGGCCGACCAGCCGTCCGCACAGAAGCATCACCGGCACCGCGATGATGCATGGCAGCGTGGAAACCATCATGATCGTCGACTGATCGATCGACGGGAACGCCTGCTGGAACGTATTCATCGCGGCGTTCATATAGTTGCCCGCCCCGGCGAAGCAGCAGATCGCGAGAACGGCGATATAGTTGAGAAGATTGGAAGAAGTTTTTTTCATAAGAAGATCAGTCGGTCTTCGGTTTCGGATCCGGCTCTTGAGGAAAAGACAGGGTCAGGAAGTGACCGACGCTCTTTCTCCCGAGGGAACCCAGCGGAAAATCGGATAGGCAGCCACGCTCAGCAGCGTCCCCCACATTACGTCGATGATGGAGTGCTGTTTCATGAAAACGGTCGAGGCGCAGATCAGAATGCCGATTGCCACGATGACAATCTTTACGGTTCTGCTGCGGATCGAGAACGTATTGAACGAGGCGAAGACCGCCGCGAGCGACCCGATCACATGGATCGACGGGCAGACGTTCGTATTGGTATCCACACGGTAAATGAGGGCGACCCACCTCGTGAGGATGTTGTCATTCGCAAAGGTTTCCGGTCTGAGGTTCTGACAGGTCGGATAAATGCAGTAAATCAGAAGGGTGATGCCGTAGGTAACCATGATGAACCGCATCATCTTGGAGAAGGCGCATCTGTCATGAAGCAGAAGCCACAGCAGAATTCCCGGCTCGAAAAGATGCCAGAACATATACGGCAGAACGAAGTATTCGTTGAACGGAATCAGCGCGTCCAGTTCGGACTCGACCGGGTGATACTCACGCACCCAGTAGTATGCCTCCAGAAATTTGAAAATCAGCAGGAATACAGGCCAGAACAGCAGAAGCTTGAGGTGCCGGAATTCCGGAGTGTTGAGTTTCCGAAGGCGGAATTTTCTGTAATCGATCATCTGTGTACCCATCCTTTTCCATCATCATGCCGGCTGATCCGCCGAAAGAAAAAACCATTAAAAAACAAACACGCACACAGTTTCCATATTAGTACGAATGAAGCAGGATGTCAATTGATAATATAGAAAAAAGAATGGCGGAAATAAGTCATTTTTCCGTAAAAAAAGCGCAAAAAAGCCCGGGCCGGCAGTGAACCGGTCCGGGTTTCGCAATATTCTGGTTCGTTATCTCGGTTTCGGATCAGTCTTTCGGCGGAGGAGTGAATTTGATTCTGCCGGAGAACAGATCATACGCCTTTTCCGGATCCATATTGAAGCCGCCGCTGCCTGTGCCATTGAGAGCGGCGATCTGCGCCATATCCTCCGCGCTCAGCTCAAAGTCGTAGACTTCCAGGTTGGAGATGATCCGTTCCTGATGAACCGATTTCGGAAGCATGATGCAGTTTCTCTGGAGATTCCAGCGGATGACGACCTGCGCCGGGGTCTTGCCCAGCTTTTCAGCGATCGCGACGATTGTCGGGTTGCCGAGAACGCCCTGCGTTCTGCCGGTGCCGCCGAAGCCGCTGTGGGTTTCCATGTAGATGCCCTTGCTCATGTTGTATTCGATCCGGTCCTGAGCGTTGTTCATCGGATCGATGTGGATCTGGTTGACAGCCGGAACGACTTCGCACATATCCAGAATCACGTCGAGCTGGCGGTTGCCGTAGTTGGAGATACCGATCGCGCGCGCCTTGCCCGCCTTATAATACGCTTCCATTGTTTTCCACGCCGCGATGTTCATTTCGTCGAGCATCGGGAAATGGAGGAGCATCAGGTCGACATAGTCCGTGCCGAGCTTCTGAAGAGTCTCGTCAAAACCTTCCGCGGTTTTTCCGGCAATAATGTCAGCCGGGAGAATCTTCGAGGTGATGAAGACGTCCTCTCTCTTTACGCCGGCGGCTTTAATGCCTTCCGCGACGGATTCCTCGTTCTGATACATTTTCGCGGTGTCGATGTGGGTATATCCCGCTTCGAGCGCCCATTTGACCGCGTTGACGGTCTCCTCACCATTTTTCGTCTGGAATACGCCCAGGCCGATCTCCGGGATCTCAACGCCGTTGTTGAGTTTGATCAGTTTCATGAAATAGCTCCTTTCTTGCGTGTATTCGTAACTAACTACAGTATATTCTTTCAAGGTCTTTTTGTCAAACAAAAGATCGTTCTCTTCCCGCATCACCAGGAACAAAAAAGAGCCTGCCGGAAAACCGGCAGGCTCCCTGTGTCTGCGGGAGAAATCAGAGTTCGACTTTCTGGGTGCCGAAGATCTGCATGTGCATCTTGAGATACTCTTTCGCGCCGTTGAGGCCTGCGTTGACGAGTCTCATGAACATCTGACGGCCGCCTTTTTCAACTTCTTCAACGATCGCTTTGCCGCCGGCGATCTGGGTGTAGGTCGCGAAGTTGACCTTGTTGATACCGGCTTTGATTGCGTTGCGGTACTGATCCGGGGTAAGACCGGAAGCGCCGTGCATAACGAGCGGAAGGTCGACAGCTGCGCGGATCTCTTCGATACGCTTGTAATTGAGAACCGGCTCAGTTGCATAGTAGCCGTGAACGGTGCCGATCGAAACAGCGAGGAGATCGAGGCCGGTGACTTCCGCGAAGCGGACGGCGTCGTCGACTTCGGTGTAGATAACACCATGGCTGTTCGGATGACCGGAAACGTGGCCGATTTCGCCTTCTACGAGGACGCCCGCGCCGTGACCCGCTTCAACAACCTTCTTTACGAGAGCGGCGTTCTCATCGAACGGCTTCTGGGAAGCGTCGAGCATAACGGAAGCGCAGCCGTTCTGAATGCCGCGGATGCAGCCTTCGAAGGACATGCAGTGGTCAAGATGAATGATAACCGGAACGGGAGAAGCCGCCGCGCGGTTCAGGATAAACGTATTGAAATTACGGAATTCGAATTCCGACATTCTGGAGCTTTCCGGAGCGTTCGGATCGAAAGAATCGCCGACCTGAAGGATAACGGGAACGTCCAGTTCCTCTGCGGCTCTCAGAACCGCCTCGACTGTCTCATAGCCCATAACATTGAAAGCGCCGATGCCCCAATGTCCCTTGACCGCAGCGTCGAATATTTTTTTCTCTTGTCTGCCATTCGCTAACATGGTGATACCCTCCTTGATTTAGTCCATTAATGGTCTTTAAGTCTATTATACAGCAAATCGTCAATTTTTCAATCAAAAACTGATAACTTTTGAGCGAAAAAAGCAAAAAAATTCTGAACGGTCGGAAATCGGCCGTTCTTCCGGCGTCGTCCGCCGCGTCTCTCCATTCCCCGCCCATTTTTTCCTTGCCATCGGCCGCCTCCTCATGTAAAATGGAATCATCCCCGAAAAGGAGGCCTTTTCATGGCCCGGATCATCGAAATCACCGACTTTAGCGATCCGCAGCTGGACGTTTACGCGCGGCTGACGGAGCGCCAGCTTCAAGGCCGTGACGAGCATGTCACGCCCCTGTTCATCGCCGAGAGCCCCAACGTCATTCTCAGGGCTCTGGACGCGGGTTACGAGCCCGTATCCCTTCTCATGGAACGCAGACACATCGACGGCGCCGCCCGGGAGGTGGTGCGTCTGTGTCCGGAGATCCCCCTCTATACCGCGGATCTGCCGGTTCTCACCCGGCTCACCGGATTCCCGCTGACCCGCGGCGTCCTGTGTGCCATGCGCCGGCGCCCCCTGCCCTGCGCGGAATCGGTCTGCGCCGGAGCCGGACGCGTCGCCGTACTCGAAAACGTGATGAACCCGACCAACATCGGAGCCATCTTCCGCAGCGCCGCCGCGCTCAATATCGACGCGGTGCTGCTGACGCCCTCCTGCTGTGATCCCCTGTACCGCCGTTCCGTGCGGGTCAGCATGGGCACCGTGTTTCAGATTCCCTGGACCTTCCTGGGCGAAAGCTGTTCTGACTGGCCTTATCCCGGAATGGAGCGTCTCAGGGCGATGGGATTCCGCACCGCCGCCATGGCGCTGCGGCAGGATGCCATCAGTATTGACGACCCCCGGCTTCGCGCCGAGGAGAAACTGGCCATCGTTCTCGGGAGCGAGGGCGACGGTCTCACGGACGGCACCATCGCCGGCTGCGACTACACGGTCCGCATCCCGATGTCTCACGGCGTGGACTCGCTGAACGTTGCCGCCGCCAGCGCCGTGGCCTTCTGGGAGCTCGGCCGCCGCTGAAACCCGGCCGTTCCGTTCTCTGAAAGAGCGAATAAAACACCCGAATGCCCTGCGGTCATAATCTGACAGACCAACGCAGATTCATTCGGGTGTTCTGTTATGCTTTCTTCCGAAAAACGCGGCTCAGCGCATCCGCGATAGCTCCGCCGAGTTTTTCGAGCCGAGAATCGGTTTCGGACCCGTATCCCCTTCATCCGGAGTTTCCTCAGAGAAATTGATTCCGCTCCTGAATTCAAAGTAGATGTTCGTCTCTCCGCTGTCGCTCGGCATGAACTCGAACGCAAGGCCGATTCCCTCTTCTTCCAGCCTGTAACTGGTCGGTTTGTTTGATCCTACGAGATTTCCGGGACCGTTGAGGAACCCTTTATCATCCAGAAGCGCGACATAGCCGTCCATGAACGCGCTGGCTTTTTCCACCGATTCATACCGCAGGCTGAACGAAATCGCGGATCTGTACTGTCTGCCGTACATGACTTCCTGGAATTTCCTGTGATCTCTTCCGGCCGCGTACGCGGACAGATCCATCTCCGGGAACCCCTCGTCCACCATTGTTTTCCGGATCTGATCCGGGGTCAGAAGTTTCTCCGCCTTATAGAGGAGGATCACGGTTTCCCCGTCGTCCTCCATATGATACCGGAACGTCATCGACCCGTCCGCGCAGCGGTAATGATCCACCTCGCCGTCCGCCTCGTCGACCGCCCAGACCGGTTCGTATCCGGCGTCGAGATACCCCTGCGCGACTGAGTCAAGATATTCGGAAAGCTGCTCTGAATCGCCGTATTTTCCGCAGACATACATCGTCATATCATAGTCATAGAAATACAGCCAGGATTCCGTCTGTTCCATCCCGGTGTCGACCGCGGTCAGATCGGTCACTGCCTGCGATTCCGGAAGCGCCGGATATCCGCGCTGCGTAATTGCGGCGTTGATCGCTTCGAGTCCCTCGTATTTCGGATACTCGTAATATTTTCTCGCCGTGACATTCATGCCTCTGTCGTACTCAAGAGAAATGGAGGAATAGCATTTTGTCTCGTCTCTCAGAAGACGCCGGTACTCGGCGGTCCCGTCTCCGTCCGCTTTTTCAAAACCGTTCCGGGAGAGAATGGCTTCATAAGACGCCATGTCCTCCCGCGTCGCGTGAGGATCACGGATGTACACCGCATCGTCGGTTACGAAACGTTCCGCGTCCACTGTCAGCGCGTAGCTCACGGCCGACGGATAGGGCACCGCTTCCCTGCCGTATCCCGGAAGGAACACAGAGTCAAAGATGAACAGGTCCGCGTCCGACCACTCCAGACGCGCCTGCGGATACTCCGGTTCCGCCATCCAGGCCTGCGCGTGCGGTTCGGGCTGCGCGTTCCCGAATGTGATTACAACGTCGATATCATCGAAATAGTAGCGCGCGACCTCGTCGTCCTCAACGACGCACTGCAGACGCGCGCAGGTCGGGTCTTCCGCGTCCAGAATCAGGCAGACCTCGTGCATGTAGCGCAGCGTGATCTCACCGTAGCCGACCAGCGTCCGCACGAAATTCTGAACGTTTGTGTCATACGAGACGAATTTCAGAGGATCCTCCGGATCGTTGTAGAACAGGTTGTAGATGTTGCCTTCGGACAGTGAAAGGAAATATCCCGGCAGTCTCTTCCCGGCGGTTTCCAGAGCGCTGCCCTCCGAGAGGAAGCTGACGCCGCTGATGCCGTTCTCATCCGGAAAGCCCTGGAATACCTCTCCGCCGACGCTCATGACCGCGAAATCGCGGTAGTTATCGTCATCGTCATAATCGAACCAGACCAGATCCTGAGAGTACACGTGCGCCGTAAGATAGCCGTCAGCGGAAACCGTGTAGCCGCTGCCCTGAATCTTCGCCGCGAAATTGTTCATCGCTCTCTCAGAGATTTCCGCGGTCTGCTCGGGTGTCAGCCCGGAAGGTTCCTGCGGGCTTTCCTCCTGTGAGTTTTCCTGCTGCGAGCTTTCTTCCTGTGAACTCTCGGGAACGGAAGCCGGCGTCTGCCCGCTGCTTTCCGGCATCCCCGAAGACTCCCCGCTCCGGCTGCAGCCGCCGAGGAACAGAACCGATACCGCCAGCAGAACCGCGGTGATCATCATCAGAGTTTTGTTTCGCATGGGCTTCATATTTCCTCCTTCAGACCGAAATTCCATTTTTCACCGTTTATGTAATTATACTTTCTCGACCGTTTTCTGTCAACGTCATTATTCTGTCCCGCAATAATAAAGCCCGCCTTGCGGGGCGGGCTTTCATAGTTAGGATTGGGTCCGGTTCCGGCGGTGTGAGAAGAGCCACCGGTAGAATTCGGGTTCTGCGAGATTCAGATTCGGAGAATCGTGCGTGCCCGCCAGATTGGACGGGTCGATTCCCCCGCGGGCAAGCTCCTCGTCGGAATACTCGTGATAGGTAAAGTCGCGGTGCCCGAATTCCCGCAGCTTCCGGCACGCGAGCCGGGTGCGTCGTACCGGACACGGATAGTCGCTCTGGGCGTGGCTCAGATACAGCGGGATCTCCAGAATCTCCCTGAGATAGGGGATCTCGCTTCCGTCGTTGAAGAAATCGAAGACCGAGGTCATCATCGCCGCCGCGGCGTAGAGATCCTTCCCGGCCGCGAGGTGCTGATAGAGCGCGCCGCCGCCCGTTCCGATGAAGTAGATTCTCGACAGATCCGCTCCGGTTTCCAGCGCGAACTGACGCACGAGCGCCGCGGTCGATTTTCCGAACGCTTCCAGTTTCGCGTTGCCTTCGGCTCCCTGCGGCGGATGTCCGGGCATCGGGAACCAGGGCGCGAGGATGTGGCAGGGATAGACCGACTGGAACGCCTCGCCTGCCATAAGGCATGCCCCGTAGTTGAGGATCTGCTGATTATTGTCCGCGTTGTTGTCGGCGCCGCTGCCGACGCTGTAGAATACAACCGGCAGGTGTTCGCCTTTCGCGCGGTACGCGACGTAATCGAACGCCATCATTCCATCGCGTTCAAAACGCGCGGGAACAAACTTTTCCGTATACTCAAGCTTGACGCCGGAGAGATCGGACCGCGTCAGATCCAGACTTTTTCCGGAAAGGGTTTTCGCGCACAGAATCCGGAACTCTCCGACGGAGACGCTGCCCGGATGGCCGTTGATGAGGCCGTAGCGCGGAATGCGCGCGTCGAGCATGAATTCCTCGGTCAGAAGAGTCAGAACGCCCGGAACGCTCCGGTCGATCCCGGTAACGCGCCGCGTGTGCATCACGGGATTCATGTCGGTAAACGCGCAGACGGTGAAATCCTCCGGTGAGAGATCCGACAGGTCATAGTCTTCGAGCAGTTCGTACCGCAGCCCGGTCACGACCTGGCCGAGCGGCGCGAACGTCGTTTCGGCGCGTACGCTCCGGTAGGCTTTCTCCGGGACAATCCGTTTAAGCATTCCGGTCTCCGGATCGCGCCGGAAACCGCGCAGGAATTCCCACGCGAGCGCGGCCGCCGTCGGCGCGACGCAGTGCGGACCGCCGTCCACGGCGGCGCAGCGCAGAACCGCGCTGCCGTCTTCTCCGGTTTCCTCTCCGATATAATGCAGATGTCCGAGGATCTCGCGCACGGCCGTTTTCTCGAAACGGGCGCCGATTTTCTCTTCCGCAGGCGAGAGATCAGAGGTATCCTCCTCCCGCGTTCTCGCCTTCGCTCCGGCGATCTCCCGCCAGAGATTGAGTCCCGAAAGGCAGTTGTCCGCGCTGAGATACGGCGGCGTCACGTCGGGGTGAACCCGCGGCGGCGCCGGACGTTCCGGATCCCGGTTGAGCGGGAACACGCCGTTGACCTCGTTCGTCCCGCAGATCATGCAGAACGACAGGCCGAGCTCTTTCGCGCGTTCAATATCCTCCCGAGCGCTGTCCGCGAAATAATACTCGGTTCCGAGAACGCAGACGCCGGCGAACAGATCCGGCCGTTTCAGCGCGTGACGCGCGGAGGAACTGCCGCCGAAGGAGTGCCCGGCGATGAAGACCCGCTCCGGGTCAACCGGATAGAGTTTCTCCGCAAGTTCCAGGATCCCGGTAACGGCCGCGAGACTGTTGCCGTCCCCGACCGTCACGTGGATCAGCTGACCCTGCGCCGCGAGACGGACAAAGCCGAGTTTCTCCATCTCCCGGCGGGGCGCCATCGCGTCATAGACGCCGATCACCAGAGGCAGCGGCTGCTGCGCGGCTTCTTTCGGCAGATATGCCGTCCATCCGCCGAGTTCCCCGTGATCCTCAACTTTCAGACCGAAAATCTGATTCGCGTCGATTCCAAGCAGTTCGCGCTGCTCGTCGCCGAACGTTCCTTTCAGGTACTGCTGCGGTGAAAAGGAAGAGTTTCCGACTTTCCGAAGAAATTCCAGAGTCTCTTCCGGGATGCCGATGTTTCTGGTTTCCATGCGTTCTCTGTTCCCTTCGTTTCCGCCTTTTCGGGGCGTTATTTCTTTTCCGTCTTATTCCGCCTTTTCAGCGGCGCGGGCAAATTTTTTCTGAGGGCTGTCCTCTCCGAGCTGCATCATTTCGATCTTGACGCCGTTCGGGTCGTGCGTCCAGCACTGCCAGTTCGTATCCGCGCCCATCTTCGGGGCGTCGTCCTGCGGCGCGCCGGTCTCGACGATTTTCTTCCAGGCCTCCTGGATGTCGTCCACGACAAGGCACATATGGAAGAATCCCGCGTTCTCGTCCTTGTACGGATTGTCCTGCGTGGCGCCGTAGAACAGCTCGATGAACTGACCGCCGCCCGCGTACATGTAGACGATCCACGGTTTTCCCGT
>ONSY01000060.1 GCA_900320605.1 uncultured Eubacteriales bacterium | reverse complement strand
CTTCTTCCACGATGTCGGGATCTATTTCGCTGATTGCTTCATATAAACGGATTTTGCTGTCTTTCATAGGTTGATTCCTTCCTTTTCAAGAACCTGTTTCAGGCTTCTGCGCAGCCTGTAAAGCTTCTGAGTAATCTTTTCAGGAGAGGTTCGGAGTTCCTGTGCCAGAGCGCGGACAGATTCACCGTTGAAGTAGCGTCTGACAAAGAGGATTCTGGCATCCGGCGGGAGAGAGCGCAGCCATGTGCTGATGCACTTGCCGATCTCTGAGGTTTCCGTCTCCAGCTCCACAGAAGACGCGGACGGAACACATTCGTCAAGTTCGCTCAGAAGAAGCTCCATTCCGCCGTACCGCTTTTTCGCGTGATTCAGATTCCACTGGTTAATGGCGGCGTTTCTGGTAATCTTTCCGAGCCATGCTCTCAGAATCCTGGGACGTTCGGGAGGAATGGAATTCCATACACGGTAGTAGACGTCGTTGACGCACTTTTCCGCTTCTTCCCGGTCAGTCAGAATATTGTTCGCAACCGTACGGCAGTAACCGCCGTATTTCTGATCTGTTTCCGAGATCGCACGCTCATCCCGTTCCCAGTACAGATCAATAATCTGACTGTCTTCCATGATCCTCATCCTTTCCTGTTTTTTGAAGGCCTTCACCTATAAAGACAGCGGTTTTGTTCAAATGTTGTTTTTGCTTCCTTTTTTTATCTGAAATCCGGAAACTGTTCTGCACCGCCTTTCGAAGGGCAAAGAAACGGCGCAGCCGCTGCGGGCTGCGCCGGACGTATAATTGCTCTTCTGCGGGAGTCTTCGGGGAGATCAGTCTTTTTCCTCCAGATGAAAGAGTCTGGTCGGAATATGGCAGTATCCTCCCGGGTTCTTGACAAGATAGTCCTGATGATATTCCTCGGCGCGCCAGAAGTTTTCAAGCGGGGAAACCTCAACGGCCAGTTTCTGTCCGAGTTCCTGTTCTTTCACGGCGCAGACCCGCTCGATCACGGGCAGGAGGGAGGGATCTTCATAATAGATTCCGGTACGGTACTGTGTGCCGAAGTCCTCGCCCTGATGGTTGACCGCAAGCGGATCGATCGCGAGAAAATAGTATTCCAGCAGCTTTTCAACGGAGATCACCGTGTCATCGAACTGAATTTTTACAGTTTCCGCGTGACCGGTATTCTCGTAGCGCACCTGTTCGTAACTCGGGTGATCTGTTTTTCCGTTTGCGTATCCGACTTCGGTGGACACGACGCCGCGGAACTGATCAAAAAAGCGCTGCGTTCCCCAGAAACATCCTCCGGCGAGATAGATCGTTTTCATAGTTTTTCTCCTTATATGCATCAGTGATGGCTTAACATAGATAACGGCTTGTTCAGCCTGTACGTGCTTCTCTCAGCGGCTGATCCCAGAAAACCGAGCCGTTCTGTTCGTCGGAAATCGCGTCGATATGTGTCCGCAGTTCCATAAGCAGTTTCTGCTCGCGTTTTCTGGAACGGCGTCCTTTTCCGGAATAAAGCTCTCTTGAAAAAAACGCGTCATAGGATACGGCGAAATCTTCCGGGTCCCGATGCGGGAAGAAGGAAACCGCCGCCTCGTAGCGGATTTCACCCTGTCCGCTTTCGGCGGTAAGCATAACGAGAGCGGCGTGCCGTTCTGTGCCGTTATAGTTCAGCTGCGCTTTGAAATACTGTTCCCAGACGTTGACTGTCATGGCGTGTTCATCTCCTCTGAACGGTTATTTCTCACCGAGGACATACCCCGCGAACCGGACACCGGATTCGAAAGCGTTTTCAAGTTCCTGCGGGAATTTTTCCGCTTTCCGCGCGGCACGCGCTTCGTAGAATTCCATCGGCATTTCATAGCGTTCCGGATGATCCCAGTGAAGTGTCTCGAACGCGAAGACTTCCTCGGGATTTGTCCGGAAGGTACGTCCGAACTGGGATTTGATATCATTCAGATGCCGGCGGAAGAACTTTTCCATGTTTTCCTCCGGCTGATTGAGCGTATAGAGAATACGGACCGGAATCTCCTTTTCGGCGATTCCCGGATAGAAAAGGCGTTCCATCAGTCCGCGCATCTGGGAAGGGACACTGCCGTAGTAGATCGGAGCCGCGAAGACAAAACCGTCTGAGCGCTTGATTTCACGCAGCAGATCCGCCGCCCCGTCCGGATAGGCGCAGAAGCCTTTCTCCGCTGTTTTCAGACGGCAGGACAGACAGCCGCGGCATCCTTTGAAATCCAGGTCGTACAGGTCGACCCGTGTAATCTCAATTTCAGCGGAACGGGAGTGCATGCCGTCAAGAAAACGGTCGAGCATCTGGGCGGTGTTCCAGCCTTTTCGCGGACTTGCGTTGATAGCGTAGATTTTTTTCATATCGATCCTCCACAGAGAGATAGGAAAGTGTGCTGCAAAGCGGATAATCCGGTAAAAGGGCGGCTACCCGCGTCTTTCCGCCGAAAGATATTCCGAACGGAAAAGAACCATTTCGGTTACTTCGAGCATTTCGTCCCCGCGGCGGTACGGATGCGTCAGATAGCGGCGCATTCCGACCTTTTCCTGCAGCCTGCGGGAGCCTTCATTGAAGGAGAAATATCCGCAGCTCAGATAATCGAGCCCGCAGTCCTCAAAGAGCCGGCGGATTGCTTCGCGCAGCAGTTCTGTCATCAGGCCGCGTCTCTGATAGCTTTCATGAAGCGCGAAGGCGGCGCAGAGACCCTGCATCTGTGAAAGAACGGGATCCGTGAGAAGGAAGGGATATACGGCAAGTGAGAAGTGGCCGATTACCTTCCCTGTTTCCCGGAAAACGACCGCGAATTTCGGCGGGACATGTTTTCTGCGGGGCAGAAGCTTTGAGAAGGCATCCTGGGCTTCTTCCCGGCTTTTATACTCCGGAATTCCGGAAAGCCGCCGCAGCTCTTTCTGCGAGGTGAATTCCTGAAAGTCCCCGAAATCCTCCGCCTCAAACGTACGCAGAACAAGCCGCACGGTTTCGATCGGATGAACGGAAAGATAGTCTGATGTTTTCCGAAGAAGTTTCTGAAAGGAACGTTCGCTCATAACTAACCTCCCGGATGAATTGAGTGCCCCGGACAGCCGAAAGGCCCGGCATGACAGAAAAAGCGCAGATCAGGAGCCTGTCAGCTGCTTTCTGGTTTTGACCGTCGCCGCGTAGGCGCTGTTGCACAGGCCGAGAACCGCGGAAATAATGAACAGCGTTTCGACGCCGACGCTCTGCCAGATCCATCCGCCGAAAAGCGCGATCAGGATCGTGATCAGATGATTGACGGAAACTCCGGTTGAAATCGTGGCGCGCATCTCGTTCTGGTCGTCGGAAATATCCTGAACATACACATTGGAAGCCATGGATGCGAGGGAGATGATCGAGTCGAGAACGTAGTTGACACAGCAGACGATGAAGGCGATCTCCTTCGGGAACATGTGATGCGAGAAGCCGTAGAAGAAGCAGACGATGACGAGAATCAGCGTATCGGAGATCATGACAATCTTATAGCCGAGACGGTCGATGATTTTTCCGATCAGCGGAGAGAAGAAATACGAGCAGATCGCAGAAACGGCGAACAGAATGCTGATGACCATCGCGTTCGCGCCGTAAAGCAGAATCAGAACGTAGGGACCGAAGGTGAAGAATACCTGTTTGCGCGCTCCGTAGAAAATCTCAAGCATATAGTATTTCGTGAATTTTTTCCGGAAATAGAAGCGCCGCTTTGTATCGTCGGTTTCGCTTGTGCCGCGGATACGCATCGAAAGAACTGCGGAAACGGCGAGAATTCCGGCGGAAATCGCGAAGAACAGGCGGAAGGGGCTGAAAGACGCGAGCAGTGCGAAGGCGGCGATTACGACAAGATAGCCGGAAAGCGTGCCGATCTGGTAGACGGCGTTCTGATGCCCGAGCGCGGTGCCTCCCTTTCCTTCCTTCGCGTAGCTTAAAGAAAGAGTGTTCTTCATCCCGAGCTGAATATGCTCGCCGAGCGAGTGAATGAAGATCGCGATCGTGACAAGAAGCTTCGTCGGCGATACGACGGACAGCATGCCCATTCCGACCAGCATGATCACCGCGCCGAGCTTGTACATGCGTTCGGCTGAAAACGTGTAGAAAACCGCGAGAATGAAGACAAGGAAAAGTCCCGGAAGTTCCCGGAAGAATTCCGCGACGCCGCGGTCGAATTCTCCCATCGAAACGATTTCGGCGAGATAGTTGTCGATCATTCCCTTATAGATTCCGTAACTCAGACCTGTAATGATCAGAGACAGAAAGAAGATTTTATAGCTGGTTTCCTCGCGGAAAATTGCTGCAAGACGTTTGCCCACCGGCCGGATGCCTCCTTTGTTTTGCTGCTGATTTCGATTATAGCACAAAGCGCCGGAGTTGAAAAGAGCGTTTGAGAAAACTTGACCGCGCCGGTCTGTCGGCGCTATAATTTCTGTAAGAAGAAAAGGAAGGTGAAATCATGAGCGGATCGTTTGAGCATAAAATCGCCGTGATTACCGGCGGGGGACACGGGATCGGAAAAGCTGCCGCAGAGGCTTTTTCCCGGCAGGGAGCCGAAGTGTATATCCTCGACCGGCAATCCGGAGACTGGTTCGTCGGGGATGTCTCGGAAAAGGAAACACTGGAGCGTTTCGCCCGGGAGATAATCACCCGGACCGGGAAGATCGATTTTCTGATCAACAACGCTCCTCCGCCGATGAAAGGAATTTCGGACTGTTCCTGGGAGGATTTTCAGAAGGCTCTGACCATCGGGGTCACGGCGCCGTTCTATCTGACAAAGCTGTTCGCCTCGTATTTCGCACCGGGCGCGTGCGTGATCAACCTTTCCTCGTCGCGGGACCGTATGAGTCAGCCGCAGACGGAGAGCTATTCCGCCGCCAAGGGAGGAATTGCCGCGCTGACGCACGCGATGGCGGTCAGCCTCGCCGGAAAAGCCCGTGTCAACAGTATTTCCCCCGGATGGATTGATACCGCCGGTTCGCGGATTTCCGGGCCGGACGCGCTTCAGCAGCCGGTCGGACGTGTCGGAAAACCGGAAGACATCGCGGAGATGATCCTGTTCCTCTGTTCGGATAAGGCAGGATTCATCAACGGGGAAAATATCTGTATTGACGGCGGGATGACGAAACTGATGATTTACCATGATGAGAACGGCTGGAGCTATACTCCGTAAAGACCGATTCTGACTGTTTCTGAGAAAAGACCTCCGCGGCGATCGCATCAGTCGCCGCGGAGGTCTTCAGCGTTTCAGATGACTCATTTTTCTTTTATGGTATCATAAAACGGAGCAAAAAACAACAGGTACTGTGAGAACGCAAAAGAAAAGCGGCACCCCGGAAAGGAGCCGCTTTCGCAAGAAAATCAGTTCTCGTGATTCTGTTTTGATTTATAGCGTATCTCCGGCAGATAATGCTCGAAGATGACAAAGTCGCTGGTCTTTTCGCTCTCGGGATCATGACTGGTCCAGGCAACCGGGATCGCGCCGAACAGTTCGGCCGCCCGGACGGAGACCGGCTTCTTTCCGATCCGGTATGCGATAAACTGGGGACGCGCCGCGAAATTGAGGAGCGTGTTCGACAGGACAAACGCTTCCGCTTTCGGCAGGCCGCTTTTCGTGTATTCGCTGAGCTGCTGGGAAAGCTGGCCGCGAAGAAGGTTCGGGGCGTGGAAACGGAACCAGGCGACGATCAGCGGATTGAAGCTTTCAATACAGACGTCTCCCGGGTAATCCTTCAGCAGCGCCAGTGTTTTCCGGCAGAGTTCACGGTTACGTTTCCCGTTCTTCAGTTCCACAACGATCGGAACGCGTCCGGCGATGAGAGAAAGGACCTCACGCAGAAGAGGAATGCGTTCCTCACTCCCGCAGAGGGCAAGCTGACGCAGTTCGTCCAATGTCTTTTCCCCGATTCCGGCTTTTACGCCGCAGATGCGCTCAAGGCTGTCATCATGGAAAACGACCACTTCGCCGTCGAGACTCAAGGCCACGTCCAGTTCGATCCCGTATCCGGCGTCAGCCGCTTTCCCGAATGCCGCGAGAGAGTTTTCCGGGATTTCCTGATCTTTTGAGTAAAGTCCGCGGTGCGCGATATTCCGTCCGTAGAAGGGAGCTTTCTGTTTTCGGGAAGAAAGTCCCGGGGCGATCATAAGCGCCGGAAGTGCGCAGAGCGCGCCGAGAAGCACAAGCTTTTTATTCATGAAATATCGGGTTCCTTTCGTATCAGTCACCGTCGAGAGCTTCGAGACCGTGCAGGTTTTCCGCCTTGCGCGCCTTGATGTTCTTCACCAGCGCGGTAAAGACGGCGAAGCTGAGGACGAAGAGAATCACGGCGTAGACCGGAAGCGCGCGCCACGCGAGCGTGACACGGAACATCAGACCCAGAAGAATCGGAGTGATCGTCTGGGCGGACATGCTGGCCGCGTAGTAGTAGCCGGTAAATCTGCCGATTTTCTTGTTGGAGCAGAGTTCAACGACCATGGGGAAGGAGCAGTTATGGACGAGCGCCATTCCGAAGCCCTTGATCGCCCAGACGGCGAAAAGCGCGGCGGGGAAGGCGTGTTCGCCGTTGGCTCCGGTAATCTTCGCCGACGGCGCCACGAAACACATCATGAACAGCGCCGCGACCGTGATCCCGAGCCCGCAGGAAACCGTCCATTTGCGTCCGATTCTGTCCGCGATGGAGCCGGCGGTCGCGAAGCCGGCGACGCTCGCAACGCCGCCGATGATCGTCAGCAGCATCGTCGAACTGGAAACGGAATTGAGATAGTAGATGACATAGTTGCCGATATAGGTTCCGATCGCGTTGTCCGCCATGAACCAGAGAAACTCCGCTCCGAGGATCGCCAGGAGCATCCGGCGGTTTGCCTTTGTCATCGGCGCGTCGTCGTCCACGGGGTTTTCGATCGCCGCGAGCTGTTCTCCGAGTTCGAGTTCTTCCTTCATTTCCTCGGCAAGTTTGTTTTCCTTGATGGTTTTGAAAAGGACAAAGGCGGAAACCACCATCAGAAGCGAGGCAATCAGGAAGGGGATCTCAATGATCCAGACCTTGCGTGCCGAGTCCTCTACGTTGATATAATCGGAGAGCTTGAGAAAAATACCCAGAACCGTCGCGAACGCGCCTCCGAGGTAGCCCATGATATTGATGATACCGTTCGCTTTCGCGCGAAGAGGTTTCGGGGTGATATCCGGCATCAGCGCGACAGCCGGGTTCCGGTACATCATCATGAACATCAGAACGATCGCCATCATGATGACCATCGCGACGATATTGTTTGAATGGAAGAAAAGCGGAATGAAGGGGAAGGCGACCGCCGCGACGGCGGTTCCGACGAGGATATAAGGCATGCGCTTGCCGATCGGCGTCTTCGTCCGGTCGGAGAGATTTCCGAAGATCGGAAGAAGGATCAGCGCCGCAAGGTTGTCGCAGGCCATGATGATGCCGACGATCCACTGGACGTTGAGAATTTTCTCCGGATCACCCGCCTTCAGCTGTGCCGAAGAGAGGGAATACATTCTGCGTGCGAAGATATCGGTCAGAAATGTCGGACACCAGGAATCGTAGACCTGCCAGAGCAGCAGGATTCCGAAAAACGCGAAGCCGATCAGAAAAGTGCGCTTATAGTTGAGCCGAAGCCCGCTTTTGGATACCGCTTTCATTTTGTTTTTTCTCCTTAGTCTTTTTTCAGGGTGCACCTGAGCAGAACGGGGTTATGGTCCGTATAGACAAATCCGAGATCCAAAGTCTCCAGACTCTGGACGGAAATGTTGTCGGAAACGAGGAATCCGTCGATCAGATAGAACTGAAAATTCCGTGTGTCGGCGCCGGCGAGCGGCTGATCCAGCGACCGGCAGCTCGGAGTGCCGCTGTCCATCAGGAACTGCCACTTCGGATCGAATTCGCTCACGTCGATGATTCCCGGCTGCCATTTTCCCTCCTGCGCGGGGTACGCAGTGAGGTCGGCGTTTGAGAAAATCTGATTGAAATCACCGCCGGCAATCACATAGTTTCCGCCCTGTGATTCCTGCTCAAGAATTTCGCGCAGCATCTTTGTCTGGGCGATCTTTCCCTCTCCGCTGTCGTAAGCCTCCAGATGGAGATTGATCAGGATGAGCTTTTTATCGCTTCCTTCGATCGGAATGCGGTTTATGAGCAGGCATCGTTTCAGGTTCGCCATGCGCATCGGCCAGGAGAAGGGATTCGGCAGCGAGACGCGCTCCGCCTCCTGTGAGGAGAATTTCGAGAAAGTCGCGATTCCGGAATCCACCTTGCCGATCGGAGGGATCGGATAGGGGAGAAAAGCGACCTTGAAATTGTTCGCGAACGCCCATTCGCTTCGGGGCAGACTGCCGGCGAAGAATTCGCACTCGTCGATATGATGGCTGCGTTTGGAACTGCGGTCCGCTTCCTGCAAAAGCAGCAGATCCGGGTTCTGTTCCAGAATGACTTCGCGCATTCCGCGCAGATTCGCCTCCACGCGTTCCGGAGTCGCCGTGTCAACCATTTTTCCGCCGTCCATAAAGAAATCGGCGTTGTCGCCGAGGGCTCCGTATCCGATGTTCCAGGTCATCACGGTCAGCGGCTTGTCCGCCGACAGATCTGCGGAGGTCTCCCCGGTAAGGGAAACGGTTTCGGTATCCTCCGGTTTAAACTCCGTAACCGTAAGGAAAATGACCAGCGCGAGCGCCAGCAGTACGACAATCAGCAGAAGCGTTCCGAAGAACTTGAAAATCCGGGAAGGCAGGTGCACATGCACGCCGTTTTTCCCGTTTGCCATGAAAAGCACCTTCTTTCAGTGTTTTGGCTTATAGTACCGGTATTCGAAGGGTCAGATGAATTTCTGGACGGCTTTCTGGAATTCCTCCACAGCGTGCGTGTCGCCGTCCTCGATCGCATGCGTGATGCAGTGCGTCATATGCTCGTTGATAATCTCTTTTCCGAGATTTTTCAGAGCGGAGTTGACCGCCGAGAGCTGCATCAGAACATCCGCGCAGTCTTCGTCGTTTTCGATCATAACCTTGACATGCTGAAGATGACCGATCGCTCTCGCGAGGCGGTTGATCTGTTTCTTCTTTTCCTCGGGTGAATGGTAATGGCCGTGTTCATGGGCCATTTCATGGGTATGGGTTGTAACGTTTCCGAATTCATCAACATGGGTATGGGTAACTTTACTCATGATTTATGTCCTTTCGCAGAGAAGAGATAACATGTAAAATTCCGTACTGATTCCGCGCCGGTTCCTTACCGGAAAAAACACCGCGGAAACCCCTGTTTCTATTCTAAATGATTTCCGGCGATTATTCAACATTTTTCTTTGCCGTTCGTCCGGTTCCGGGCACAAATCAGCTTCGGATTTCCCAATATTTTCCCGAAAAGCTCCTTGCGCTCGGCGGGAGGATCCGGTATGATAAAAACAGAAGAAATTCCGGGCGCTCTGCCCGAGAAACGGAGGCCTATATGAAAATCGCTGTGATCGGATGCACCGGAAAATCCGGCGGCCTGATTGCAAGGGAACTCGCGCGCCGCGGTCATGAAATCACCGCTGTGGTACGGCCGGGTTCCCGTGAGAAGCTTTCAGAGCAATATCCGGTAATTCTCAAGGACCTTTTTGACCTGACAACGCAGGACCTCTGCGTGTTCGATGAGGTGATCGACGCGTTCGGCTGCGCTTCCTACGGTCCCGGAAAAGAGGAAATACATATCGACGTAATGCGGCATCTGATCGGAATTCTCGAGCCGCTGCCTCAGGTCCGGCTGCTGGTTGTCGGCGGAGCGGCCAGTCTGTATCAGGATGAGAAAAGCGGCCGCAGGCTGCTTGACTCGATTCCGAAAACGGTCGGAGCGCTTCCGCATGCGCAGGCTGCCGCGTTCGACCTGCTCAGAAAGAGCAGCCTGAACTGGACATTCTTCAGCCCTGCCGCGAAATTCGATCCTCAGGGAGCCAGAACCGGAAGATACATCCTCGGTACAGACTATCTTCTTTACAACTCCGAGGGAAAAAGCTGGATTTCCTATGAGGACTACGCGATCGCGATGGCAGACGAAGCGGAACAGGGACGCTTTCTGAGGAAACGGTTTACTGCCGTCTCGGATACCAGCTTCCTTCAGAAAGAACCGCAGGAGAATCTCTTCGATCTCGGCCTCGGACTTCCTTTTGCCCGCCGTGGCGCGTATTTCGGCGTATACGCGGAAGAAGGGGGAGCGCTGCGGCGGCCGGATCCGATTTTCGGAGGCGGAAGGCTGACACTCTGCTCGCGCCGCTCGATTGCCTTCGGCAACCGCGCTCTCTTCAAGATCTATCCGGTCTGTGACGGGATCAAGGTTCCGTACGCGACAAAACTCACCCCGGCGGAGCTGATCCTGACGACGGCGCGCGGGGAGATCCATATGACCTGGGCGGATGAGAGCATGCTCTATATCCGCGGGGAAAAGGGCCTGTCGTTCCGGTTTGAGCGCAACGCGCTCGTTCATGAAATCATGAAACCCCGCGGGGATAAGGCCTGGGAAGTCGTTCTCAACGACGTCGGGACACTCGTGTTCAATCCCCTGAAGGGCGGTATCGCGATGGATGCCGTCTGGGAGAACGAATATATGGGAACGCCGCGCATGCGGGGAGAGATCAGACCGGATGAAGCCGGGAATTTCCTGCTCGCGGTCGATGAGTCGCTTTTCGAGGGGATACTCCGGGAGGAATATCCCGCATATGACGAGGCGCTCGCGCGTACGCAGGAAGACTGGGAGCAATTCCTCGCGGCCATTCCTCATTTCGGTCCGGAGTTTGAAAGCCGGCGCGAAGAAGCGGCCTGGATTCTCTGGTCCTCGATCATATCTCCTTCCGGGAGACTTACAAAGCCGGCGATTTTCATGACGGGAAAAGCGATCGCCTCTTCCTGGCAGCTCGCGCAGAACGCGGTGGCGCTTCGCAGAAATCCCCGCCTCGCGGCGGATCTTCTGCTCTGCTACTTCAGCGAGCAGAGCCCTCAGGGCCAGCTTCCCGATTTTATGGATGAATCCATGATCCTCGGACAGGGAATCAAGCCGCCGATCCAGGGATGGGCACTGCTGGAGATGCTCAAGGCGTCGGATCTTCAGAAGGAACTGCCGCGTGAAGACCTGGAAACGCTCCGGGACGGTTTTCTCAGATGGGCTGACTGGTTCTTTACCTGCCGTGACGATGACCATGACGGCATCCCGCAGTATGAGCACGGTGATGAAACCGGAATTGACGACAGCACCGTTTTCAAAAAGACAAACATGGTCGAAGCGCCGGATCTGCTCGCGTATCTCGCCCTGCTCTACGAGGCGGCCGGAAAACTTGACGAACTGCTCGGATGCAGGCAGGAGGCCGCGGAACATCTTGAAAAGTCGAAATCTCTGATTCAGAAAATGATCCGTACCTTCTGGAACGGAGAGCGGTTTGTGGCGCGTGAACATGAAAGCCGGTCGGTCATCTCAACAGGTTCCCTCCTTCATTATCTGCCTCTGATTCTCGGAAAAAGACTGCCGCGAGAGATTCTTGACAGGATGGCGGCGGATCTCATGAGAGAAGGAGAGTTCCTTTCTCCCTACGGTCTCGCGAGCGAGAAAATGACAGGGGAGGATTTCCGTATTTCCGGTTTCGGCCGGGGATACATTCTTCCGCCTTACCACATCCTGATTCTCTGCGGTCTCTTCGACGCCGGGAAGACCGATGAAGCGAAAGAGATCGCGCGGCGCTACTGCGAGGCGCTGAAAAATACGGATTTCAATATGATCATTGATCCGCTGCGCGGCGGAAAGGCGGGCTTCGGCTGCACCTGGTCGGCCTGCGCGTATCTGATTCTTGCCGAACGTCTCGGCAACCTGTGAGGGAGGCGAAAACAGATGAAAAACGAAGTGTTCGGCGCTTTATCAAAGAAACCGGACAGCATATTCAATTTATCCGCCGGAGCCTTTTACAGAGCCGGTACCTATTTCGGCCTCTGTCTGCGCCCGCTGAGACACGCTTCCGGCGCGACGCTCGGCGAATGGGGATCCGCGCGCGTCTATCTCTGCTCGAGACGCGGCGGCATTATCAAGCAGAAGGATAACCTCCTCATGGAACTGATTCCCGTAAAAGACGGAGAGAGGGTTCCGTTCGCCGTATCCGCGGACGCGGCGGAATTCACGATCCACACCCCGTACGGACGCATCTGCTTCTGCTTCGCGGAAAACGCCCTGATGCTTGTCCGCGG
Organism: uncultured Eubacteriales bacterium; assembly: GCA_900320605.1. Classification (GTDB taxonomy): domain Bacteria; phylum Bacillota; class Clostridia; order Oscillospirales; family Acutalibacteraceae; genus RUG612. Next base: position 7,412 of record ONSY01000060.1, on the reverse strand, counting down.
AGAGGGAGGTCTCGGACTCGCGCTCCGGCAGGAACTTGAGACGCACCGGATTGTCCGCGCCCGCGGTGAGAAAAGCGCGGAGTTCTCCTTCCCGTATCTCTGTTCTCTCGTTTACACTCCAGTCAGGGGAACAGTACGTCTCGACGCTGACTGGGACTATGAGAACCTGTCGAGTATTCTGCACAGCGCTGTGATCGAGCCGGATCAGAACGGAACGTTTGAAGCCGCGATTGAGGAATTTACGCATTTCGGCTGCGTCCGCGCGTCCTATCCCGATTATGAGACCGGAAAAGCCGGCGCGGCGAAGGATTTTGAAGATTACCTTTCGAAGATGCCGCAGCTCTCCGGGGAGTTTGAAGCCCTTCGCCGGAAGGCGGCCTACAATACCTGGTCAAGTCTTGTTTCGCCCTCCGGGCGAATCAAACGCACGTACCTTTACATGTACCCGTCGATGCCGGCCTCTTCCTGGCAGATGGCGGCGAACGCGGTCAGCCTGAAGAACAATCTTCCGCTCGGAACGGAACTGCTCCTGACCATGATTGACCGTCAGTCGGAGAACGGGCAGCTTCCGGATTTCTACGACGATGTGCGCAACTGGGACCGCTGCATCAAACCGCCGGTACAGGGATGGGCGCTGGAAATCCTGATGCGGGAGCATGATTTCGGAAAAGAGATGCCCCGGGAGAAGCTTCTCTCAATTTATGAGGGCTTCTCGAAATGGGCAGACTGGTTCATGAAATACCGCGACGACGACGGGGACGGAATCCCGCAGTATGAGCACGGCGACGAAACCGGGAATGATGACAATCTCCTGTTCCGAAGCGACTCGAAACTTGAACTGCCGGATCTTTCCGCGCTCCTGGCGCTGCTTTTCGATCAGCTCGGCGCGATCGCCCGGCTGCTGGAGAAGCCGGAGGAAGCGGATTCCTGGAGAGAAAGAAGCCGTGTCCTGATTGAGAAAATGATCCGCACCTTCTGGAACGGTGAGCGTTTCGTCGGACGGACCTACGGCGATCACCGGATTGTGGACGATACGTCTCTGCAGTTCTACCGCACCCTCGTTCTGGGGAAACGCCTGCCGCAGGAAATCATCGATAAAATGGCCGACGACCTGTCACGTGAAGGATATTTCCTCACGCCGTACGGCTTTATGGCGGAGAGCCTGACCGCGGCGAACTATAACCGGTCCGCGTTCGGACGCGGCGCGATTACGCCGATGGATAACCTTCTCGTCATTACCGGACTGTATTCCGCCGGAAAGACCGAACTCGCGAAGGAAGCGGCACGGCGCTACTGCCGGGGCGTCCTCGGCGCCGATACGCCGTTCTATCCGGCTCAGGCCGGTTTCCCGGCAAGCTGGAACGCGTCCGCTTTCCAGATTCTCGCGGATCTTGCGTGCAATCTTCCCTGATCTGATGATTCCCCCGCCTTCTGCCGAGGCGGGGGATTTTTTTCACTGCGGCTGTCCCGGGGAAAACCGGATTGCAAAAAAAGGAAAAATATGATACCATCATGAATGGATCTATATGATCGGATGTTCCGCAGATTCCCCATTGACGCGGTCAGATCAAATCTATGAAGATGCACGGAAAGCCGTACAGGCGGCCGGAGAAAGAGAAAAGACCGGACGCGGATTTTCCGTTTTTGTCGGGAAGGAAAAAAGTATGAAGAAACCCGTTTCCCTGCGCAGTCTGATGATGCAGGTCGCGATATTCTTTCTTCTGGGTATTGTGACAATCGGAATGATTACGTATTTTTCCCAGAAAGTACGCTCTTCCAGAAGCGTCAGTCAGCAGACGGAAGCACACGCGGCGGAGATTTCACAGGAGATCAAGCTCTCGCTGGAGGAGTACCCCGCGTATGAGTGGCTGCTTCATTTCTGGGTTTTGCACGCCAAAGACCTGGAGATCGAGTATGACGTCGATTTCGGAGAGAATACCGAGACTGAGAAGAAATGCCGGATGCTCGAGGAACGCCATCCGGGAATCCAGCTCAGATACCTGACCCGGCAGCAGGCCGAGGCGCTTCCGCCTGAGGATCAGAAACTGTATGCCGAAATCGCCTATTCCTGGATGATTACGCGCGTCAATCAGATCAAGCGCAGCTATCAGATGAATTTTCTCTTCTGCGTTCTGACCGACCGGGAATGCACGACGCAGTTTTTCCTCTTCAGCGCCGCGGATCCCGGCGCGCAGCGCGGCACAGACTACGAGCAGGTCTATACACTCGGAACGAGGGTGGAGGTCGCGCAGAGTCAGCAGGAAGCGATGCTCGCGGCGATTGAGAACAATACGCATCTCGCCGACGCGGGAAGTTACGTGGATTATTACGCGCTGCTTTCGATTCTGGACGATCATCCGGTCCTGATCGGCCTGACATACAGCGTCGCGCATCTGCATGATGAGATCAACTCGAACACAGCCCGCGGGACAATCTACGCGGTCGTATTTCAGATCGCGCTCTCTGTCATCTGCCTTTCCCTGATTTTCTATTTCGTTCTTCATCCGCTCAACCAGGTCGGATACAATATCCGGCTCTACAGACAGACGAAAGACAGCAAAACGGTAACGGAGAATCTGGAAAAAATCAAAGCCCATAACGAGATCGGCGATCTTGCGGCGGATGTGAGCGACCTCGCGAGCGAGCTGGATGATTATCTCCACCGGGTTGAAACGATTACCGCGGAGAAGGAGAGAATCGGCACGGAACTGACCCTCGCGACGAGAATTCAGTCCGCGATGCTGCCGAGTACATTCCCGGCGTTTCCGGACCGGTGTGAGTTTGATATCTTCGCCTCCATGGATCCGGCGAGAGAGGTCGGCGGCGATTTCTACGATTTCTATATGATCGATGACGATCATCTCTGCATTGAGATGGCGGACGTCTCCGGAAAGGGAGTCCCCGCCGCGCTGTTCATGATGGCGTCCCAGATTCTCCTCGCCAACAACGCGAACGCGGGGAAATCACCGGCGCAGATCCTGACCGATACCAACGCCTCCATCTGTTCCCATAACCGGGAGGAGATGTTCGTAACGGTCTGGATCGGAATTCTCGAAATATCGACCGGCAGACTGACCGCCGCGAACGCCGGACATGAGTATCCGGTCCTTCGCAGAGCCGGAGAACAGTTCGAACTGGTCAAGGACAGGCACGGATTCGTGATCGGCGGCATGGACGGAATCAGATACAGGGAATATGAGCTGCAGCTGAATCCCGGCGATAAGCTTTTCCTGTATACGGACGGCCTGCCGGAGGCCACAGACGCGAAAAACAGGATGTTCGGCAATGAACGGATGCTCGCGGCGCTCAACTGGTCTCCCGATTCCTCGCCGGAGAGAATTCTGGCGAACGTGCGCAGATCGGTTGATTTCTTCGTGAAAGACGCGGAGCAGTTCGATGATCTGACGATGCTCTGCCTGGAGTATAAGGGAAAAGCACGCAGCGAAGACGCCTGACACTCCTCCATAAAATGAAAGAATCCCGTACCGGATCCTGTTCCGGTACGGGATTTCTGCGTTTGAAAGATCGGAAACCGCGCTTATCCTTCCTCGTCAATAAAGTCCATAATTCCGCTGCACGTGATCTCAAAGTTGCGGGCGATGGTCGCGTTGTCCGCGAGCGCGAGCCCGGTGTTCTGCGAAGCGTTGATGTAGTCCTGAGAGAACTGCAGCGTCATGGGGCAGGTCAGAAGGTCCTCCATCAGGTCCTCATATTCATCGATCGGCAGGAGCAACCCGACCATTCCGAAGCAGGTATAATACCAGTTTCCGTTGTACAGGTTGTAGAAATCCATATCCACCAGCCCCGCGGCCATACTCAGGCCGCACAGCGTGCCGGAGGCGTCGGTGCACGTCGCGAGCCCGACGGAATCGATTCCGTAGCCCTGGTTCGGACCGTCATAATCACCGACGGCGAACAGATCAATGTTGTTGAGCGTCGGGAAACTTACTTTCCCGTCATAGCGGCGCTGGTATTCGATACAGTAGTCCCAGCACTCAAGGATGCCGCCGACGTCATGCGTGGTGAGAACCGGGCCGTTGGTCAGCAGACCTCCCGTGGTATCGAAATAGGAGAAGTACTGCCGGCTCGCCTCACTCTTGTGATACGGAGCGAGCTGCCCGAACATGAAGAGCAGACGGCTCGGGTTCTGCGGATCGTAGATTTTGTAGCTGAACGCGCTGTAGGCGCCGTCCGTCTCAATGCGCCAGCCTTCCGGAATCATGATGGTGAAATATCCGCCGTTGTAGCTGACGAGATTGAGCGAGGAGCCGGACGGTTTCTCCTGACCGGTCCCGCTGCCGCCGGATCCGATTTCGACACTCCTTCCGGAATTGAACGCCGGCAGCGTCGTCACGGATCCGTTCAGGACGGAGAAGTTTCCGAAATTCGGCGCGCTCGGCGACCAGATGGAACCGTTGTAACGGTACATGGTTGAGCTTGAGCCGTTGTTTTCGATCAGTTTGTAGGCGATGATGTAGGTCCCGGCGGGCACCAGCAGGCTGACGACACCGTTGCGGTCCGGATAGGCGTTGGCGATGACGTTGCCGTCCGGAGTCGCGATCAACGCTAGACCGTTTGATGCCGCGGTATAGCCGTCAGTCTGGAACGTGATGCGGCCGAAACCGCTCTTGGTTGCGCTGAGATAGCTCATATCCGGGTTTTCATTCAGTCCGATCTCCTCAAACGCCTTGTTCACGGTGGGACCGTAGGCTTTGAGAAGGCCGTTGATTTTCAGACTGAAGAGCAGAATGCCGTGCAGATCCTCATAGTTGGATTTCGGTGTCAGCAGCTCGATGGAGGTCAGCCACATGGTGAACTGATCTTCCAGTGTCATCCCGTCGCGGTCAAGGAGATAGGCGAGATGGGATACCAGGGAGTTGTTGTCATGGATGCCGCCGCGGTCGTTGGTGGTGTTCGGATTGAGAACCGGAGCCACATAGTAGCGGTCTCCAACGTAGGCGGGCTGCTGGCGGCTGTTCGGATCCGCCATGTTGCGGGTCTGGCCGTTGTACGCGTTCTCCGCGATCATCCATCCGGGATCGGAGGATTCACCGGCAATTTTCTCGCAGAGATTGCCCATGATGTCGCTGTATGCCTCATTGATCGCGCCGGTTTCGTTCTGGTAGTAGATTCCCTGCATTGAGTTGGCGGTGACGCCGTGGGTGAATTCGTGACCGCAGACGTCCGCGCAGTAGGCGTAGTTGTTGGCGGAGGAAGCCGCGAAGCAGGCCCAGCCCGCGTTGATTCCGTAGAAGCAGGCGTTGTTGACCGGGTTTTTGTTCTGATCACAGTAACCGACCGTAATGAGAATCGGCGTTTCAAAGCCGTCTACGGAACGGATTCCGCGTTTCGCGTAGCAGTCATAGATCTTGATGTAGTTGTAATACGCCATCAGGTCCCGGTCCTGCCAGCCGCTGTTCTGAGAGGTGCTGGACACGAAATTGAAGGTGTCCCGGAAATAGAAGTCCCAGTACTGCGCGACCGCGATTTTGCGCGAGGGATCCATCAGGTAGTATTTTCCGTCGTTTTTGCTTTTCGAAATCGGAACGGTGATCTGTTTCGTTCCGCCGATGACCTGCGCGACGGTGAAGGTGACGTTCTGCGTGGTCAGATCCTCAAAATACGCATCGTTGTTGATGATCTCCTTGTTGTCCGACGCGAAGGTGCTGCAGGGGATCGCCATGACGTAGGACCCGTCCATCTTGATGTAGTGTGCGAGGTACGGCATGTCGAAACTCGGGCTTAAGTCCGGGTTGTTCGTGTAGACGACCCAAACGTTGTAAACGACGTTGTTCAGCGTCGCCGCGAGACGGATCGTACGCCCGGAAACCAGCTTGAGACCGGTGCCGCCTTTCTGCAGCGCGAGCGTTTCCGCTTCCTGCTGGGAAACCCCGGATTCCTGCGAAGCGGTGCCGACGTTCGGCACAAACGAGCAGGTCAGTCCGGCTGTGTAGCCGTCGGGATCCACCGCGATGCGCAGGGTGGCGTACTGCAGGGTCTGCTGGCCGTAGCGCTGCTGATAGGTATAGTAGGTATATCCGTTGTTATTGTCTTTCTCGGAGTAAACCGCGAAAAATTCGCAGCCTTTGGTAAGGCCGAGCAGGGAGGCCATTGCCTTGACGGATTCCACGCCGTCCTCCGCGTTGCGGATTTTTCCCTCATAGTATTTTCCGACGAGAGTGGACAGATATCCTTCGTTGGTGTAGATGTCGATAACGGTGGAGTCGCCGTTCATTCTCTGAATATCCTCCATCGTCAGCTGAACAAGAGTGTCGGACTTGTTCGCCGTTGTCTCGGGAGACTCTTCTGTTTCGGCCGGAACCGAAGACGGTTCGACCGTCGGCGTTCCGTATTCTACGCCGACGCCCTCTTCCGGAAGATCCAGGGAATACGGATCTGACGGGATGTCGTAGGACGTGCGGGGGCTGTCGCTCTTGGAACATCCGGTCAGGATGCCGAGCAGGAGAGCCAGCGCAAGCAGACAGGCAAGAATTCGTTTCATTACTGCACCTCTTTCTGAAATGTTGATTATGGATTACTCCGCGTCCGGTCACGGACCCTGGACGGATCCGAGTAACGTGCCGTCAGAGTCGTAAAAGTCCGTCTGAAGAAGGGAACCGTCCTCTCCGTAGGTGTTTCGGTAGAAACAGAAGCCGGAAGAGGAGTTTGTGGGGTTTCCTTCGGTATCGAGGTATCCCGTAAAGGTTGTGCGCCCGGCGTCGTCGTATTCGTAGACGACGGCGGAAATCCCGTTCTCGGAAAGGACCGGTTCCCCGTCGGCCCCGAGATACTGATAGAGCGTCAGCTGACCGTTTTTGTCAAAGGTGGATGTAAAGCCGGCGTAGCCTCCCGCGCGCAGAATCGGCGCTCCGTCGGTCCCGTAGTACCTTGTCTCGGACAGTCTGCCCGAATCGTCATATTTCATCCGCAGAAGCGCGAAGCCGTCCGCGTTGAGGCAGAGGGATTCGTCCGTGCCGTAGTAGCTTACTTCCGCGCATTTTCCGCTGCGGTTGAAGGACTGGCGCTGCATGGCGAAATGACCGGGAAGCATGATGAGATTCCCGTCGGCGCCGTAGTATCTGGACTGTGAGATTCTTCCTCCCTCGTCATATTCATATTCCTGCGACGCGTAGCCGCCGCTGCAGAGGACCGGCTCCTCCGAAATCCCGTAGTAGCGTTCCGCAATCAGATTGCCGCGCTCATCATAGACGCTGCGCAGCAGCGCGTATCCTTCCGTGATCAGGATCGGTTTTCCGTCAGCGCCGAAAAACCGCAGTTCGGTCAGATTCCCCATCTCGTCATATTTCTGGGAGAAGGAGGAAAAGCCGTCTTTATTGAGGCAGGGCTCGCCGTTTACGCCGAAACAGGAGAACAGTTCGCACCGGCCCTGGGCATTGTACTGCAGCGTGTTT
>ONSY01000106.1 GCA_900320605.1 uncultured Eubacteriales bacterium | reverse complement strand
TCCGTACATCAGACGGCCGGTGAATTCATCTACTATGATAACCTCCCCGTCCTTGACAACGTAGTCGATATCGCGCTGCATGACGCCCCGCGCTTTGATCGCCTGATTGATGTGATGCTGTATATTGAGGTTGTCGGCATCCGTAAGGTTTTCAATATTAAAATATGATTCGGCCTTTTTTACGCCGTTCTGGGTCAGGGTTGCGGTTTTTGCTTTTTCGTTGACGATGAAATCCGCGTCGGCATACAGGGTATCGTTATCCTCTTTCTCGTTCAGCTCGGCGACCTTTTTCATGCGCAGCGTTTTTGCGAAACGGTCGGCAAGAGAGTAGAGATCAGTCGATTTGTCACCGCGTCCGGAAATGATCAGCGGAGTGCGTGCCTCATCGATGAGGATTGAGTCGACTTCATCAACGATTGCGAAATGGTGGCCGCGCTGTACTTTGTTTTCCTTGTAAATCACCATATTATCGCGAAGATAATCGAATCCGAGCTCATTATTTGTCCCGTAGGTGATGTCGGCGGCATAGGCCTTCTTCCGTTCACTTTCATCAAGATCATGGACAATCAGGCCGACGGTCAACCCCAGAAAACGGTAGATTTTTCCCATCCATTCAGAGTCGCGGCGGGCAAGGTAATCATTGACGGTGACAATATGCACGCCTTTTCCGTCAAGTGCGTTGAGATAGGCGGGAAGGGTCGAGACAAGTGTTTTTCCCTCGCCGGTGCGCATCTCGCTGATCCGTCCCTGATGAAGGATGATTCCGCCGAGGATCTGCACCGGGTAGTGCTTTTCCCCGAGCACACGCCACGCAGCTTCGCGGCAGACGGCGAACGCTTCCGGGAGGATATCGTCAAGCGTTTCACCTGCCTGAAGCCGTTCTTTGAAGAGGTCGGTCTGTGCACGCAGCTCATGGTCGGAAAAGGATGCGTATTTTTCTTCAAGCGCAAGAACACGGTCCGCGATCGGCTGAATCCGCTTGATTTCGCGTTTGCTGTAGCTGCCGAACAGCGCTTTGATCAGGCCCATATTGAAAAACTTCCTTTGCATTGTATAGTTGTGTTGAGAAATGCCTTTCCAGCATACAAATTGTATTATACCATAGGAAAGTCAAAAAAAAAAGAAGAATCCGTTAACATTGCATGGACAGATCCGTTAACATTACATGGACAGATCCGTTAACATTACATGGACAGGAATAATACTTCCGGATATTATTCTTAAATAAGATCGGCCTGATCCACAGCTGTTTCGGGTTTTGCAGAGTTTTTCTTGCAATCCGCAGGCAGGGGGTGGTACAATGATTCCGGAGGGTGACAGATCTGAACGGAAAATCATTTTTTCGGCCCCTGGAAAAAGCTTTTCCGTGAGAATATCGGGAAAAATCGACGCAAAGCGCCTCCTTTTTCCTCCAAATCAAAAAAGAAGGCTGATTTTCTAAAGAATTTTCTTGATTTTTTGAAATCTATATGTTAAAATAATCGTTGCCTAAGTTAAAAATGAAGGAGGTGGCAAACTTGCCGAACATTCAGTCAGCGAAAAAAAGAGTAAAAGTTATCGCGACCAAGACGATGCGCAACAAGGCGATCAATTCTGATCTTAAAACGAATATCAAAAAAGCGAATGCTGCAATCGAAACTGGTGACAACAGCGCTGAGGCTGTTAAGACTGCGATCAAGAAGATCGATAAAGCTGCTGCGAAAGGTGTCCTTCATAAGAATACTGCTGCAAGGAAGAAATCCGCTCTCGCAAAGAAACTCAACACCAGAGAAGCATAAGTCCATATTCGTTTTCAAGAAGCAGAGTTTGCGCTCTGCTTTTTTTGTATCCTCGGATTGACTTTTTTTATCTGAACGTGTATGATAAAAGCAGAATGAATCTTCATTTATCTTTTTATATCGGAGGTAGAACAGATATGGAAGAAAAGAAAAGCAGCGGGTTATCGATCTTTACCCTGATCGGCATCATTGTAGCGGTAGCTGCGGCTGTCGGTGCAGTGATCTACTTCCTCGAAAGAAAAAAAGCGAAGGAAGATAAGGAACTCGAGGATTACCTCGATTGTGCGATTCAGTAAGAAAATCCAGTGAACCTGCGGGCGGTGAGATTTTTCTCACCGCCTTTTTCAATCCCAGCGAAAAGCAGGACCACCGGGAAAGATTAATCACACGGAAAGGAAGAAACGGTTCATCCCGAAACGGTAAATTTTCTGCAAAAAAAAGGATCGGTGCTTTACATCCACCGAGGGAAAGCATATAATAGAAACAGCCCAAGGGAGGAATCACAGCAATGGCCCAGTCTAGACACGCAAAGAAGAAAAAACAGAGGAACACATTAATTCCGCTTCTGATTTTTACGGCGTTTATCGTCGTCTTTATTATAATTATCACACTTTTGATCAAGCCGTCTTCTCCGGATAGTCCCCAGGAGGATCCGAAGATCGAAAACGGTGTTTCCATTGACGGAATCGACATCTCCGGCATGAAGGAATCCGAGGCCCGCAAAGCGCTCGAAGAGCGTGAAAACGCGTTGCTCGCTGATTTCGGGGTGACACTGCGATATGAGGATAATGAAAAGAAGCTCGGGAAAGAAGAACTGCAGGCAGGCACAAACCTTGATGACCTGCTGAAAAAGGCGGAAAAATGGACCAGCGGAGAAGAACCGCTGACTCTAAAACTGGTTTACAGCGAGAGCGCTCTGCATGATGCGGTAGAAGCGTTCTGCGACTCTATCGGACACGGTGCGAAAGCTCCGAGCGTTTCCGGATTTGACTTCGAAACCCGGACGTTCACAATCGACCCGGGAAGAAGCGGATTGATCGTGGATGAAAACAATCTGCTCGATCAGGCACACGCAATTCTGAAAAGCGGCTCTGCCGGAACCGCAACCGCCAGGGCAGAGAATGTTTCGGTTGAAGACAAACAGCGTGAGCTGGAAAACTCGCTCGGCGAGATTGCCTATTTCAGCACATACTGCACCAACAACGCGAATTCCGAACACAACATGCGCCTCGCGATGCAAAAACTTGACCGCGCGGTGGTCCCGGCAGGGGATATTATTTCATTCAACGAAGTCGTCGGGGACAGCACCCGGCCGGATCTCGGATGGGTGGAATCCGGCGCATGGGTCAACGGCCGGCTTGAAAATCAGTACGGCGGAGGACTCTGTCAGGCTGCGACAACACTTTATATCTGCGGACTGAAAGCCAATATGGAGGTTGAAGAACGCTTCTGTCATCTGCGTCCGTCGAGCTATTGCGATATCGGACTCGACGCAACGATCGACTACGACTATATCGATCTGAAGATGCGCAATACGAGCAATTATCCGATTTATATCGTTTCTGAAATGAACGGCCTCTGGCTTGAGATGACGATGTACGGCTATATATCTCCGGATTATGACCATATTGAACTTTCCAGCTGGGAAACGGGCACCTTCGACAAACCGGATCCCGAATATGAGGTCGATCCGGAACTGAAAAAGGGAGAATATGCTCTGGACAGCGAGGGGTATATCGGAATCTATGCCTCAGCGGAACGCAGCTGGTATGATGCTGAAGGCAATCTGATCAAAACGGAGCCACTGCCGTCTTCACGTTATGGCGCGGTTGCGCCGCTCTATCATATCGGTGAAGGCACGGATACTGAAAAAATCCCGAAGGATAAAAAATCCGGAAATGTTGATGAAGACGAAGCGTCTTCAGAGCTCTCCGAAGTTTCCGGAGACGAGAATCCCGACGGATCCGAAACTTCCGAAAACCCCGAAAACCCGGACGTTTCTGAGGATCCGGATGTTTCCGTTAACCCTGATGATTCTCAGCCGGAGCCGGATGAGCCTTCAGACAATCCCGGAGAAGAGCCTTCGGAAGAACCGTCTGAAGAGCCTTATGAGGAACCCTCCGAAGAACCTTATGAGGAACCCTCCGAGGAGCCTTACGAGGAACCTTCCGGGGAGCCGTATGAAGATCCCTATGAGGATCCGGAATATGACCCGAATGAGATTACAGCCTATCAGGAGGCAGGCCCTGTCGGCTGATCTGTGATGATCACCGGAGCACAGGGCTTTCAAGCAGCAGCGATTATTGATGAAATGAGGAGGAGCCATGGAGCTTAGGAATAAACTTTGTGCGCTTTTTTCCAATGCGCTTCGACGCGCGGAACAGAAGAATCATGCGATTGCCGAAAAGAACCGGCTGAAATCTGCGATCGGACGCGCGCAGCGCGGTCGGGATCTCGCCTATCTGAATCTCGGAAAATACTATTATCGGAACGGGAAGTCCGACGATCACACGAGAATCTATTTTGAACGGATCGAGCGTGCCGAAAACCGGATTCAGAAGGCGCGCGACGCCCTTTGCGTGGCAGCCGGCAGAAGCGCTTCGGCGCAGAAAAAAACGCAGCAGATTCCGTCTGCTCTCAGACTGACACTTGAGACAGAGGCAATAGTTTCTCAGATTGAACAAGAGACAGATATGATTCTGCTTTCGGAAAAACCGCAGACGGATCTGATCGGCGAAGAATCAAAAAATCAGCTTCTGGCTGTTGCGGCTCCGACCGATGAGGCGGAAGAATGTGCGTTTGAGAATGACGGGAATATTCCCTGGGAATGAGGAGAAGAAAGATGGCTACGATTGTAAAAAAAGAACATCGGTGCCCGGAATGCAATAAAATCTTCCAGGTGTCCATGCACGCGACCATTCTCCCGGGGGAGCATCCGGAACTGAAAAAGAGTATCCTGTCGGAAACGCTGTTTTCCTTCACCTGTCCTCATTGCGGCTATGAAGCGGACATGGTTTATCCGGTCCTGTATCATGACCGTGAGGCGGAATATATGATTTATCTGAGCGCTCAGCCTGAGAGTGCGCTCTCTCAGAAGGTGCCGCAGGAGCTTTCCGAGGTACGGAAGCGCGTCGTCCACAACCAGAAGGAACTCAAGGAAAAGATTCTGGTTTTCGATGCCGGCCTTGACGATGCGGCGGTTGAAATCGTAAAGCTCGCCGTGCTCGATATTGTTGCAAAAAAGTACGGGGACGATTCTGCGCGTGCGTTTTTCCTGGACGCGGAGGAAGATACAATCCGGTTCGCGGTATATTTCACCGGCTATACGGATCCTGTCCCTCAGACAGCCGGAATCGCGCTTTACCGTCAGGCACAGGAACTGCTTGACCGTGCCAGATGGCATGAAAAAAACCGGTTTCTGAAAGTTGACCGGACGCTTGCGCAGAGTTTGATTGCCCAGGCGAAGGAAGCATAAAGGAGAGAACAAGACATGTGCGGTATTTGC
>ONSY01000192.1 GCA_900320605.1 uncultured Eubacteriales bacterium | reverse complement strand
CCGAAATCTACATGAAGATCGCGCATCTGCCGATCAGGCAGACGATCACGGACGACGGCCTGCGTCAGATCGAGAAGCATTTCAGGGTCACGGCGAGAGAGGGATACCTCGAATAAACTAAAAGAAAAAAACAAAGCCCGCGGATGCTCTTTCTGCACAGAGCGCCCGCGGGCTTTTTCCGGCCCGCCGGACAGAACCGGCGGCCGGGTTATAAGGAAGAAAAAACGGAAATTCGAAGGGTCATTCCGCCTTGAGCATCCGGTATCCGATGCCCACGTGCGTCTGAATGAACTGGGGGGAATCCGGGGCGGATTCCAGCTTTCTGCGCAGCGTTACCATGAAGACGCGCAGGGAGGCGATGTCGTTTTCCCAGCTGCGTCCCCAGATGTTCTGCGTGATGTAGGTGTGGGTCAGAACCTTTCCCGTGTTTTTCGCGAGCAGGCACAGCAGCCGGTACTCGATCGGGGTCAGCTTCAGCTCCTCCTCTCCCAGAAACGCGCATCCGGCCGAGTAGTCGATCCGGAGGTTTCCGTTGACGTAGACGGAGGAGTCGGCGCCGTTTTCCGGAACCATCATGGAGAGCCGGCGCACGGTGACCCGCAGGCGCGCCAGCAGTTCCTCCACCGAGAAAGGCTTGGTCAGGTAGTCGTCGGCCCCGGCGTCCAGCGCCGAGATCTTGTCGCTGTCCTCGCTGCGCGCGCTGATCACAATAATCGGCATGTTCGACCAGCTCCGGATGGAGCGGATCACCTCGATGCCGTCCATATCCGGCAGCCCGAGGTCCAGGAAGACCACGTCGGGATTGTTGGACGAGGCCAGCATGACGGCCTCGGAACCGCGCGAAGCGGTCAGATACCGGTAGTCATGCGTTTTCAGGGTTGTCACCATCAGGTTGCGGACGGGAGCGTCGTCCTCGACGACCAGTATAGTCGGTTTATTCATCAAAAGGCACCTCCTGCGCGGGCAGTGAGAATGTGAACCGGCATCCCGACGGGCGATTGTCCTCGAGGACAATCGAGCCGCCGTGCGCCTCCACGATGGAGCGGCACAGCGCGAGCCCGAGACCCAGGCCTCTTCTTCCGTCCGAGACGCTGCCGGGACCGGTGTAGAACATTTCAAAGATATGCGGCTTGACGTCATCCGCGATTCCGGGACCGTTGTCCTCGACGCTCACGAGAACCCACTGTCCTTCCCGTTTCGCGAAGACGCGGATCTCGGAGCAGTCCGGCGTGTTCTTGACCGCGTTGTTGATCAGGTTGATCAGAACCTGTATGATCAGCCTCGCGTCCATCCGGGCGATCAGGACGTCCGCGCTGTCATCCGCGGTGACCCTGTGCCGGACCGCGTTCCGGTCAATATGCTTCATCGCTTCCTCGATCACGTCGCCCACGACTTCCAGCGTCGGATGCAGTTCCATCTGTCCGTTCTCGATCCGGGAGAGCGAAAGAAGGTTTTCCACAAGATCGATCAGCCACTCGGAGTCGTCGTAGATATCCGAGAACGTCTGCCGCAGCGTTTCGCGGTCGAGCTGCTCATAATGCGACAGAAGGTTGCTCGCGTTGCCGAGAATGGAGGTCAGCGGGGTGCGGATGTCGTGGGAGATCGACCGCAGCAGGTTGGAACGGAGCTGTTCATTTCGCACGGCGATCGCCGCCTGCTCCTTTTCCGCGGCGTTGCGCAGACCCTCCAGCGCCAGTTCGCACTCGCCGAGAATGGAGGTGAACACGCTGTTGTCGAACGCCTCCAGACGTTCGCCGCCGAGGCAGATTTCCAGCACGCCGAAACAGGATCCGTTGATTGAGACGGGATGGTACAGCGACCGCGCCTGAGGAAAATGATCGGTGTGCGCGCCGGCGGGGAGCTGCTCGTGATACACCCAGCGCGCGATTTCCTCCTCGTCCGCGTCATGCGCGTCCGGGGCGGCATGCTCCGCGGTCCACCGCAGCGTCTCTCCGCTGTTTTCGGCCGCGGGGAAGAAGACCACGCCGCGGTCGAGCAGCGTGGTGATCTGCTGGGCCGCGATCCGGATGACGTCCGATTCCCGATCCGCCTTCTGAAGCAGCTGGTTCGTGTCGAACAGAACCTTCGCGCGGAAGGCGTCGCGGGACGACTGCTTTGCGCTGTCCTTGAGCCGGTTCGCCAGGGCTCCCGTAATCAGGGAGGAGATCAGCATGATCACGAACGTGACAGCGTATTCCGGCTTGTAGGTCTGGAAGCTGAACTTCGGTTCGATGAAGAACCAGTTGAAAAGCAGGACGCTGAAGAGGGAGCCGGCCACGCTGTAGAGCGGGCTCGCCGTGACGACGGCGATGATCAGCACGCCCAGGATAAAGACAGTGATGATATTGGATTCGGAAAAACCGAAATAGGTGAAAAGAAACCCGATTCCCGTGAACACCGTGAGGATCAGAACCGTCAGAAGCGTGTCCTTCAGGGTCGGCCGGATGTGGCCGGAAGAGCTCAGCGTACGGCTGCGCTGTTTGAGCTCCGCCGTGGAGTCCGGGATAATGTAGACGTCAACGTCCGGCGCGTTGAGAATGATCTGTTCCGTCAGGGGAGCCTTGCTCCAGAAATGCTGCCGTTTCGCGCCGCTGCGTCCCACGACGATTTTGGAGACGCCGCTCAGGCGGGCATACCCGGCGATCTGAGCCGCGATATCGCTTCCGCTAACGGTCACGACCTCGGCGCCCCGGCGTTCCGCGAGACGCATATTGTTCTGCAGACGGACCCGGTCCGTTTCGGAAAGATCCCCGTCGCGAACGGGTTTGACGTAGATTGCGGTGAGCGCGGCCTGAAACGCCAGCGCCATGTTCGCGGCGGCGTCGATCACTTTCTGGTTGGAAGGGGAAGAGGAAAGACAGACGAGAATCCGTCCTCCCGATTCATTTGTCCTGTCCGTACGGCTTCCCTCCTTTGTCCGGATATATTTCTATTTTATCAGAATACGCGGGGAAAATCTACCGGAATTTTTACTTTTTACAGAAAAAACCGCGGTATGCGGCGAAACCCGGACCTGCGGCGGACCGGCCGTTCCCGGCCGCTGCTGCGCCATCCCGTCCGCTTTTTCGGACGGCAGTTCTTCTCAAAGAATACGGTGCAGCGATCCGCCGCGTAAAACGCGAAAGCGAACAGACACAGCACCATCACAAACAGCAGAATGCTCTCCACGGATACGCACCTCCTTTTAAATCACGGCCGCGTGCGGCCTTATATCCTGAGATATTTCTGCAGGGACCGGCGCTCGCCCAGCACGAGCAGAGTCGCCTCTTTGTTCAGAAGCGTGTCCGGCGTGACCGGAAGCTTCATTTCCCCATTTTCCCGCACGGCCATGATGTTGAAGCCGTAACGTTTCCGGATATCGATCTGGCCGACCGATTTTCCGGTCCATTCCCTGGGAACGGCGATTTCCATCATGGCGTACTGGTCGTCGAGCGGGACATAGTCGAGAATATGATCGGACCCGAACCGGATCGCCGCCCACTGCGCGGCCTGCCGCTCGGGGTAGATGACCGCGTCCGCGCCGTTTCTCAGAAGGAACTTTTCCTGAACCTCACGGTCCGCCCTCGACACGACCAGCTTTCCGCCCAGTTCCTTTAAAAGCGAGGTGGTTTCCAGGGAACTCTGAAAATCGCTGCCGATGGCGACGATGCAGACGTCGAAATTGCCCACGCCGAGTGTCCGGAGAAACAGTTCGTTCGTACTGTCCCCGATCTGCGCGTCCGTGACGAAGGGCAGAATCGCGTTGACCCGGGACTCCTCGCGGTCGACGGCGAGAACCTGGTGCCCGAGTGTCTGGAGCTCCTTCGCGATCATGGTTCCGAAATTGTTCAGTCCGATCAGAAGAATGGATTTCATGAATAGGGCCTCCTTTTCTCATCCGACGGCGATTTTCTCAATGGGCCGCATCGAGACGTCGGAGTTTCT
The DNA here is from genome assembly GCA_900320605.1 of uncultured Eubacteriales bacterium. Classification (GTDB taxonomy): domain Bacteria; phylum Bacillota; class Clostridia; order Oscillospirales; family Acutalibacteraceae; genus RUG612. The sequence continues at coordinate 1,463 of ONSY01000192.1, read as the reverse complement.
GCCGCTGAGCGCGGCGTACATCAGGGTCAGGCCTCCCACGCGGCCGAAGAACATCAGCGCGATCAGTACAAGGCGCGACAGGAGGGAAAGCGACGGCGTGATTCCCATGGACAGTCCCACGGTTCCGATCGCGGACGCTGTCTCGAACAGGCAGACGCCGGCCGGAAGATGTTCCGCCGCACTGATCACCGCAGCGCCCGCCGCGGTCAGAAACAGGTACAGGCTCAGCAGGGACGCGGCGCTTTTCACCGTGCCGTCCTCGATCCGCCTTCCGAACAGTTGCGCGTTTTTCCGGCGGCGGAAAACGGAGAACGCGTTCGCGAACAGAACCGCCACGGTGGTGGTTTTCATGCCTCCGGCGGTGGATCCCGGGGCGCCCCCGATCAGCATCAGCGAAATCATCAGGATCCTTCCGGATCCGCTCAGGGACGTCATGGAGGCGGTGTTGAATCCCGCGGTTCTCGGCGTGACTGCCTGGAACAGGGAAAGGCAGATCCTCTCCCGAAGGGGAAGAGCGCCGTATTCGAAGAAGAACAGATACAGCGCCGGAAGCAGGATCAGCACGGCCGCGCAGGCGAGAATGGCCTTGCTCTGCAGCCGGTAGCGGCGCAGATGGAAGCGGTTTTCGACAATGTCGTCCCAGGTCAGATATCCGATTCCCCCGATGAGAATCAGCAGACAGACCGGGATGACGACCCAGAGGTCCGTCGAAAACTGCGTCAGCGAGGAGAATGCCCCTGTCCGGGAGCCCGTAAGATCGAATCCCGCGTTGCAGAACGCCGAGACCGAGTGGAAGAACGACATCCAGATTCCCGCGCCTCCGTAGCGTCCGCAGAAGGCCGGCAGCATCAGCAGCGCGCCGGCTGTCTCGATGATCAGCGCCGAACGGAAGATGAAGGCGGTCATCCGAACCGTCCCGCCGATCTGATGGGCCGAGATGCTGTCCTGCAGCATGCTTCGCTGCAGCAGCGAGATCCTGCGTCCGGAAAGGATCGCGATCAGCGCCGAAACGGACACGACCCCGAGTCCTCCGATCTGGATCAGCAGAAGGATGACGGCCTGCCCGAACACCGACCAGTGCGACGCGGTGTCCTGCACGACCAGTCCCGTGACGCATACGGCCGACGTGGATGTGAAGAGCGCGGTCCCGAACGAGGGGGAGGCGCCGTTACCCACGGACACGGGGAGCGTCAGCAGAAGCGCCCCGATCAGGATCAGTCCGACGAATCCGACGATAATGATCTGAAATGATGAAAGTTTTTTCCCTAAAAAACGTCCGCTCATAACTGCCTCCATCGATATTTGCAGCTGTATTATACCGTTTTCTCCGCAAAGACGGTGTTAAGGATTGCCCCGGCGGTATTAAGATCGCATTAAGAACGGCCCCGGGGAGAAGATTTCCGGCGCCGTGAGGCACAAGGTGTAGTCTGTAACCGACACCTGAAAATTTCCTCTTGCATTTT
>ONSY01000170.1 GCA_900320605.1 uncultured Eubacteriales bacterium | reverse complement strand
GAAATTCCCGGACTCGAGGAGGAAGTCATTACGCGTTTTCCAGCGCTCGAAACACCGTAAACCATATTGATTGCGGCGATCTCGCTCTCCGCCTGAAGGAACGTTCCGCCGATTTTCGGCATCCGTTTCGCCATATAGGCGGCAATCTCCGTCTGAGGGGTAATCGGGTAGCCGAAGTAGAAACGGCAGCCCGCTTCAATCGCAGCTTCCGCGATCGCTTCGTTGCCCTTCATCAGTACTTTTTCTGCCATACCTTTTTCCTACCTTTCTACCGTAATGATACAATCGGGACACATCATTGCGCAGGACGCGCAGCCGACACATTTCTCCGGCTCCGTGATCTCGGCGGGATGATGTCCCTTTGCATTGATCTTATCCTTTGCAAGGGTCAGCAGACCCTTGGGGCAAGCCGCGACACAGAGACCGCAGCCTTTGCAAAGATCGCTTCTGAACGTAAGCTTTGCCATGAATTTCGCTCCCTTTTCAGTTGATTTTATCTTGCAGGCGCAGAGGGAAAAGATGTTCAATCTTTCCCTCGAGCGCTTTAAAAAGACCTTGTTCGACCGTTGTCATCCTTATGGGAAGACCGGTCTTTTCGGAAACCTCTTCTGCGAATCCGACCGAACGCAGAACATCGTCCTCCGTTGTCTCAGTACCGAGATTCGAGTTGTTGACAAGTCCGGTAAAGGAAATACCTCCGGCAGTTTCGATCTCCCGGCGGATCTCGAGGATCGCCTGAGCGGTGCGCGTGAGCGGACGGTAGCAGTTGATAACCATCAGCATCTCATAATCGCCTTCCTCGACGATTCCCGGCGCAAACCGCCCGAGAGCAAGCGCGCCGCGGTCATCGCCGCCGATATCGACAACAGCCGTAAGGCTTCTGTCGTCGATAATCGAATAGATTTCGTCCGGCAATGCGGGAATATCGAGGTTTGAATTCGCATACTGTGAACAGATCAGTTTGATCCCCGCCTGTTCGAGTTCTTTCTCACTGTCTTTCGTACGGAAATACGGATTGACGATATCGATATCCGCAATCGCAACACGTTCGCAGCTCTTTTTCAGTTCAAATGCCAGATTGACGGCAATATTCGTCTTTCCGCTTCCGTAATGCCCGGAAAGCAGTGTAATCCGTTTATGATCCATTTTATTCCTCATCAGAGCTTGTTGCGCTGAATTTTTCCGCTTACCGTCTTCGGAAGGCTCTCGCAGAAAACAACGATACGCGGATATTTATACGGAGCCGTCTTACTCTTTACGTAATCCTGAATCTCTTTCTTCAGAGCTTCGGAACCGACATTGCCCTTTGTCAGAACGATGCTCGCCTTGACAACCTGGCCGCGTACGGGATCCGGCGCCGCGGAGACGCCGCATTCAAGTACATACGGAAGCTCCATGATAACGCTTTCGATTTCAAACGGTCCGATGCGGTATCCGGAGGATTTGATGACGTCGTCGGTTCTGCCGACATACCAGAAGTATCCGTCCTCATCGCGCCACGCCATATCTCCGGTGTGATAATAACCGTCATGCCATACTTCCTTCGTCTTCTCCTCGTCACGGTAGTAGCCGCGGAACAGTCCGAACGGAGCGCCGTTTCTCGTATCAATGACGATTTCTCCAGGTTCACCGGTCGGTACCGGTTTTCCGTCTGAATCGATCAGTTCAACGGAATAGATCGGCGCGGGCTTGCCCATGGAGCCGATCTTGTGCTCCATGCCGATGAAGTTGCCGAGAATACAGGTTGATTCGGTCTGTCCGAACCCTTCCATAATCTTCAGACCGGTCAGTTTCTTGAACTGATGGTAAACCTCCGGATTCAATGCCTCTCCGGCGGTTGACATATGTTTAACGGAACTGAGGTCGTATTTGGAAATATCCTCGCGGATCATCATGCGCAGCATTGTAGGCGGCGCGCAGAAAGTGGTAATCTGATACTTCGCAAACATCGGCAGGATATCGGAAGCGTCAAAGCGATCGAAGTCATAGACGAACGTCGCGGCTTCGCAGATCCACTGACCGTAGAGTTTTCCCCACATCGCCTTTGCCCAGCCGGTATCGGAGATCGTGAAATGAAGTCCGTCCGGATCAACGCAATGCCAGTATTTCGCGGTATGGAAGTGACCGAGCGCGTATTTATAGCTGTGCATCGCAATTTTCGGGTAGCCTGTGGTACCGGAAGTGAAGAACATCAGCATCGGATCATCGCCGCCCGGCGCGTCCTCCGCGCGCGGGAAGGACGTTGAATACATTCTGTATTCCTCGTCGAAGTTTCTGAAGCCCTCTTTCTCACCGCCGACAATAATCAGGTGCTGCAGTGTGGGACTCGTCTTCTTCGCCTCGAGAACCTGATCGGCGACGTCGCCGTCAGCGGTGCAGAGAATCGCCGAGACACCCGCCGCGTTGAAACGGTACTCAAAATCGTGCGATTTGAGCTGATTTGTCGCAGGAATCGCGATCGCTCCCAGTTTATGTAAACCGAGGATTGCGAACCAGAACTGATAGTGACGCTTCAGAACGAGCATGACGCGGTCGCCCTTCTTGATGCCGAGGGATTTGAAATAGTTTGCGCACCGCGATGAGGCGCGCATCATCTGCCGGAAAGTAAAGCGGCGTTCGTTCTTCTCGCGGTCAATGTGGAGCATCGCGAGCTTCTCAGGCTCTTTCTCCGCGATCGCGTCCACAATATCGTAGGCGAAATTGAAATGATCGGTGTTTTTGAAAGTGATTTTTGTCGGTGTGCCGAGTTCGTTTTCCTCGGTGTCGACATAGCGGTGCCAGATCCTGTCGGAGTCATCCCGGGGAATGTTCACCTCCGCGGGCGCGATGACATCGTGCTCGATAAACGGCGCGTGTTCTCCCTGAGGATTTAGAACGATCGCGTAGAACAGACAGTCGGCTCCGCCCACGGCGATCATCCCGTGAGGTGTTGAGGAATCATAATAGATACTGTCTCCGGGAGCGAGTATTTCCGTATGAGCGCCGACCTGGACTTTCAGGTGACCGGAAATAACCAGATCGCATTCCTGACCGATATGCGTTGTCAGTTCGATATCACGGTGCAGCGCTTCCTCAGAATACTTATTGACGACAAACAGCGGTTCCGCGATACGATTCTGAAACGCTGCGGCAAGATTGTAATATGTCATGCCGTGCGCCTGCTGAATTTTCCGTCCCTCACCATTTCTTGTCACGGTATAGGAACGAAGACGCGGGCTAGATCCCTCGATGATATCGGTTACGTCGACCCCCAGCGCCAGTGCGCAGCGGTAAAGAAAAGCGAAGTTCAGATCGCTCCGGCCTTCTTCACAGGCAACGTATTCCTCAGAAGAAACTCCGGTCTTTTCCGCCATTTCCGCTACCGAGAGATTTTCAATCTCCCTCAGTTCCCGGATTCTGGTCGCCATCTCGAGGATCTTCACGTCAAGTCCTGTAATCTGATCCATGTTTTCCTCCTTTTGAGGCATACAAAAAGCTCGCCTCAAAGAAATAAGATAATCTTTGAGACGAGCATATTCCATCTACACCCGCGGTACCACTCAAATTGCAGAGGTACTTCCTCTGCCCCTCTCAGACTCCAGCAAGTCCTTTGCTCTCACGCGGCCTCACGGGAAGGCTCTACTTGCAGGGAGCGATTCCCCGCTTTCTTCCTTCCGGCTCAGAAGCTACAGACTCCGGAATTTCGCCCCGCGGCTCGCACCGACCGCCGCTTCTCTGAAGGCTTCGTCTCCGGCGTCCCTCTTCGTCAACGCCTTTTTTAAGTTCTTAAAGATTTTATCAGATTTCTTTCCCTTTGTCAATCATTGAAACTGATTGCATCGTTAAATATTTTTAATGAATATTTCTTATAGTTTATTTCTTTGAATTTTACCGCTGATCGACTTCGGCAGACTGTCGCGGAAAACGACAATGCGCGGGTATTTATACGGCGCGGTCTTGCTCTTGACATAGTTCTGAATCTCTTTCGCGAGCTCATCAGATCCGACATTGCCTTTCGTCAGAACAATGCTTGCCTTGACGACCTGTCCGCGAACGGGGTCCGGAGCAGCGGAAACACCGCATTCGAGGACATACGGAAGCTCCATGATGACGCTTTCAATCTCAAACGGTCCGATCCGGTAACCGGATGACTTGATGACATCGTCCGCGCGGCCGACATACCAGAAGTATCCGTCCTCATCACGCCACGCCATATCACCGGTGTGGTAATAGCCGTCGTGCCATGCCTCGCGTGTTTTCTCCTCATCCTGCCAGTAGCCGAGGAACAGTCCGCAGGGAACGCGTTTCTTCGTATTGATGACAATCTCACCGGGTTCACCGGTCGGAACCGGATTCCCCTCGGAATCAACCAGTTCGATATCATAGAGCGGAACTGCCTTACCCATGGAACCGATCTTGTTGGTGCTGCCCGCGAGGTTCGCGATCGTAAGCGTCGTCTCAGTCTGACCGAAACCTTCCATGATCTTCAGACCGGTCAGCTTCTCAAACTGGTAATAGACTTCCGGATTCAGCGCTTCGCCTGCTGTCGTCATATGACGAACGGACGAAAAATCATATTTCGCGATATCCTCGCGGATCATCATGCGCAGCATGGTAGGCGGCGCGCAGAAAGAGGTGATCTGGTATTTGGCGAACATCGGCAGAATATCGGAGGCGTCAAAGCGATCGAAGTCATAGACGAACACCGCTCCTTCGCAGAGCCACTGACCGTAGAGCTTACCCCACAGAGCCTTGCCCCATCCGGTATCGGAAATAGTGAAATGCAGACCGTCCGGCTCGACGCAGTGCCAGTATTTCGCGGTGACGTAATGCCCGAGCGCATACAGGCAGCTGTGCATCGCACACTTCGGATATCCGGTCGTTCCGGACGTAAAGAACATGAGCTGGAGGTCATTCCCGCACGGAGTATCCTCCGTACGCGGGAACGCCGTCGAATACATTTTGTATTCCTCGTCAAAATCACGGAATCCTTCGCGCGCTCCCCCGACCATAATCAGATGTTTCAGAGTCGGACTGGTTTTCTGCGCCTCAAGGACCTGTTCCGCGACATCTCCGTCGGCGGTCACAAGGATCGCGCAGACTCCCGCCGCATTGAACCGGTACTCAAAATCGTGGGCTTTCAGCTGATTGGTCGCCGGAATCGCGACAGCGCCGAGCTTATGGAGTCCGAGCATCGCGAACCAGAACTGATAATGGCGTTTCAGGACGAGCATCACGCGGTCGCCCTTCTTGATTCCGAGTGATTTGAAATAGTTCGCGCAGCGTGACGATGCACGAGCCATCTGACGGAACGTGAAACGGCGTTCCGTCTTGTCTCTCGCGATATGAATCATCGCCAGCTTCTCGGGATCCTTCTCCGCGATGGCATCCACGATATCAAACGCGAAATTGAAACGGTCCTCGTTTTTGAAATCGATTTTCTGAAGCAGGCCGTTTTCGTCAACCTGCGTCTCTATAAACTGGTTGCAGACCTGATTCTCCGTCGCGCCGGCGGACGCGATGCTCTCGCGGATACTCTGTTCCGACAGATCCTCGCCGGGAAGAACCACCGCGACGAAGAGGCAATCCCTGCCGTCCACCGCGATCATTCCGTGAGGCGTTGAGGAGTTGTAATAGATCGAGTCACCCTCTTCGAGGATTTCCGTATGTTCACCGACCTGAACTTTCAGATGGCCGGAAACGATGTAGTCAAATTCCTGTCCGGAGTGTGTTGTCAGATGGATCGGAAGCGTCTGCTGGGCGGCCGAATACTCATATTTGACAAAATACGGCTCGGCGATCTTTTTGCGGAACATCGGGGCTAGGTTCGATATCTCGATTCCCTCTTCCTGCGCAGTGCGCTGGCCTTTTCCGCGGCGCGTTACCGTATAGGAGGAAAGGTTGGCGCTTCGTCCCTCGAGCAGATCGGTAATTTCAATTCCGAATGTCAGGGCGCATTTGTGAATGAATGTAAACGGAAGATCAATCTGGCCGGACTCGTAACCCTGATACTGTTCGAGCGACACTTCCGTTTTTTCCGCCATCTGCTCCTGCGTGAGCTCAGAGATTTCGCGCATTTCACGAATTCTCAGGGCGATCTCCGCAAGCGGTGAAGCTGTTACTGTTTTCATGCTGTTTCCTCCTTGGAAATAATAAGATATTGCATAAAAAAACACCCGTCTCATTCTTTGAGACGGGTGAAATTCATCCGCGGTACCACTCAAATTGCAGAAACATTCCTGTTTCTGCCCCTCTCAGGCTCCAGCAAGCCCTATGCATTTACGCAGCAGTCACGAAAATCTCTAAAGCCGTACCGGTTTCAAGATTTCAGCTCGGAAGTGATGGGTTTATTACCGGCTACGCCGCCTGCTCTCACCTGCCGCAGGCTCTCTTGAGACCTTACCGGAAACCGTCTTCGTCATCGCTTTTCTCAATTTTCTCCCATATCTTAGCACAAGCATCCCGAGAAGTCAAGATTTTTTATTTTCTTTTTTTGCTTTCGTGCAATGGGATTCTGTCAGGATTCTTTCAGAACTTCGAGTACAAACTTCCAGAAGCGCTGCAGCGAGGAAATACTCATTTTCTCCCGCGGAGTATGGATTCCCTCAAGCTGCGGTCCGCAGGAAACACAGTCGAGTCCCTCGATCCTGCCGGAAAAGATACCGCATTCAAGGCCGGCGTGGATCGCCTCGATCTTCGGAGCATATCCGTACTGCTCAAGGAATATCCGTTCCATTCTTTCACGAAGGGGTGAATCCTTACGGTACTCCCAGGCCGGATAATCGCCCTCCCTCGCAATGCTGCCGCCGAACAGAGCCGTCAGACGGCATAGCTGGCGGATCATCATTTCCTTACGTGAGGATACGCTGCTGCGGACTGAAAAAGAAGCCGTGAGACTTTCTGCCCCGCAGTCTAATATTCCGAGATTCAGAGAGCTTTCTACAAGTCCATCGATTTCCCGGCTCATCTCCTGAACCCCGTTCGGTGCAAGAAGCAGGAAGGAAAGCACGTCAGAAGTCGACTTCTCACTCATTACGGTTTCTGTTTCATCTCCAAGCACGCGAAGCGAAATCTTCACGTCCGGATCGCATGACGCCGTCTCGTGTTTCAGGATCAGATCGAACTGGCTGAAAAGAGCACTGATTTTTTCCGCGTCGTCAACGAGAATTCTGGCGGCAGATCTCGCCGGGATTGCGTTGTCTTTAAGGCCGCCGGCGATGGAAATGATCCGTATCGGCTGTTTCTGCGAGGCAAAATCGAGCGCGCGCGCAAGAAGACGGTTCGCGTTCGCACGTCCCAGATTGATTTCCACTCCGGAGTGACCTCCAAGAAGGCCATCAACGATTATCTCGCAGACAGTTCCCTGTTTTCTTTCCCGGCTGACCGGCAGCGTACAGGTAACGGTAGCGCCTCCCGCGCAGCTGACCGTGAACACTCCTTCATCTTCCGAGTCAAGATTGAGCATTGTTTTCCCGGTCAGGGAGGCAGTGCTGAGCGCAGCGGCGCCGATCATGCCGATTTCCTCATCTGACGTGAAAACACACTCGAGCGCGGGATGGGCAATTGTGCCGCTGTCCAGAATGGCGAGCATCATCGCTACGGCGATTCCGTCATCAGCGCCGAGTGTCGTGCCTTCCGCAAAGATATATTCCCCGTCAGACTTCAGGGATAAACCTTCACGCATCATGTCAATCACAGCGTCCGGTTCCTTTTCGCAGACCATATCGAGATGTCCCTGAAGGATCAGTGAGGGTTTATCCTCATAACCGTCTGCGGCAGGTTTTTTGATGATAACGTTGTTGTTCCGGTCACGCAGGCAGAAAAGCCCGCGTTTTTCCGCAAACCGGACGCAGTAATCAGCAATTGCATCTGTATTGCGGGATCCGTGAGGGATCGCGCAGATCTCCCGGAAAAATCTAAGCGGCTCTTTCGGCTCAATGGCACCAATATTCATCGAATTCACACCTTATTTCTTCTTTTCAGCTGTTTTGCAAGGAAAGCAGGCGGCGCTTCCGGAAACAGTCCCGAGCAGCACCGCCTGCCGCTGATTACGTTTCTCTCAGCGCGTTTTCAATCGCGCGGAGGAAATCGCCGTATTCCTCAAAAGCGGGCAGATCCGGGTTATCGGCAATAATCGACGGCGTGGAGCGGAACAGGAATCCCGCCTTTGAAGCGCGGATCATCTCAAGATCATTGAAGCTGTCCCCGGCGGCGATCGTCTCAAAACCCATTTGCTGAAGCGCCCGTACGGATGTCAGCTTTGATTTCTCACAGCGCATTCTGTATCCGGTAATCTCTCCGTTTTCGGCTACTTCCAAACTGTTGCAGAAAATGGTGGGCCAGCCGAGTTTTTTCATCAGCGGCGCCGCAAATTCCCGGAACGTGTCACTCAGGATAATTACCTGTGTCTCCTCGCGCAGACGGTCAAGAAATTCTCTCGCGCCCGGAAGAGGATCGATTTTCGAAATCGTATTCTGAATTTCGCGCAGCCCCAGATGATGTTCTTTCAGAATGCCGAGACGCCAGTGCATCAGCTTGTCATAATCGGGTTCGTCGCGTGTCGTCCGGCGAAGTTCCGCAATTCCGCTTTCCTGTGAAAAAGCGATCCAGATTTCCGGCACCAGAACACCTTCCAGATCAAGACAGACGATTTTCATTCAGCACACTTCCCATCCCCGGCGGCGCTTCCGCCTAAAAAATCACGGCTTTATTCTATCATAGCGTCCGGATATATTCAAGTGTTTTTCAGCACAGCGTGCTTACTTTGCGTTCCGAAATTCCCGCATTGATACGCTCACTTCTTCCGCTTCGAATAATCCTCGGCGATTCTGTCGCTCCAGGAGCTGGAAATCGGCCTGCTTGCGCGGTACTCTGCGACGGTTTCCGATACCGTTTCATAAAGGTTTCTGGTACCGACTTCATCAGCGTGATAGTTGACAGAACGGTTTTTCCCGATGCCGTATCGCTCCGCGGTGGCGACAGAATCAATATTGGCTCCGATAAAAAGAAATTCCCAGTTGTTTTCCTCCTTCTGGCGTTCAATCATTCTCCTGACGTCATCGGCGGAAAAATTTCTTGAAGCATTTTCAAGTCCATCGGTTGTAATGACAAAAAGCGTCCGTTCCGGAACGTCCTCCTCCCTCGCGTATTTATGGATATTCCGGATATGGCGGATCGCGCCGCCGATCGCGTCGATCAGTGCGGTCATCCCGCTCGGTACGTAGTCTTCCTTTTTCATTTCCGGAACGCGGTCGAGCGCGATGCGGTCATGAAGGACAACGGATTTCTCGTTGAAAAGCACGGTTGAGACAAGACATTCCCCTTTTTCGAGGCGCTGTCTCCCGATCAGAGAATTGAATCCCCCGATCGTATCGTTTTCAAGTCCTGACATTGATCCGCTCCGGTCAAGAATAAACACAAGCTCCGTTAAACCTTTTTTCATCTGACTTTCCTCCGTTTGATTCATATAAAATAAGATCGCTGGGTTGCCCCTGCGATCTTATCCTAACAGAAGATGATTTTCAAAAGGTCGTCTTCCAAGCGACATTTCTGTCCGACGCGGTGAATTCCTTAGGCAGCATCTTTTTTCTTCTTATGCCGATCCGCTTTTCTGTCATTTGACCCTTTCGGTTTTCTGACACGATTCGGGTTGAAGTTGAAAATGACACGGCGCAGAAGATATTTTTTCCATCCGAATTCTTCCCGTATCCTGCGCTCGGTATTGACGGAGATTTCGCACAGAGAGAAGATTTCCTCCTTCTCAGGCTCCCGTTCTCCGTAATGGAGCCGGTCGATCGACCCGAATCCTTCCGAAAAGCGTTTGTCTTCCTCAAGTGCCCGGGCGCACCGCGCGGAAAACTCG
>ONSY01000272.1 GCA_900320605.1 uncultured Eubacteriales bacterium | reverse complement strand
TTCCGACTTTTTCTTGCGGCGGACCGAAGGCTTCTCGTAATGCTCGCGTTTGCGGATTTCCTGCTGAATGCCTGCCTTCGCGCAGCTTCTCTTGAATCTGCGAAGAGCGCTGTCCAGAGATTCGTTTTCTTTTACGATGATGCTCGACACTTGTTTTTTCCCTCCCCTCCAGCTGTAGATTGTGCCGTAAATACAACTGTTCGGGTATTTTCGCACGAAACTATTATATCAGCATTTCTTTTTTCGTCAATCCCTATATTGAAAAATCAAAATCTGCTTCATTATTCATTAAATGGCCATGCTTGTAATTCATCAGCCAGGACAAAAGATCCTTGCGGTCCGACCGGCTGAAATACTCAATGATTTCGTCCATATTATCTGCGGTGAAAAAGCCAATGTCCGCGAGGCAGTCCAGATGGAGCGTTTCCCCCGTATCCGAAAGACATTCGAGGATCTGCTCCTGATAGCGGCGCACATGCTCCGTCAGTTTTTCCGCTGTTTCCTTATCGTCCGGCCCGCAGTCCGCGATCCGGGCACAGATCATGCGGATTCGTTCCGGATTGAAATGGTTGTCCAGAAGAAAACGGTCGTAGCGTGAAAAATCATAGATTCTGCCGTTTTTGCCGAATTCATCCAGAAGAACGCCCAGATAATAATCATGTCTTACCGGGAACCAGATCTTCTGCCCGGTCTTTCTCAGCGTAACGCAGGCGATTTTACGATCGGAGAAAGCCCCCCGGGCGACAATACAGACATGCTCCGGAATACTGACATTCTCCGGAACCTTCGCTGCGCGGACAAGCCGCGTGCCCTGTCCGGGGAGTTTTTCGTAAAGACAGCCGTTTTCGATGAAAAAAACATCATTTCCGGAAGAAACCCGGATATCATCGATTCCTTTTTCATCGGAAGCCCAGCCCCCGCCGTTGGAAAGAGCCCGGTCCGGAATCACTTCAAGAGACGCCGGAATGGAAATCCGCGTCAGCTCAGGGTGCTCCGAAAAAGCCTTTTCCGCAACGGCATACGTACCCTCCGGGATATCATAGGATTTTCGCTCTTCCCCGGGGTTGACCGACACCAGAATGCTGCGGCCGTATTCATCCTTCTGAAAGATACCGAAAGTGTCCGCCATGTTCAGATCGTCAGCTCCTCCAGGATTCCTTCTTTTTCCATCTCGCGAATCTCTTCTTCAATCCGTTTTCCCCGCTCATACAGCAGGAACTTTTTATTATAATGGAAATACTCTTCGCATCCGTTTTCGGAAATAAACCGGGAACTGTAATAGTTCACGGTCAGTTCCGTAATGAGAATGAGCATTTCGTTGTCTTCGCCGTAGTTTTCGGCAACGAAATGAAAAATGTTTGCCAGCGCCGACTGTATCCGCGCAGTATCCTCTTTCATCTTCGCGACCTGGTGATTGAACTCTTCGGCCTTTCTCTCGAAATTCAGCTGCATTTCGCGGGTAGCGCCGGCCTCCACGGCCTTTTTCTCTTCCCGGATGGCCGGAAGGGCTGCCTTTAATTCATCCCTCCATTCCACGTTGGCCTTGATCTGCGGAAGGATCGCTTCGATCAGGAGGCCTGTGACGGAGATCCGCTCGTCAAAACCGGCGTTTTTCGCCATCGTGTTGACTACATCATCCTGCGTTCCCAGAAGGATGCGGCTGATCTGATAATCCGTCCGGTAACGGGTAAACAAATCGTAATAAACCGAGAATTCTCCGATAATTCTCTTGTTGCGCAGGTACTGGGCAATCAGGGCTTCGTCCACCTTAAAGCCCTTTTCTTCATACATGCTGATGGCTTCCGAAAGGTCTTCCCAGCCGCGCGCTGTGACGTAGGATTTTCCGTCGATTGTGGACTCAATCTGATAAAAGTCCTCTTTTTTGATCTCCAGGTAGGTCATAACGGCTTTGTGGACACCGCTCTTGATGGCATAATACTGCCAGGCATGCAGATCCGGCGTTACTTCCAGCACCTTCAGACGGTCCATCGTCACGACGTCGAATTCCCGTACGGAACGGTTGAATTCCGGAGGATTTCCGGCCGTAACCACAATCCACCCTTCCGGAATGCGCTGATTGCCGAAGACCTTATACTGCAGGAAC
>ONSY01000065.1 GCA_900320605.1 uncultured Eubacteriales bacterium | reverse complement strand
CTGACAAGCATTCCGTAGCCTTCCATTGAGGAAAAGGCCTTTTCAGGGAAACGGCAGGGTTCCGGATAATTGCATTTCTTGCAGACGGTACAGCCGCCAGCGCCGAGACAGATCGCGTTGGGATAAAGGGCTTTGACCTGCTCCGCCATTTTCATGAAATTTTCCTTGTGCCGATGAGAGGTGTCCATCATGGTTTCGTAATCCATAGAGTCTTCCAGGTGTCCGATGGTCTGGACAATCACACCCTCGCTGTATTTCGCGACAACGCCGCGGCAGTAGTCAAGATCACCGCATGCCGGCGGACAGGTCCAGTTCTTTCCGTAGGCATTGCATTTGCCCTCGGCACACATTTCGCGCACCTCTTCATGAAGCACGATCGTTTTCGGGTCCAGCTTTACAGCGGTGTCGAACCCGGCTTCTTTCGCGATTTCAATCACTTTTTCGGTATGTGTCATTCTTCTTCCTCCGGGAACATCAGTTCGTCCACGAACCGGTCCTGAAAGCTCGGATTTGAAGCGAGCTCAATAAATTCGGTTTTTTCCGCCATCTTTGCGGAACGCGAATAGCATTGCGCATTGAGAGCGCACATCAGTGCGCCGCGGCCGGCCGCGTTTCCGACCATTTCAATCTTTGAAAGCAGCTTCTGCGGGATCAGACCGATGGCGCATGCGCTTTCAGGGTTCATATAGTTGCCGAAAGCCCCGGCAAGCAGCACTTTTTCAATATCCGTTTCCTTTTTTCCGAGATACTCGAGCATCAGAGCGATTCCGGCAGCCATCGCGCCTTTCGCCAGCTGGATTTCCCGGATATCCTTCTGACTGATAAAGATACACTCTCCGGTATCGCTTTCCGCTCCCTGCGCGATTACAAAGCAGCGAAGGCCGTCGATCGTCCGGATCCGGTCCGCCAGGGGTTTCGATTCTCCCGGAAGATCCTCTTCATCGGCAATGCGGCCTGTTTCATCGATCACGCCTGCGCGCAGCATCTGCGCCGCCAGATCAAGCAATCCGGAACCGCAGATTCCGCGTGGCTTTCCGCCGCCGATCACGGAAACACTGAGCTGTCCGTTCTGAATTGACGCATGATCAATCGCCCCTGCCGCGCCGCGCATTCCGAAAGTGATTTTCGCGCCTTCGAACGCAGGTCCGGCCGCGGTGGAACAGGCTACCGTACGTGTCCGGTCTCCGATGACAAGTTCTCCGTTGGTGCCGATATCGATGGCGAGTGTCAGCTCCTCGCGCCGGTCATATGAGCAGGCGAGCATTACAGACGCGGTGTCCGCGCCGACAAAGCCGGCAATGCAGGGCAGCAGGAACAGTTTCGCGCGCCTGTTGGCGGAAAGGCCGTACCGCACCGCGTCAAGCACCAGCGGCTCTGAAATCGAGGGTACATACGGCGAAAGGACGAGGCTCGAGGGATCGAGCCCGAGAAACAGATGGTGCATACATGTGTTTCCGACGATTACAACGGAAAAGACGTCCTGTGCGGACGCGTTCGCTCTGAAAAGCGCGTCACGGAGAAGGGAATCAACCGCGGCGCGGATCGCTTCGGAAAGCTCCCTCGGCGTATTCTGCATCGCGTAATTGGCGCGGCTGATAACATCCGCTCCGAACTGTGTCTGCGGATTGAGCATGCTTCCGGTTGAAAGCACCTCGCCAGTTTCCCCATCTGCTAAATATAGTACCACTGTTGTGGTTCCGATGTCAACCGCGGCGGTCAAAAGCCTGCCCTCTTTTCTCAAAGAAAGCAGTTCATCGCCGTAAAGAACCGCCTGAGGTTCCCAGTCCAGCGATTCAAGCGTTTTCGAAAGTCCGTCCGCGAGATCGGGATCCGGCCGGATTTCCACTCCGGCCGCTTTTCTGACGGCTTCCCTCAGCCTGGCCCAGCCGGAAGTCGGATTCTGAAGTGTCGCTTTCCCGACCTGCAGAGATACCTTCCGGACCGGCGGATCGATTCGGTCGAGCGACCCGGTACCGTCCGTCAGAATCCGGTGATGTTCGTCAGACGCCGTAAAAACGGTCATATCCCTGTCGATCTTTGTTTCACAGGCCAGAACTTCCTCGCGCGCTCCGTTTTCCGCCAGAATTTCGACCCGGCATTTCCCGCAGACGCCCATTCCTCCGCATGGCGCATCCGGATGCAGCCCGGCGGCAATTTCAGCGGCAAGAACCGTTGTCCCTGCTTCGACTTCAACTGTCCGGTTCTGGAGAGGAAAACTTACTTGAAACATCAGAGATCACCGCCTTAGGAAACTGCCGAAAGGATTTTGATGAAAATGTCTCCGGTATATGCCATATCGTCAGCGTCGAACGCGTACTGAAAGTTGTCTGAAAAAAGGATCTGCGCCGAAGGAGGGAACTCCTCGTCGGCGTCCCAGATCGAGATCCGGATCAGAAGCCCCGGCATGAACGGGAATTCCCAGCCGATATCCCCATTTTCGTAAGGTGTGCCGCCGAGCGCGGCCATTCTGCGGGCAACAGCTTCCTCCTTTCCTGCAAAGGAAAAGGCAAGCCGGCGGATACAGCGGTTCGTGAAATTCGCGAAATATACGTCGCCCCAGGGCATATCGCGGTAGGAAAGGAACTGACCGCTTCCGCGTACGAACTGACCGCCTGTCAGAAAACGGAGAATCAGAATCTGCCCTACGGGGTAGCCTGAAAGCCGGTCACCCTCACCGCGTAAAAAACGGACGGAGAATTCCGGATAGGTAACCTCGTAGACGCTGTTCATCAGCGTCAGCGTAAAGACCCGGCGGGTTTCGTCATAGGGAAGTGCGGTGCGCGCCGCGATTTGGAGAGGATCCGTCCCGCGGTATTTCGCGGCGTAGTATTCCAGAGGTTTTCCCTCTTTGTTGTTGATGACTTCTGCCATAGCGCTCACTCCTCCGCGAAAAGCGACGCGTCCGTGTGGGGAAGGAAGCAGGCCGCGACAAACTCATCCATATAACCGGGCTGTGT
>ONSY01000166.1 GCA_900320605.1 uncultured Eubacteriales bacterium | reverse complement strand
CGGGGAATCGTGAAAGAAAACGGGAGGAATTCACCGCATATACGCCGCGATCTCTTCCGGCGATTCCCGGTAACCACAAGCGGCCCAGTACCGGAAAAGCTTGTAGAACCCGCCCGTCAGGAATGCGATGTGCCACGGGTCGGCAGATTGATCGAGATAAAGGCGGATCCGGCTGTCGAACTCGTCCTCCAAAAGGTGCATCCGCCCGTCCCGCATCAGAAGATCGAAAAACCCCCGGTATTCCCGCATGTGTCGGAGCAGGAACACGGCGAATTCCTTCGTCCGTCCGGCGGCGAGATAGCTGACATGATCCTCTCCGAGCCATTTCTCAGTCTCCTCGGAGATAAAAAAGCGGAGAACGTCGTCCTTGTCCCGGAAATTCCGGTAGAACGACACCCGACCGACCCCGGCCCGCTCCGTCAGCTCGTAAACCGATATATCGTCCACCGGTTTCTCCTCCATCAGGCTGAGCAGGGCCGCCGTGATCCGATTTTTGACATAGCTGCTGCGCTGCGCGTTGTTCACGGTGATACAAACCTCCGCGTTTTGTTTCATTTTCTAATGTCAGTTAAAAAATTCTTGACTTCGTACCGGTCCCATGATACAATGGTTTCATCCGAAAGTCAAGGGGGAAAACCGTTCATGAAAGCGGTAAAGAAAATGTTCAAAATCATCGGCATCATTCTCGGTCTGCTCGTTCTGGCGGCCTCGGTGTTTTTCATCGTCAGCCAGATCAACACCCACAAGGCGCTGAACGATCCGCGTCTGCCGGAGAATTATTACGAAATGGTTCCGACAGGCGGAGAGCTCGAAGCAAAATACCTCGGCCGGGGCAGTTACGCGGTGGAGCATATCGCAGTCAGGTCCGACAATACATCCATAAAGAATATTTACATGTACTATCCGGCCGAGCTGAAAACCTCCGGAAAGGAGTATCCTCTGGTGATGGTCGTCAACGGGAGTCAGACCCCCGCGAAGACCTATCTGCCCTTTTTTGAAAGACTGGCTTCCTGGGGCTTCATCGCGGTGGGCAACGACGATCCCCAGCCCGGCACGGGTGAAACGGCGTCCCTCACACTGGACTATGTGCTGAATGAAAGCGAGATCAGGGACAGCGTCGACCGTACACGTATGGGGGCCGCGGGATATTCGCAGGGAGGCGCGGGCGCGATCAACGCTGTCACGAAGTTTGATAACAGCAGCCTGTATGCGGCGCTGTTCACCGGAAGCGCGGCGTATCCGATGCTTGCCCGGTCGATGGGCTGGACATACGATCCCTCCGATATTGCCGTAAGCTATTTCATGACCGCTTCCACCGGGACCTCCGACGATATGGGGAAACCGGATTCGGACGCGGAATACAACGGCGTCTCCCCCCTCGAAGCCCTGAAGGAGATCTACGGGACGCTGCCGGACAACATCGCGAAGGTCCGCGGACGGTGTACGAACGCCGAACACGGCGATATGCAGCTCCGTACCGACGGCTACATGACCGCCTGGATGCTCTGGCAGCTCACGGGTGACGAGGAAGCGGCGAAGGTCTTTGTCGGCGAGGACGCGGAAATCCTCAAGAATCCCAACTGGCAGGACGTGGAGAAGAACCGGTAAGAAAGCGCCGGGCTGCCCGATCCTCCCTCGCAGAAATCATACGCACGGTTGTCTCCGCCTCCGAAGCGCCGGCGTTCAAAACAGTGACCGGCTGCCGCTTAACACATGTGTTAAGCAAGCTTTCGCTTTCCGTCACCTTTTCGACCTGATACCGGATCGTGCGAATGATCTCCGGGTCGAGGTCGGCGGCGCGGAGCTTCTCTTCGGTCCGGGCGATCTCCTTCAAAAGGGCGTCGCGTCTCGCTTCATATTTCGCAAGGTCGTCCTGAATCAGGTTTCCGGATTCAGACATCTGATTCGCTTTCAGATACCGGACGGCCTTGTTGTATTCCGCGATCTCATCGGCGTGCTCTTTGGCATACCCCTCCCGCAACAGTTTGAAACCGGACTTCGCTTTATCGGCGACGGGTTTCAACCGGATCACCGTGTCGATGTATTTCAGTCCGGTTTCGATTTTCTTTACGGCGCGGCGGTGTTCGGAAATCATATCGAAGTCCGCTTGATATGCGGCGACGGCGCGTTCCAGATCGGCAAGCCGGAAGATTTTATTCCGCGTCATCCAGTCGGAAAGTCGAGCGGTCATATGGGAAATCCCCTGTCTCTTCCGAAACGCTTCACCACACTGCTCTCTCCGGTTTCCGGTCTCGCGCCTATCGTCTCCCCGAACGAAAACACAATCCGGATATGAAGCTCCCTGCCCGCCTTTCGCGGATAATCCGCTCTTTTTTCGTTTCGGCATGAACAAATGCTTCCCATCTGTTCAGTCAAAGAACAAAAACCTTGACCGGAGTGGAACTTTCCGTTATACTATCAGTATAATCATCTGTCAAGCCCGGGAGGAATTCTTTATGAAAAAAGGATTGACCTATATTTTGTGGGTCTTCACCACCGCTGTCGGGTGTCTGATGCTTGTCCTTTCCTTTCTGATCGTCTGGAAGAGAGAACTGGTCGTTGAGATCATACGGTTTGGGTCGGCAATTATTCTGGCATTCACAGGCATTGCGACTCTCGTCTCCGGGTTCCGTCTGCTGGCCGATCTGCGGGATCAGCGTGAACGGGAAAAGGATTCCCCAGAGAAAAGAATAACCGGAACCGATACGGCATCCGGCTTGCCCGCATCCGGGCAGGAGGATTTATCATGACGTTTCTTCGCAAAAACTGGGGTTCTCTCCTCACCGCCGTTGTTCTGACGGTCACGGGCATTCTGCTTCTGATCGATCCCGCGGCCTGGTCCGTCGCCAT
>ONSY01000115.1 GCA_900320605.1 uncultured Eubacteriales bacterium | reverse complement strand
CGGGAAAGCTCATAGATCTTCTTGCGCAGACGTTCATCGCGACCGCCGAAATATCCACGGTTGTCATAGCCGAATTCTTCCATGAATTTTTGTGCAGCAGCATCAATTTCCTCGTCCGTGGCACTGTTCGGAACATCAATCGAATGAGTAAAGATGAATTTCCCCGGATACATCTTTTTGAGTTTCGGCTTATCATTCAGCGGCTGACCGCCCCAGGAATTGAAACCTTCTTCTATGAAAAATGGAACAAAGCCTTCCACAAACCCGCAGCAGTGCAGATCGATATACATTCCAAGCGAATGAGCACAGTCACATGCTTCCTTAACATACGGCACAAGCATTTCTCGCGCAGTTTCACGGGAAAAGAACTCCGCCCGCTGCGAACCCCAGTCATCATTGAAATTGACAACGTCAGCATTGAACCAGCGCTTACATAGCGTGTAGTATTTTTTCCGGTAATCCGTGATCGCACGGAAAAAGCGGTGGACACCCTCCTGTTGTTCCTCATCAATCAGCGCAACAGCGGCATTTTCAAAATCCATTACGGCAATCAGACGCTCAAACAGACAGCTGCCGAATGTGATCCCATGCATTAGGGTCGGATCAGAAAACTGATCCATCTGCCGGTCAACACTGCCGAACCAGTTCCAGGAATCCGGATCCGGTACTGTGACATACTTTTCCCACTGCGTAATATCCTTTACCTTCGGTTTACCAGGTTTGACCATCGCGCCGCCTGCGGTATCAACAAAAATCCATTCAACTCCGTAGCCGTCAACTCCGCCGCCCGGACTGCGTGCGACATTCTCAGGATCGCAGTCTACCTTGATATTCACGATCTCACCGGGGGAAGGAATCCACATTGGTGTTTTTCCCTCATAAAGACGGATAAGATTCTCTTTCGGAGTGATCGGTGTATTATACCGTGCAAGTCTTCCCATACCGGGAAAGGTTCCCGTAACAATCAGCTCATCAGGCGTATATCTGTCGTAAGACACCGCTGCACCTTCTTTCATTGTCTGTCTATATTATAGCCGATAAAAGAGATTGACCGCAAGATAAAGGAATAAGATTTTTTGCAAATATATGAATCCCGCTTTTTTGATACAGTTCTCCGGAACCGAAGATTGTTTTTGTGAAACCCGAAAAATAGAATTGCCTTGCATATTTCAATAAAAACAGATAATATAAGTATAGAATCAATCCATATCATCCATCTGGAGGTGCCTCAGCTTGAATTACATGGAAGAGTCTCTGCGTCTGCACAAAGAGTGGCAGGGTAAAATCGAAGTTATTTCCCGTGTTCGGGTTGAAAACAAAGACGATCTGTCACTTGCGTATACGCCTGGAGTAGCGCAGCCGTGTCTTGAAATACAGAAAAATCCGGATCTCTCCTTCGACCTGACCCGGCGTCATAATCTCGTCGCAGTCATCACCGACGGCACAGCCGTCCTCGGACTCGGCGATATCGGCCCTGAAGCAGGCATGCCGGTCATGGAAGGGAAATGTGCCCTCTTCAAAGCCTTCGGTGATGTGGACGCGATTCCGCTGTGCATCCGAAGCAAGGACGTTGATGAGCTGGTGCGTACTATTTATCTGATTTCCGGAAGTTTCGGCGGAATAAACCTTGAAGATATTGCCGCTCCCCGCTGTTTCGAAGTTGAGCGCAAACTGAAGGAAATCTGCGATATTCCTGTATTCCACGATGATCAGCACGGAACCGCGATCGTAGTCGGTGCGGCGCTGCTCAATGCTCTGAAGGTTGTCGACAAGAAAATTGAAAGCGCTAAAGTTGTTATCAACGGGGCCGGAAGTGCCGGAATCGCAATCGGGAAACATCTCATGAACCTCGGTGTCAAACAGCTGAAAATGGTTGACAGGAACGGTATACTCTGCGAAGGCATTGAAATGAATCCCGCTCAGGAGGAGATGGCCGCGTTAACAAATCCTGAGAGATTTTCCGGAAAACTTGCGGACGCTATGGCCGGCGCCGATGTGTTCATAGGAGTCTCTGCTCCGCACATTGTCTCCAGGGAAATGATCGCTTCCATGGCAAAGGACGCAATCGTCTTTCCCATGGCAAATCCGGTTCCTGAAATTGAGCCCGATGAAGCTGCCGAAGCCGGCGCGAAGGTTGTCGGTACCGGAAGATCCGATCATCCGAATCAGATTAATAATGTCCTCGCCTTCCCCGGACTTTTCCGCGGAGCGCTCGACGTTCGAGCCCGTGATATCAATGAGCCCATGAAGCTTGCCGCATCCCATGCGCTTGCGGGTCTCGTTTCTTCTGATGAGCTCAATGAGAACTATATACTTCCGCGAGCCTTTGACAAACGTGTCGGTCCGACAGTCGCTGAGGCGGTAGCTCAGGCTGCCCGGGAAAGCGGTGTCGCCCGACTCTAAGCATTATTTCATATTATTAATAAGACAAGAAAGGAAGACGGAAATGGTATTATTCAATGTTAAGGAAAACAACAGTGAAAAAACGTTTGAGATCGCGATTGCCCGCGCGAAAGAACTGAAAACGGATATTGTCGCGGCTACAACGACCGGCAAAACCGCACTTGGCCTTCTGGAAGCGGCCGAAGCTGCCGACTTCAACGGCAGAATCGTCATTGTGACCCACTGCTATGGATCCAGAACACCCGGCGAAAACATTATGTCCGAGGAAACGCGGTGCAAGCTTACGGAAAAGGGAGCTATCCTCGTTACCGCAGCTCACGCTCTTTCCGGAGGAGAACGCGGTTTGAGCGGAGTCTTTAAGGGTGTATACCCGCTCGAGATCGTCGCGCATACCCTGCGCATGATCAGCGCCGGTACGAAAGTTTGTGTTGAAATTGGAATGATGGCTATGGATGCCGGCGTTCTTGCTTACAAAAAGCCCGTCGTCTGCATCGGAGGAACAGGCGGCGGTGCTGATACCGCCTGCGTCGTAACGCCTTCCTACTCTTCAAAAATTCTTGAAACACGCATTAATGAATTTTTATGCAAACCAGACCTGTATGAAGGATAATCTATCATAAAAAGAAAAAAGGCGCTGAGTGCTCAGCGTCTTTCTTTTTTCCGGGATCAGATCAGATCCATAACGGGAGTGTACTTGTAATTGTGAGCAAGTGCAACATTTTTGCAAGTTAACTCGCCAAGGTACGTGTTGACACCAGAAGCAATTGCTTCGCTGCGGCGGCAGGCCTCTTCAAGTCCAAGGTTAGCAATCTGCAGACCATATTTAATCGTCGCGTTGGTCAGAGCAATCGTACTTGTTCTTGGAACAGCGCCGGGCATATTGCCGACACAGTAGTGAACTACACCGTCCAGAATGAAGACAGGGTCATCGTGAGTCGTAACATGCGAGGATTCACCGCATCCGCCCTGGTCAATTGCAACATCTACAAAAACTGCGCCGTCCTTCATCTCTTTGAGGTATTTCGTTTTAAAAAGCTTCGGAGTTGACCCGCCGGGGATCAGAACAGAACCAATAACAAGATCAGCATCCTTTACAGCACGTTCCACGTTGCTCTCGTTGGAAACAAGCGTCTGGATATGTGCGCCGAATAGGTTGTCGAGCTCTTCAAGACGCTTTAAATTGATGTCAAGTATTGTTACATTCGCACCCATGCCAACAGCGATCTTGCAGGCATTCATACCTACTGTACCTCCGCCGAGGATTACCACATTCGCTTTCGGAGTTCCGGGAACACCGGCCAAGAGGATTCCCTCTCCCCCGAAACGTTTTTCGAGATATTTGGCACCTTCCTGAATTGAAAGACGTCCGGCAATCTGGCTCATCGGCGCAAGCAGAGGAAGCGATCGATCCTGCTCCTGAAGTGTCTCATAAGCTACTGATTTCACCTTGCCGCGAAGGAGCGCATCCGTCTGCTCTTTGTCCGCAGCAAGATGCAGATACGTATAAAGAATCAATCCCTCATGGAACAGAGGATATTCACATTCAAGCGGTTCCTTTACCTTGATCATCATGTCAACCAGATGCCAGATATCCGCAGGATTGTCGATCAGCGATGCTCCGGCGTCGACATATTCATTATCGGAAAAGCCAGAACCGATCCCGGCTCCTTTCTCGATATAGACATGGTGACCTGCGGCGATGTAATCCTTCACGTTATCAGGCGTCAGGCCGACACGGAACTCGTTATTCTTGATTTCCTTTACACAACCGATTTTCATACGATCTTCCTTTCTGATTAATAGATTATGTGGATTGGGAAAGATTATTCTTCCCTTTTTCATCATTTATAGCTCTGCGGGCGGCGAGAAACAGGAAGAAGCTTCCAATCATCACTCCGAAAAGTACTCCAGCAGCATCGATGCCCACATCTCGCAGTTCGCAGGACCGTCCCGGAACGAAAAGCTGATGGATTTCGTCGGTGGCGCCGTAAAACGCGCCGGTTAGAAAAGCAAGTATCCGCTTTAACAATACTCGTGCTGAGTCTCTTTGAATCTGTTTGAATGTAATGCGTTCAAACAGAAATGAGAGCAGCAGACCCAAAACAGCGAATTCCGTAAAATGCGCCGCCTTACGAATCCAGAATGTAACCTCGTCGGTGCCGAACTGTCCCAGAAGTTTAGCCAGAAAACCGCTTTGCCGTGCGGAAAGATCCGCCGGCAGAGAGGATTCAAAAAAGATAAAACTCATCATCAGCACTGTGAGGATCGGGACAATGATTCGTTTCAAAGGCTGCTCTCCTTTTTATGCGTGACATACTCCCGCCGCCTGAGGAGGCAGAGAGAATGCAGTGGCGGGTTATTGTTCAAACGGGAAATGATACGGAAGGTTAAGCTTATCCCGGACCTCAAGGATTTCACGCTGAACTGCCTCGCCAACCGGAACACCTTTCTCCTTTCGATCAAGCCACACGAGATATTCCTTTTCTCCGGCAGTATAGATACGCTCGGCACCCGGTGCTTTTTTCGACGCACGCAGTGCACGGCAGATTTCGCCTGCAATCTTTCGGAATGTTTCCCTGCCCATAAAAGCATCGGGATCGACGACAAAGAAGAAGTGACCGAGATGATACATCCGCGGGGACCCATCCTCAGCTACCCCCGTAAGTGACTTCATGAATTCTCCGCCGGCAAGGGCTGCCGAGAGGATTTCGACCACAGCCGCATAACCATATCCTTTATAGCCGCCGAGCTCCTCTCCGATTCCGCCGATCGGCGCTAAAGCCGCTGTTCCGGCAACAAGCGCCTTTAAAATTTCTTCGCTGTCAGTCATTGGAGTGCCATCCTGCGAAACAACCATGCCTTCCGGTGTTTTCTTTCCTTCACGCGCGTAATATTCTATCTTGCCGCGCTGAACAATAGAAGTTGCGCAGTCAATACAGAAAGGGAATTCCTCGTCAGTTGGAAGCGCAAAGGTCAGCGGATTCGTTCCCATCATATTCTCCACACCGAAAGTCGGAGCAATCGATGGCCGGGCATTTGTGCCGGTGATACCAATCAGACCTTCGCGGCTTGCCATTGTAGCCCAGTAGCCGGCAATTCCGTAATGCGTGGAATTACGGATCGCGCCACCGGCCATTCCGTAAGTTTTTGCCTTTTCGATCAGCTTCTTCATCATATGATAGCTGGCGACCATACCCATACCGTCGTGAGCGTCCATAACAACTGTCGTCGGCGTCTCACGAAGAATTTCAATCTCCGTTTTCGGAAGCAGCGTCCCTTTTACAATCCGATCGATATAAATCGGTTTAAAGCGGTTGCATCCGTGTGATTCAATCCCGCGGCGGTCAGATTCGAGCAGAACGTCTGCACAAATCTCCGCATCCTCACGCGGTACACCGTAACCGACAAACGCGTCGGTCAAGAAGGAGTTCATCAGTTCCCAGGAAACATAAGGTCTTTTTTCTGCCATTATTATTGCTCCGATCTTGTATATTTTTATTGAGGATCCAATATTGGTTTGCAAATAGATTATATCAGAACCGGTAAACATTTTCCATAGGAATCCTCAGTTTTTTCAGAGAATTCATCCGGTTTACCGAATCAAGGAACATCTTTACAGCATATGCGGCACGTAGAAGAGCAAACGTGTCGTTCGCCCATACAGACAAAATGATCGCCTTTACACCGCTACATCCAGCCATTCATCCGGTCAAGAATACCATAGAGTGCATGTTTTTCTTCCGTGATCATCCCACAGGTTTCTCCGAAAGCCATCAGAGACGCGCTGTCCGTATTCTGTTCCCAGATCGGCAGGTTTCCTCCATTCGGATTTCCGGTCTTTATAAAGTTCAGGAAATAACCGCTCATGGTTTTTGACAGATTCCGATCTGTTTCATTATACAATTTTGACTGCGCTGGGATATTGCCGTAAAAATAAACCTGTTCTCCGCTGTGCCAGGGGCCGAGGCGGCCGTTGTCCTTTGAAAAATAGTATTCATAAACGGGGATATTCTGTGATACCGCGAGCCGGTTATAACAGTAATGAGGATAATCAAAAAAGACAGCACCCCAGATTTCCGCCCACGCGTCCTTTGCGTCCTGATCACTCCCAACCGGATAAAGCGAGAGGACTTCATCAGAGTATTCTCCGAAGTAGCCGCGCACTTTTTCCTCGAAGTTTTTGAGATTTGCCTGCGAGAACAGAATAAACGGACCGCTTTCACGGCTGTTGTATCCATGAAGAATCGCTTTTTCGTTGAAATCCCCGGAACGATAGACCTGTACCGGACTTTTCAGCAGAGCATAACCGTCAACGGTAATATGATGCTGGGTATCCGCCTCTGATACGAGCTCCTGAGCCGGAACTGCGCGAAGCTGCGCGACAGTTTCACAGCCGTGACGCGTTTTGAGTTCTGCACCGCTTTCAAGCGCCTCATCAAGAAGCCGGAACGAATGAGGGGGCTTTTCACTTGCGACAGTGGAACTTTCCAGAATGACACGTTCAAACAGACCGCTTGCGAGCGGCGAAGCGCAGAGTGCGCTGACGCTCGCAGATCCGGCGGATTCGCCGGCAAGCGTCACATTATCCGGGTCTCCTCCAAAGGCTGCAATATTATTCTGAACCCATTGAAGGGCGGAAATCTGATCAAGCAGCCCGTAGTTTCCGGTCGTTCCGTTTTCCGATTCATTACGGAGCTCCTCCGATGCAAAATATCCGAAAGCACCCAGTCGGTATCCCATGTTGACAACGATGATTCCCTCTCGCGCAAGTCCTTCCCCGCTGTAATCCCTGTACCATGGCTGACCCGTCTGCAGCGAACCTCCGTGAATATAAACGAGAACCGGAAGATTGTCATCTCCCTTCACCGGCCGCCAGACATTCAGATAGAGCGAATCCTCGCTTACCGGAGGAACAGAACGGTTTCTGAGCGAAATCTCATAATCATGATAGCCGATAATCTGCGTCAGAGAATTGACAATCGGGAGTTTCTGAGGCTGCATACTCATAGGAGCAAAATGATCCGCCTGCAGAATGCCGTCCCAGCTTTCCGGTGCCTGCGGTTCTTTCCAGCGCAGCTCACCGACCGGCGGCTTCGCATACGGAATCCCGGCGTAGACTTCCACCAAACCGTCTGAAGTAACAACTCCCTGAAGATCTCCCTGCGAAATCCGGATCACACGGGTTTTTTCGGGATGATCTCCCTCAACGGCCGGTACGGCTCGAACCGGAGGCCACGTCACAAACAGGATCAGTATAAACACGCCGATCCATGCAAGCCAGGCAATCCCTTTCGCCGAGAAACGCCGTGTCCGCAGGAATTTCCTGTGAACAATCCAGAACCCTGCCGAGCATATCAGAAACAGCAGAAGACCAAGCAACGAATTCTGATTCAGTTCCAATACCGCAAGCATCAGCAGAAAAAACAACCCGCTCGCGAAAATAAAACCAATTTTGCTCCTTTTCCGGATCATCCCTACTTCCTCCCTGATTTCGTTTCTTACTCATTTATATCAGAAACAGGTTTTTTTGTAAAGATTCCGAGGAGGCGTACTATACAAAAGGCAATCTTACTGTTATAATTAAATTATCTTCTGAACCGGAGGTGCAAGAATTTATGAAGAAGATCCTGCATTTTACTTTTACCGTCTTTTTGGCGGCCGTCCTTCTTGTCTGCGCGGGCTGCTCCTCCATTTCCGATATTGTTTCCGGCATTATCGGAGAGGAATCCTCCGCAGCGGTTTCTTCTGAGGGTGAGAGTTCCTCGCCTTCTTCCAAACCGGAACCGCCGAAACCATCTTCAAGTTCTTCCGAATCATCTGCAGCTCAAAGCGATCCTGTCTCATCGGAAACCACGGAACTCTCTTCTGAAGTTTCTTCGTCTTCTTCCGAATATTCCACAGATCCGGAGTCTTCGCAAGCCTCTTCATCCGAAGCACCCTCTTCCTCTGAGGCTCCTTCCTCCTCCGAATCGCCATCCTCTTCCGAAGCACCTTCCTCTTCTGAACCGGAACCATCGAAACCTCTGACACTTTCTGACGTGGTCGGAATAATGCGCAGTGAGGATTTCGTCTATACAGATCAATATGGAAATGAATTCGACAATCATTTCAGAATACCGGAATTTCTGGTTGATCTGCCCGGTGCCAAGACAGCGAATGACGAGATCTATGATGATTATATCGACGTATTCTTTGATGCGGAATATGCGATGAAGGAGCTCATGTCCTTCCCTTGCGGGAAACTGGAGTTCAACGCCTATCTCAATGGCGACATCGCGAGCGTGATCATCGAATCGTTTTACGACGGGGGCAATTACTATTACAGTGTCTATAATCTGGATCTTAAGAGCGGCGAACTGCTTGACACTCACGGCCTCGCCAGAAAACTCGAAATGAGTTACTATGAACTGCGCGACCGTCTTGTCGCCGCAATGGAGACAGATTACAACGAACGCTGGTACTATCCCGATATGCTCGACGATGCCGATGAGCAGAAACAGAATACCTTTACCGATGAAAACATAGACAGTTCACTGCTGTTCCTTGGAGAAGACGGCCAGCTGATGGCGGTCTATACCGCATACATGAGTGTCGGAGCCAGCTATCATCATACCGTTATCACCGTACCATAAGGCGCTGTTCTTTCAGGTACCATATATTTATTATCTGTTATGAAGGAGGATTCCAATGAAAAACGTCTTGCTGCTTGGGGATTCTATCCGCATGCTATACCAACCGCTTGTCAAAGAAAAGCTGGAGGGACGCGCGAACGTATACAGTCCCGCGGAAAACGGCCGCTGGAGCGGCTATACGCTTCACTCTCTCGGTGTCTGGCTTCCAAGTCTGCCGACACCCGATATTGTTCATTGGAACAACGGGATCTGGGATGTGGGCGATGATTACCATGAAGGCCGTCATTTCTACCCCCCGGAGCTCTATGAAGAGACATGCCGCCGTATATTCAGAATTCTTCGTCAGCTGACAAAGAAACCGGATCTTCCCATCATTGTCGCGACTACAACGCCCGCGGCAACCGAAATCCATACCGACATTCCGATCTATAACGACAT
>ONSY01000066.1 GCA_900320605.1 uncultured Eubacteriales bacterium | reverse complement strand
TTATGGGAAGCCGCGGCCAATGCGGTTCGGAACGCCGCGGAAACCGTAATTCCGGCGGAAAGGTCGGTTCTGCCCGATTCAGAGAATTCCTTTGAGGTGGAAGCGGAAGAAGAGCACTTTGCGTTTCCTTCTTACCGGACCGCCGAGGTCGAAATCTTGCTCTATTCGTGCCGGGATTACAGAGAACTCGTATCAAAGATCCTTGAAACGGAAGCGCCCCTTTCGGAGGAGGTGCTCCTGAAACGTACCGTGGCCTGGTTTGGCCGCGAAAAGGTCACAAGCACGGTCAAGCAGGAATTCGACCGGCAGATGATCGGGTGCGAACGGTTTGGAATCGAACGGCGCGGCGGTTTCCTGTACCGGAAGGACATGAAGGAGATCCGGTTCCGTAAGCTCGGGGATCTGAAGCGGGAAATCAGGCAGATCGCGCCGGAAGAACTGGCTGACGGTATGCTTGAAATCCTGAAGCACAACATATCCGCTGAAAAGGACAGCCTGTTCCGGACCCTTGCTCTGCAATGCGGCGTTTCCCGCGTAACAGCACCTATGAGTGTTTGGTTCGAGAGAGCGTTGGCCTGCCTTGATGGAAAAGTGGATATTACGGACGGACAGATAACAATCCGGGATGATCAGTGAGCTGCTTCCGGGCAGTTTCAGACACACTTTCAGCTCTAAACTTGTAAACGGAATAAGGCAGCCCGACGGATCGCTCCTCTGCCTCTCGCCGAAACAGGTCGCGGACCTGCTCGGACACAGCACGTCGGAGATCACCGAGATGTACTACGTCAAGAGGGACAACACCCGCCTCTTCGGGATCACGGATGGGTTCGCGTTCTGAACCCATCCGATTGAACCGATATTTTCACACCAGAGGTTCCCCTATGCTTGCCGGGATATCGATCATGACGCAGGCTTCTGTCTCGGATAGAAAAAAGTTGAAAAGTCCCGGCTTTTTTGCTATACTGTAAACAAAGGAACTTTTCAAAAATTTTAGAGGGATACCGAACCTTTTGTTCTCAAAAAGGATCATATATAATGAAGGGGTATTGCCCCCAAATGACGGAAACCAGAGAGGACAGCACCATGACACAGTTCAGAAACATGGACGACGGGACTTTGGTCGATCTGGCCTTGCTCGGAGAGGAGGACGCGTTTGCCGAACTGGTGGAACGGTACGAGAGCGAAGTCAAGAAAACGGCAGGATCCATCATCGGAAATCCGTTCTCCGCTGAAGATGTGGCTCAGGATACTTTTCTGATTGCATGGACACAGCTCAGTAAACTGCGATACCATGAAAAATTCGGAATATGGATTCTGCGCATCGCGGAAAATCGTGCAAAAAAACTTCTGAAACATTATAAGGATCATATTTACGAGCTTTCAGCAGACATTGACACGTTTTCGGAGCTCGATGCGGACAGCTTCATTTCCATGAACGCATGGTGGGAGTCCGAGACCGGCGAAAAGCTGCGAAACGCCGTAGAAGCGCTCAGCAACGCCGTGCGGGATACGGTCAAGCTTCATTACCTTGACGGATATGCGATCAAGGAAATATCTGCTCTGCTGTCCATTCCGGAAGGCACCGTCAAGCGCCGTCTCAATGAGGGACGGAAACAGCTGCGCCGGGGCTTCGGCGTTCCGGAGGATGGGGACGGAAAACTGGCTGCCCGCGTGAAGCGGCAGATCGAAGAGCTGAAACGCTGGGCGACAAAGAACGACAAATCCGGCTTTACAGAGACATACGGACCCGTGCTTTCTCTCGCGGAACAGATCGAGGATTCGGAGAGGAAAAACGAAATCCTCGCGGATGTTCTTCTGCATGGAATGTGGTGGATTCCCGGTCAGGATAACAGAAAACTCAGAGAGCAGATCAAAGCCTCTGCGCTCGAAGCGCACAACGAAGACGTGATGAAGGCCGTCACGGATCATGAAATATTCTATCTGCGCGGTGAGGAGAAAATCCGTTTCATCCGGGAAAAAGAAATCCCCGAACTGGAAGCCGCGGGGTTCATAAAGCCGCTCGGCGCGCAGTATTACTGGCTCGGAAACGCTTTGGCAGCAGAAGGCAGGACGGAGGAGGCGCTTGTTGCTTTCGGAAGAGTTTTTGACTATCTGCCGCCGTCCCATCCGTATTATGCGTGCGCAAAATCTTCCATCCGCGCAGAGCCGAAGTTTGCCGAATCGAAGGATCCCGCCCGGGCGCGGATCGTATGCATCGGAGAAGTGTACGCGAAAGAAAACGGGAAATGGATATACATAAGTCAGCCCGGTTACACGCGCGGCATTCCGGAGCGTGATATGGACGCACTGCCGCTCTTTTGGCTTTCCCGGTGCGGCGGGTTGATCGACGATCCGGGCATGAAACCGGGGGGCACACGGGTTTCAGAAGACGGAAGAGTAACGCTAACCCTGAAACGGGCGGACGGACCCGTCGAAGTTCCCGCGGGTGTGTATGAAAACTGTCTGATTTATGAAACAAAGGGCGAAGGGAACGGTCATGCCGATATCGATATCGAGACGGTCGTCTGCCCGGGAGTCGGGATCGTCAGACAGACAAACAGGAGCCGCGGCGTCCGATTCATGCTGACCGCCGCGGACGTGAAGGGCGAAGGCAGGATTCCTTTCGCCGTCGGCAACCGCTGGACTTACCATGCGGAGCGCGGTGGGAGCGGAATTCTATGGCGGGACGAGCAGATAACCGAAATCATTTCCGTGTCGGACACATGGGTGACTGCAAGCGTCAGCGCGTATGCCGAACCGGAGTATGATACGGCGTCATGGCAGGGGAATATGGCCGCCGCGCGGGATCTGTACGGTAGAAGAGGCGAGCTTTGCGACGTGGAGCCGTATCTGAGGCGCGCGGAAGAACTGGCTGTCACGTCGCGGGAAAAAGCGCACACCGCGGCAGCTGCGGACTGCATGCGCCGGATATTCCGTACAGATCCGAAAAGCAATCCTGAATGCACGGAGTTTGGCGTCTGGAATTTCTTCAGGATCCTGTTCTCGTCCCGGACGAAGGAAGGCGTCGCGCTGTTCGCGGGAGAGCAGAACGGCGCGTTTGAATGGAAATCGTTCGGCAAAGGCCCGGGGT
>ONSY01000003.1 GCA_900320605.1 uncultured Eubacteriales bacterium | reverse complement strand
TTCGCTGTAGGGCGTTTTCGTCTTGTTGAGCAGAACGAGGTTTTCACCGCCGAAATATCGGATATACGACGCCGCGGGATAAACCGCGAGCGAAGTGCCGATCACAAGCATCAGGTCCGCTTGGGAGATCCGTCTGACCGCGCCCGCAACAACCTTCTCGTCGAGCGGTTCCTCATAAAGGACAACGTCCGGCTTGATTACCGCACCGTCAATCGGGCAGCGCGGAACGCCGTCCTGAGCGAGAATCTCGGAAAGAGAATAGAATTTGCCGCATTTCGTGCAGTAGTTGCGATGCACCGACCCATGGAGCTCATATACCTCGCGGCTGCCGGCGAGCTGGTGAAGCCCGTCGATATTCTGGGTAACGACGAAAACGTCCTTCCCTTTTTCCGGGAGTCCGGCGAAATACCGGTGGGCGATGTTCGGCTGAGCCTCCGGGAAAATCATTTTCGTCTTGTAAAACTCGTAGAAAAGCTCCGGATGCTTTACAAAGAAGCTGTGGGAGATAATCTCCTCCGGGGTATATCTTCCTCCGCCGCCCTGACGGTAAAGTCCGTTTTCGGAACGGAAATCCGGAATTCCGGAAGGAGTGCTGATCCCGGCGCCGGTAAAGACGCAGATGGTCCGGGCGCTGACGATCATTTCGTGAAGACGTGCAATTTTATCCATGGCTCACCGCTCCTGACTGATGGTTTATTCTTATTATACCACAGCTTCTCCCTGCGGGCAAATCAAACGTTTTCCCCGCCGGGTTCAGTTTCCTTCGCACCGGTTCCGCTCTGCCTTCTCCGGCTGATGATGAAATAGAAGACAAAGCAGGCGATAATCTGGAAAAAGGACGCGGCCGGCGTCGCAAACCCGATCCGGAAAAGAGAAGCCGGTTTCTGAAGGCTCATCAGATATGAGACCGGCAGACGCACGCAGAACGCCGCGAGGCTGCCCTGCAGCATCACAAACACCGTTCTTCCGATGCCGTTGAAATACCCGATAAAGCAGAACAGGAAGGCTGTCAGGAGGCAGTCGACCGCGTAGGCCTTGAGATACTGCGAGGCGGCGGCAATGATTTCCGGATCCTTCGCGAAAATCCCGGACAGCAGATCCCCGTGGAAGAAATTCAGATACGCCATCACGATCCCGACCGCAAGCGAAGACGCGATCCCGTAAAAGAGCGCTTTCCTCGCGCGGTCCGGCCTCTGCGCGCCGATGTTCTGCGCGACAAACGCCGACATGGACTGCATGAACGAGCTCGGAACAAGCATGACAAAGCCGCAGAGCTTTTCAGCGACACCCACCCCGGCGGACGCGGTCAGACCGAGTGAATTGACAATCGCAAGAATAAAGAGGAAGGAAATGTTCACGAGCAGTTCCTGAAGCGAAATCGGAATCCCGAGACGCAGAATCGCGCCGATGTGTTCCTTTCTCGGACGAAGGCTGTCTTTTGAGAACAGAAACGGAAGCGTCCTTCTCCGGATAATCAGGTACGAAATCAGAACACTGACCGCCTGCGAGAAGACAGTCGCCGCGGCGGCGCCGGCAGCGCCGGTTCTGAGAATTCCGACCAGCAGAAAATCACCGGCGATATTGACGCCGCAGGCGATCGCGACCGTCAGCAGAGGAAGTTTTGAGTCCCCGAGTCCCCGGAAAATGCTTCCGATCAGATTGTAGAAAACAATAAAGACGGAACCGGACAGACAGATAGCCAGATACAGAGCCGTTTTTTCATGAGCTTCCTGGGGTGCCTTGAGAAGCGAGGCCAGCGGAGATGAAAGCGGAACAAACACCGCCGTCAGCAGGAGTGTGAGTCCCCCGAACAGCCAGATCCCGCTTCCAATCAGTTCCCCGGCGGTTTTCCCGTCCTGCGCCCCGATCCGCTTTCCGACACACACGGTAAGGCCCATCGAAAGAGATGCGATGACATGCGTTACCGTCATCATTAGCTGACTTCCCGTTGACACCGCGGAAACGTCCTGCGCCTCGCCGAACTGACCGACAACCATAAGGTCCACCGCTCCGTACATCGTCTGCAGAAGCAGAGCGAAGAGAACCGGCAGCGCGAATTCGATCAGCGCCGGAAAAATCTTTCCCTGCGTGATCCGGTTTGCCTTTTCCATATTTCCTCCAAAAAAGAACGCCGGATAAGACCCCGAACGCTGCGGCTCCGCCTTATCCGGCGGGCGCCATACGCTGCGTCCGCCTCCGGCGAAAGGATTCGTTCGGCATCTTATCCGGCGCTGTACTACGAATTACAGCATCCTCCGATGACCGGAATTATTGTATCACACCGGTCTTTTCATGTCAACGGGACTTTTAAGGCAAAGTTCCGTTACTGCGCGCTGTACCGCAGCGGCAGTTCCATACGGTTTGCTTCGAGCAGCGCACGGTCGTGAAGGATTTCGTCCGCGCTCCCGTCCGCGGCGAGTTTTCCTCCGGAAAGCAGGATGACGCGGCTGCAGGTATCCGCGATCATGTCGAGATCATGGGAAGTGATGATCTTCGTCTGAGGAAGCTCACGGATCGTGTTGATAACGATGCGCCGGTTAAACGGATCAAGCGCGGACGTCGGCTCATCCATCAAGATCGTTTCCGGCTCCATCGCGAGAATCGTCGCGATCGCGGCCATCCGTTTCTCACCGCCCGAAATTTTGTGGTTGTGCCGGTATTTCAGATCCTGAAGGCCGAGCTTTTCCAGAACCCCGTCGACTTTCTGTTCGGCTTCCTCCCGCGAAAGGCCGTAGTTGAGCGGCGCGAAGATCATGTCTTCATATACCGTCGGCATAAACATCTGGTTATCCGAATTTTGAAGGACAAATCCGAGTTTTTTCCGGATCGCGGCAAGATTCTTCCTGCTGACTTCAATCCCGTCGACAAATATCTCTCCTTCACCGAAAACAAGTCCCAGAAGCAGTTTCATCACAGTTGATTTTCCGGCGCCGTTTGCGCCGATCAGTCCGACCGCCTCACCGGTTTCAATCCTGAAAGAAAGGTTTTCAATGACCGGTGTTCCCTTTTCATAGGAAAAACTGACATTTCGAAATTCAATCATTTCCGTATCACCTCACAAACAGATTGCCCAGAAGCTGCGCGACGCTGAAAAAGCGCAGCAGGAAGAAAACGCCAACACAGGCAATCAGGTAAACCGCGTCGGTCAGTCCGAACGGTTTTTCCTTCGCGTAAAAGAATTTCTCCCGGTATCCGCGCAGCAGCATGCTCGAGTAGAGTTCCTGCGCCCGGTCCATGCTCCGAAGCAGGAGCTGACCCAGAAATGACCCCCAGGCGGAAAAATGAATTCCCTTCTGACCGGGGGCGCGCAGATGATAGGCGTCCGTCATCACAGAAAGCTCCTGTGTCATGACTCCCGCGTAGCGGTACGTCAGAAGCAGCAGCGTCACGATCACACCCGGCACATGCAGCTTCCGAAGCGCTCCGCAGAGGCTGTCGATCGGCGTCGTCGCCATCAGAAGGAAGGAAGCCATGAGAGAGAACAGGCCCTTGAGCATCAGGGTAATCATTGAAACGACGCCGCCGGATACCGTTACCGACCCGATCCTGAGGACCGGTGTGTGATCAAAGAAGGGATTCACGAGACCGACCGCCATCACAAGCGGCAGCACAATCCGCAGCTTGTAGAAACAGGTCCGGACCGGTATCCCGCTCACCGCGAAGAGAGC
The DNA here is from genome assembly GCA_900320605.1 of uncultured Eubacteriales bacterium. Lineage (GTDB taxonomy): Bacteria > Bacillota > Clostridia > Oscillospirales > Acutalibacteraceae > RUG612. The sequence goes on along the minus strand of ONSY01000003.1, from coordinate 260 downwards.
GATCGGCCAAAGCACCATCGGAACAATACCGGAAAGGTCGTATTTATGGAACGAGACGACCAGAATGATATATATAATTGTAGTCAGCAGTTTCGCGATCGGATTCAGGCGATGGATCGGTGAATTCCCGGATGCCAGGGAATCCATCTGCGAGAGCTCACGAAGCGCTTTTTCCATCTTGTTCATGATATCTCTCCGGATAAAGAAAGAAAGGGGCAGCGAATCTGCCCCCTTCTGTTTAAAAGCGGTTTATTCTGCTT
>ONSY01000199.1 GCA_900320605.1 uncultured Eubacteriales bacterium | reverse complement strand
CTGAGACGCGAAATACGTATATTTGTTTCTCGCCTGGGATTCTCCGGCAAACGCCGCTTCCAGATTTTTCTCCGTCTGCGTTCCCGCGTACGGATTCGCTTTCTTCTCTTCCCTGATTTCCTGCAGCTTTTCGCCCTTCGCCCTGCAGATCGACCGGCTCCGCGCCGTCCTCAACTTCAAACACGTGGCCGCAGATCAGACATTTGTACGTTTTCATTTTCTTTTCCTCCTTCGGTGCCGATGTTTCGTTATTCGGGAGCATCCTGAGCAGTTTTTCCGCCGCTTCTTTCGGAAACTCCGGAGACGGCGGATTCCGGAGCAGCTTCTCAAGCAGTTCGTGCGTATTGGCGCTCTGCGGAAGCATGTATCCCGCCTCGCGCATGATATCCTCCGCGATCAGGCGCTCCGATTTCGCGACCGCCTGCATCAGACGGTACAGTCCGTCCTTCTCCGTTTCTGACGCGATTTCAAGCGCCGCCTTTTCCTCATCGGCCTTCTCCTGCGCCAGAGCGCTGAGAACCGCCCGGACGGAATCCGTCTTTTTCTGCTGCGGCGGATATTCCTTCGGAACCATGCTGATCGCGCCGCTCGGGCAGGCGCCGGCGCATACGCCGCATCCGACGCACCGATCAATGTCAATCACGCTGTTCTCCGTATCCGTCGCGCCGGTCGGGCAGACATAGAGGCAGAGACAGTCCTTCGTGCACAGGCGTATGTTTCTTACCGCGACTTTCTCCATCACGACGCCCTCCCCTCGATTTTCTCAAATTTCCACGCGGGGACCTTGCAGACCGGGCAGAGCTGAGGCGCCTCGTCTCCGATATACACAAAACCGCAGACCGTGCAGACCCAGACTCCCGTGTTCTCAAGCATCGCTTCCCCTTCTTTAAGGTAACGGCTGACGAGCGAAGAGAGCATTCTGGTCACCTTTTCTCCCCAGACGCACACTCTCGCCGCGCCGCGGTCACCGGCCGCGTCCGCCGCCGCGCGGACGGCGGCATAGTTTTCAACGTCTTTCTGAAGGTCGGCCGCGAGCTTTTCCGCTGACGCGTCCTTCTGATCAGGCGTCACCGCCGCGAAATACGCCGACAGTTCCCGGAAGAGCCCCGCCGCGTCTGGCATGTACTGTTTCTCGCATCCTCTCGCGAGATTCGAGCAGAGCGACGACAGCTGTCCGGCGGACAGTTCCTGCAGATTCTCCTTCATCGGAGACGCCGCCGCCTTTACAGCGGAAGGCTTGACCGATTCCGGTTTGAAATCCGATTTCGCCGCGCCGCAAAGAGGACATTTCCAGGTTTCGGGCAGATCGGAAAACGGCGTTTTTCCCTTCGCCTCGTCGTACACATATCCGCAGATCTGGCAGATATATCTCATACAGTCCCTCCTTCGTATTTTTTCTTTTACAGTAATATTATATCCCGGATTCCGGTCTCCGTCAAGGCAGACCGACACGCCGGAAACGCTCTGAAGGTATGAAAAAAGCGCCCCGCGGTGAACCGGACGATTCGCTGCGGGACAGAGACTCAGTACGCGGGAATTCCGTATCCCAGAATTTCATAGTTTCCGGTATAGGTGCGGTTTTCGGCGCACCGATCGCCGTAGTTTCCCTCAATCGTATAAATCACGTTTCCTTCCACTTTCTCGACAATCCCGGTATGGTCCGCCCATCCGTCCTGTGGACCGGCGAATCCGTACGGATCGTCCCAGTCGTAAAAAATGATCATTCCGGGGCTCGGCACGATTGTATGATCCGCCCACTGCCCCCTTTCCTGGAACCAGTTCACCCCGGCCATGCATCCGGCATATTTCGGAACAATCCCTTCCTCGATATATCCGCACTCGTTCGCGCACCAGGAGACAAAGCAGGCGCACCACTCCACGCGCGCGTCAAATCCGTACCACGACCAGTAGGGCTGCCCGCCGGCGTTTCCGATCTGGGAACGCGCGACCTCAACGATCCGTCCGTCCCCGTTTCCGATCCCGTAAAGGACTTCTGACCACAGGAGCCGGTTCTTCGGATCGAGCAGTTCTCCGAGCATCCGGTTCTGCTCTCCGGTAAACTCATAGAGCTCCGCCGCCTCGCCTGCCGTCAGATGCGAAACCTCTATGAAAAGCACTGTTTTCTGTTTTTCATCCGGTTCTTCCCCCGGGTTTTCCCCAGGCGGACCATCCTTTGCCGTCTGCGTCTCCACATGGTAGGAAACGTCGTCCATGACCCAGAAAATCTCTTCGAGCGTTTCGATCTTTTCTTCCGTCAGGGTGACGACTTCCCGCGGATTTTCCGGATCGCAGTTTACCTCCACGGCGTATACCGAGAGAACCTCCGGCCATGACACGGCCGAACCGGTGATGCACACTTCGTCATGCGCGTTGAATTTCTTGATATCCTCAATCCGGGTCTGATAGGTTTCGTGGATCTCACGCACAACCGAGCGCAGCGTTTTCCCGTCCCCGCCCTCCTCGTTCGCGTAGAAGATCCCATAGGCGGAACCCGCTATCAGTGCTACAAGAAGCACGACGACGATGATCACGACCGCGACCCATCCGCCCGCCGCGATCGCCGCGTAAAGGGCTTTCATCGCGGCGGCAAAGGCTTTCGCCGCGGCCACGGCAGCTTTTCCGATCAGGATCGCCGCCTTGTACATCGCGGCGGCGGATTTCTTCATCACCACTGCCGCGGTCTTTCCCGCCTTCACGGTTGTCTGCGTCGTTTTCTGCGCGGTCCTGGCCGCCGCCCTTGACGTTCTGATAACGGTTTTCGAAGTCTGTTGCGCGGTCTTGACCGTTCTGCGCGCGGTTCTGACCGAACCCCTCGCCGGAGCCTTTACGGACGCTTTTGCGGACGGTTTCGCCGCGCGGCGGATCGTCTGCTTCGGCAGATTCCCGTTTCGAACGGCTTCGTGATTTACCGGACGCGCGCCGGACTTTGCGCGGGCTTTCTGCCTTTCTCCCAGCCGCTCCCTGCGCCGGCGGTCGAGCCGGTCCTCAATCCTTCTTCTGATATTGTTCTGTGTTCTGCGCGCGGCGCTGCCTGTCCCGCGCACCGCACGCGATGCCGCGTTCTGCACCGTCTCGCCGGCATAACGTTCCGGCGTCTCACTGCTGTTTTCTTCCTGCCTGCGTGAAAGCTCCCGTGTGCGGATATATGCTTTCTTAAATCCCTTCGCCGCCTGTGTATGGCGGTCGAATTTCCTGATTTCATGCTTTTTCTCCCTGGTTCTGACCGCGTTTTTTTCGGTTTCCTGCATTTTTTACCTTCTCTGAATCGTTGTTTTATGGAAACATCATGAATCCAAACTCCCAGTCCTGATTGCGTTTTGTGTGCATAGTTTTCCTCTTTGTATACAGTTATGTAAACCTGATGAATTTCTGTTTCCGGATGGGATGCACGGATTACGTAATATCTCCGCGCCGGTCCGGTCTTTATGAGTGTATGAGGGCGCGAATCCGGGGATCCGCCCCTCTGTCAGAATAATCTGCGATAAACTCTTTTTCAAAACGGTGATTCCTATGAAAAAAACACTTTCCATTCTGCTGATTCTGACGCTCACGCTGCTCGCCGGCTGTTCGTCTTCCGGCGCGATCGGATCAGAGACCAGCCGTACGCCTTTCCCGATCCGGTATGAACTCGGCAGTCTCGCTGACGACTTTCTCGATCTTCCCCAGGGCGCTTTTCCCGGAGAAACCGTGGAAATACGGACACAGGTGCTCATCGACGCCGACCTTCACGTCTACGCGGACGGTCAGGAAATCGAAAAGGCCCATGAAGACAGCGACTTCTGGGGATACACATTCGTCATGCCCGAAAAGGAGGTTCTGATTACGTCAAAGCCGTATACCGAGAGTGAAATTCTGGGGTCGGAGAAGGATGCGCAGATTCTGCCTTTTAAAGCGCAGTACATCCGCACCGACGGGTACCATGACGGCGAACGCTATCCGAAGATCTTCTGGATCACCTCCGTTGAGGAGCTGGACCGGTACTACCGGGACAACAAGAATAAATACAACCTCGAAAGCCGGGAAAATCCCTATTCAGATGAGACGATCGGATTCCTTGACGCGATCGGACGCTACGACGGAGCCTTCTTTGAGGAAAACGACCTGATCTTTGTCCTCCTGGAGGAAGGCAGCGGATCCGTCCGGCATGAAGTCGCCTCGATCCGAAGAACCCCCTCGCAGGACGATGACAGACCCTATCTCCTGCAGCCCGAAATCCGGCGGATCATTCCCGAGGTCGGGACCGATGATATGGCCCAGTGGCATATCATACTCGAAATCGGCAAGAAATACGGACAGGCCGTGTCAGACCTGAAAGATCCGGTGATCACGGACGCGTACGATTCCGCGCCGCAGGAAATGTCCTCTGACACCGCCGCCGCGAACGGCCCGTACGGTCAGATTTCCGTTTTGCTTCCGGACTCCTGGAGCGCACAGGAATCGCCCGTTGACAGCGACATGCTGGAGTTCGGTCTCTACGGACTCATTTTAAGGCCGGACAGCGCAGCGTCCGGTCAGATCGAGCTTACCTGCACCGACACCTTCGGCGTATGCGGAACGGGGCTGTCGATCCGGGAAGCCGTGCTCTCGGGAACGCAGGTACAGATCGGCACCTTCGACGATCACGCGCACTGGGACTACATCCTCTTCCCGCAAAGCGCGGTGCAGATTGTCGCGCAGCATACGGACTGCTCGCAGTGGACGCCTCAGCTGTGGGACGAGGCGTACGCCATTCTGGATACCGTCGTGTTCGACGAAGCCCTCACAGAGGGAGGCGTCGGACAGTATATTCCCGAATCGGAGAACGAGTCGGCCGGCGTCTTCCTGGACGTCCGGAACGTGACCCCTACCGGACTTACTGCGGTTATCCGCCGTTATGAAAGGATCGAGGGGCTGGAGCTGACCTGCGAGGAACGATATACTCTGGAACGGCTCGAAGG
>ONSY01000223.1 GCA_900320605.1 uncultured Eubacteriales bacterium | reverse complement strand
CTTCTGAAGATCATGTCATAGAGCGTACCGTTCATTTCTGTCATCTATGTTCCTCCCGGTTTTCTGTTTCCAGTTCAGCCCGCGCCATCCATTTCTAATTCTATTTAATATCCTTCATTGCCGATATATTATCACTATTTTTCTCTATACTACAAGCGGTTTCATATCTTTTAAAGCCAGCAGTTCGTCTTCTGTCAGCTTTTCATCCAACTTTTCCCACCCGTTATTAACAATACCTGCGTGATAAATAAGCTTTGCATACTCATCATTTCGCTTTGCGACAGCTTTTGTGACAGAAACGCCGTATCGGACGACAGCCATTAATTCAGTGACATTGATCTGTGCAAGAGCAGTATAATTTTCAGCCAGGCATTGAATCACGATTTTTCCGACATTTACTGCAGTGACAATCGAATGAGCAACCATCAACATCTCATTCAGTTTATCTTTATTTGAGGGTTTAAAAAACGCCTTAGTCGCTTCCCAGTTTGAAAAATCGTCTTCAATTTCGATATTGTCACTATACTGTTTTACCGACATAATGCTGAAATAAATACGAACAGTCAACTCCACAATAATAGTAGAGACAGACTGAATAATTATATTTTTACAATTAAAACCGTTCTGATAAAGGTCAGCGGCTAGTTTTCTTAGTTTCCGGCTGTCACTCTCCTGAAGGAAAGAATACCCAGGGAACGGCAGGCTGTATGTAGAACACAAGTCAGCCAGCATATGATGGAAATATTCAAGAATTGCTTGAATCAAACTCATTTCATGGTAAGGATTTCCAAACTGATTCACATCGGAAACTATTTTTCTTGCAATGCCATTATCATGAATGATCGCCTCAAATTTCCCTTGCTTGAACATTTTAATGCCTTCAACAAACCTGGCAAGATCATGTCCTTTGGAAAGTTCGCGATGGTATCCTCCACCAAAGTCCTTTCCCTGATAATCTATCGGTGCATTTGCTTTGTGTTTAAATGTTTTCTCATGAATGTTGTTTAACCATTCCGAAACCTTTGAATTTGATTCTTTCTTATTTTTAGTCACTCCAGTATATTTGTTTTCCCTGTCAGAAAGAACAATATCCGCCGCTGACCCAATGAAAGCTGCCGCAAACACTGTGAAATAATCACCTTTGGACCATTTGTATTCACGTGGCAAGCCTTTGTTCAACTCATCTTCTATTTCTTTAAGTTCTTCATCGCTGATCAGGCCATGATAATCCAGATCATCAGGATCCATACCAGAATCCCGAAGTGTGATAAAGGCAGCTTCATACAACAAGTCGTAATTCTTTTCAGAAGAGATTATATCTTCATTTTCCAGAACAGAATCACTACTATCCGGTTCATTTTTCCGAATGTCACGGGAATTCGCTCCGGTTTTCTTTTGAAATTGATCTATTTTTTCTTTTAACAGAGACAAACGTTTTGACTGGTCCGTATTCTTCTCGCTAATTCTCTTTAAATCATCTTCCGCCTTATCAATCTGCATTTGCTCGTACTTTAAGATGACCTCATCTTTATTTTTTTCTTTCATGTATGTTCCCTCATGCGGTTTGAGCATTCTCTGCAGCGTCCAGCGTTGCAAGAACATCTTCAAGTTGGGCTTCCAACAGCTCAATCATTTCCTCGTTCTTCTGATTGCGTTCCTTTTCCATTCGAAGCTGATCGTTCAGGAGAGCTACTCTTGAATTCAGCTTAAGTACAACTTTTTGTTTTACGGCCTCTGTAAATGTAGTCTTTCCTAATTCTTCCCTCAATGCTTGATTCTCTTCCCGAAGCTTTTTCGCATTTGCGACCGCAATCGACAATCTCGAACCTACAAAACCAATTCCTTTCGATACCGAACTGGCTGCGGCAGCACTTCCTTTTGACACCTTATTAAATATAATACGACTACTTTTCTTTATTACCTTATGTGTTATTCTAGCCAAATCTTTTCCAAACTGTAATGCTTGCCCAAGCCCAGATTTTGCATCTTCGTCAGGATCCGAATCAGAATTCTCTTCCTTCATTTCACCACATGCTAGTTCCAAACGTTTAATGGTATCAAGCTCAATATCAAGATAACGCGCAATGTTCCGTATTCCCAGCTGTTCATCTACGGAATACTCTCCATCAATAAAGCAGAGTTTGATTAAATCCTCAAGGAACGCCTCCTTTTGATCACTAATCGCAAGTTTATCAAGTATTTCCTCAATAAACTGATCGCCATCTGTAACTTCCTGGATAGCAGAGTCTATTGCGATTTGTTTCATGCCAAGATCATGCCCTTTTGAAACAAAAAACGCTTTTTCATCATCTTCAAGCTTTCCATCAGAGCACGCGATGTATACCATGCCCTGCAAATAGGCTTTCTTTAATTCCGTATTTTCCATATTCATTTGTTCCCACTTTCTTTTTTGATCTATTTATTTTATTATTATGGCAATAATCATAACACTGACACCTGTTTTAACTCTGCTAATGTTCTGAGGTATCATTAACTGTTCTTGTGCTTTAGAGAGATGCTATTTGCACACATTCCATTTCCTATAATCATTCTCGGTTTGTTATGACATCTAAGTACCGTGTTCTAGAATTTTGACAGCCTCCCCAAAGGTTACGGAATCGACAAGTTCCTCCCAGACATCCTCGTTATAGTAGCGGACCGTTGTCTCTCCGGTCATGTAATCGTTGTCGAAGGTGGAGTTGGTCCCTTCGGGAATGATCACCTCAAGGCCTCTCTCAAAGGCGGATTTTACCGTGCAGTCGATGCAGTAGTTCGTCTGAAGGCCGATGATCATCAGCCTTCTGTCCTTCTGACACTCCATGTAGTCGCGGAATTCCCTGTTCCCGAAACAGCTGTTGATCGTCTTGATGAAAACCTTCTCGCCCGGCTGCGGTTTCAGCTCATCGATGATCTCAAAGTCTTCGTCCCCGGCTGTCAGCCCGCTTTCAGGACCTGCGTCGTGCTGAAAATAGATCACTTCAACCTGATTTTCTCTCGCTGTGTTCACCAGGGAGACGACCCTCTTGAGGAATACCTCATAATCATAAAGGTCTTCGTCCACGATACCTTTCTGCATATCAATGACTAAAAGAATCATATGATTTTCCCTCCTTCGGATCTGACGGTCCGTCAGATCTTTACGCCTTATGCCCGCCGATCTGCCGGTTGCGGTCCATGGCGGTGGCGCCATCCTGCATATTGAGTCCCTTGACGATCGCGTTCTTTCCGAACCGGTCGCGGATATCAAGAAGCGCCTGCTGCATTTTCCGTTCCTTCTCGAGCGCGGCTTCCTGCTCCTGCCTTTCCCGTTCGACCTTCTTATAGTCTGTAAAGAGATCCAGCTGCATCGGCTGAGTCTCTCCCTTTTTCGCTTCCTCCTGGGGGATCAGATGCGTCACGGCGATATTGAAACGCCGCACAAGCAGCGCTTCGTCCACGATCCGGTCATAGACGTCGCAGACGGCCTTGACGATCAGTTTCGTCGAGTTGGTCTGCCGTCCGATATTCTGAGAGCCATGAGCGCCTTTCGGGACTTTGCGTCCGTACCAGTCCTTCACGATCTGTCCTTTATATCTCGCGGCCCGGTCCGGATCATTCACATTCTCGATATCGTATCCGATATCCAGCACCACCTGATCGGTGACGAGACCTTTGCGTACGAGCGACATGGAGAGCTGATCGGCCATCTCCTGAACGATGATCCTTCCGCCCTTCGCGCTGTACGGTTCGGGAAGGACCTGTCCCTGACTGAGACTTTTCGACTCCGGGGTATATGCCTTGCAGTCGGCGATCTCCGTCGGCTCCCATCCCCACGCGTGGTCGATCAGAAGCTCGGCGTTGATTCCGAACAGCTTATATAAAAAGTCCTCGTTTCGCGGAGCGTTGTCCGGAGCCTCGGAGCATTGGGCAATGTCTCCCATTGTATAGATTCCATGTTCCTCGAGCTTTCTAGCGATTCCCTTTCCGACGCGCCAGAAGTCCGTCAGCGGGCGGTGGCACCAGAGCTTTTCACGGTAGCTTTTTTCGTCGAGTTCGGCGATTCTTACCCCGTCCTGATCCGCGGGGATGTGCTTCGCCTCGATATCCATCGCGACTTTCGCGAGATAGAGATTCGTGCCGATTCCGGCGGTCGCCGTGATGCCGGTTTTCAGAAGAACGTCCCGGATCATTTTCATGGCGAACTCATGCGCCGTCATCCGGTAACGTTCCAGATAATGCGTCGCGTCGATGAAGACTTCGTCGATCGAATAGACGAGAAGGTCGTCCGCCGACACGTAGTGAAGATAGATCTCCACGATGCTGCGCGAATAGTCCATATAATATTTCATTCTCGGAGGCGCGATGACGAGATCAAGCTCCAGAGACGGATCCTTCGCAAGTTCGGACGCGAAAACGGATTTTCCGGTGAATTTCCGTCCCGGCGCTTTCCGAAGGCGCTCCCGGTTGACTTCGCGGATGCGCTGTTTCGCCTCGAAGAGTCTCGCCCTTCCCGAGATGCCGCAGGCCTTGAGCGCCGGGGACACGGCGAGACAGATCGTCTTGTCGGTACGGCTCTCGTCAGCGACGACGAGGTTCACGTCCATCGGGTCATAGCTGCGTTCCCTGGCTTCGACGGAAGCGTAGAACGATTTGAGATCGATCGCGATATATTGCTTTTTCGTCACTGCGCTCACCGTCCTTTCATTTGCATACGATATATACAGATTTACCGCAGATCCATTTCCATGATGATTTCGTCCCCGTCCGACTCACCGGTCAGGCGGAATCCGAATTTTTCGTAAAGCCTGCGTGCGGCGTCATCGCCGTCCACATAACAGAGAACCACACGGTTATATTTCCCGTCGTCTCTCATCATTTTGAGGATCACCCCGCAGGCCACGGTGCCGATCCCCTGTCCCTGATAGCGCTGATCAATGAAAAACTGGCTGAAATTATATGCCTGTTCCTCCGGGAGGTCATAAAACATGGCCATTCCGACCGGAGTTTCATCCTGACAGATGACAAACGCGCGGCTCCGGCTTTCCCGGTATGCGTACGCTCTCGCAAGAATCCCGGCGCTGTCCGAAACGAATCGGCGCTGATCCTCCCGGACCGACAGTTTCGGTCTCCAGTTTTCCGGCGTAACAGCCTGAAGCTGTATCATGTTTCTCACCTTGATCCGTCAAAGTATTTAATATCAAAACTGACTTTCCAGTGCGGCCGGTTATCAGTCGAACACGATCAGCGCAATTGCCGCAATCAGGATCCCGATTCCGAGCACAAATTCCGTGATT
>ONSY01000242.1 GCA_900320605.1 uncultured Eubacteriales bacterium | reverse complement strand
GGAGAAGCTTTCCAAGATCCACGAGCTGCTGCGCGGCGTGTCCCACGGCCAGTCGCTGGGCCTGCTGCTGGTCATGACGGTGCTGCCTGCCGTGCTGATGGTCGTCAGCTACTTCATGTACCTCAAACGCTACAAACTTGATGAGCCGGAATATGACCGTATCTGCGAGGAGCTGCGCGTTCGCCGCGCGCAGAAAAAGGCATGAGCCTGACTTCCTTTGCCTTGCGCTTTGCAGCGCCCGTTCCAAAGGTCGAACAGTTTGACCGGTTTCTCTTTCTCGGCCCGCATCCGGATGATATTGAGATCGGTGCGGGAGCCACAGCCGCAAAACTCTCAGCTGCCGGCAAACAGGTGACATTCCTCATCTGCATGGACGGCCGCTACGGCCTTGAACACGCGCCTGTCGGGACGACTCCGGAGCAGCTCGTCGAGATCCGCAGAGACGAGGCGAAAGCCTCCGCTAAGAAACTTGGCGTAGAGGACGTCCGTTTCCTGGATCTGTCCGACGGAGGGTTTTACGAGTTTGAGGAGCTGCTGCAAGGTGTCGCCCGTGTGATTGCCGAAACGCAGGCACAGATGATTCTGGCGCCCGACCCGGATGTCATGAGTGAATGCCACGTCGATCACCGCTGTGTAGGGGAGTGCGCGAAAAGGCTGGCCTTCTTTGCGCCATTCCCGGAGATCATGGCGCGCTATGATGCCGCGCCGGCGCCGGTCGGGGCACTGGCCTTTTACATGGCGGCACGGCCGAACCGCTTCGTCAAGACCCGCGGACTTCTTCCGCGGCAGATGGACGCGATCTTCTCCTGCCATCAAAGCCAGTTTCCGAGCGGTTGCGGCGATGCTAAAAGCATCGCTCTCTATCTCCGTCTGCGATCGGCGGATTATGGCCTCCGCACTCTCTCCGTCTCGGCCGAAGGATTTCGCGTGATCGGGAGAACACAGATGCATTGCCTGCCGGAAGCCGACCAATAACGCAGAACGGCAAGGAGACTGTCTCCGGTCTCAAAAGAATACGATATAGATACTGCAGAAACGAGCAAATCATTTCTGCAGTATTGTTTTATCGATTGCGGCAGAATATGGCGGTAGTATTGTGATATAGAATCAATAATTTTTATATATTACGCACAAAAGAACAAATCATTGACGGTTTTGTTGACAGGAAACGATTATACTGTAATCAGGAACGATTATGAAGAATAGAAAGTTTACAATCAGGAGAAAGCCCATCCGAGTTTTGAGGTCTTTTTTGCGGAGAATAACGGACACCCTTTTGAGAATTTTTGTTGACATAACCTGTATTTTGTGATAGTTTAACTTTGTATATCTATGCAAAGTTTTTACAGATTCTGTAAGTAAACGAAATAGATCTCCCAAAAACAGTTTAAGCTTTAACTTTTGAATAATAGCAGATAGGAGGTGAGCAGAATGATAAACAAAGCAAAACGAATCCTGGCATTCTTTATTGTACTGGTTATGCTGTCCGGCATGATTGGGACGGATAATATCATGAAGCTCACCATCTATGCCGAAGACGCTGTCGAGCAGGTTTCGGCGGAGGAGCAGTCCGGCGAAGGGACCGCTTCTACGGAAGCGACACCCGCTCCGGCTGAGACACCTGTGCCTGTTGAGACACCCGCACCGGTTGAGACGGCTGCTCCGGATCCTGAACCAGTCGTACAGGGAACGGAGAATGAAAACGTCGGTACCGATACGTTGCCCGCAGAAGAGGAAACCACGGGGACAGAAAGCACGGCCGACGATTCGGCAAGGCAGCCTGTGGAGACAAAGAAGCCTGAAAAAGCAAAGACTCCGAAGGAACCTTATGACCATAAGGTCGAGAAGATCAAGGTAATTCCCGATTTGGAAATGAGCCTCTCCGGCATCCTGCCCGATACAGTCACCGTTCGATTCGAAAAAACAAAATACGAGATGGAGCAGGATGACAAAATCATCCTGTATATGGCTGAGATACATGTATACGATGAATCAGGAAAAGAGTTCAAGCCGACAGGTGAGATTACCGTCGAACTGAAAGGCGACCTGATCCGCAAGGCAATCGAACAGGAAAAGACGTTCGGCCTGATCGTTAACGAGAAGGACAAGGAAGCGGAGTTCATCAAGGCCAAGAAAGACACGATGACATTCCGCATCAAGGAATTCGATCTGTTCGTGCTCTATGAGCTCGTACCGGTCATCGATACGGAGACCGAAACGGCCGCTTCCGACGGACAGCCTGTCCAGACCGAACCGGCCACTACCGAAACAGAGACAGGTGCGACGGAAACCGAGCAAGACGTGACAGAGACCGAGACCGACGCGGCGGAAACCGAGACGGTAGTTCCCGGAGCTAAGAACCCTGTCTCCGAGACCGAGGAGCCTGATGCATCTCCTGCACCGATCCTGTCGGAAGAGGAAGCAGAGGAAAATGACGGCGAAGAAGAGCCGGCAACAGAGCCTGCCTCCGACGCTGCTGAGCCTGAGAATGCTGAGGAAGACGAAGCAGAAGAGAAAGAGCTTTCTTACTGCTTTGCGAGTACCGAAGACGCACTTATGCTTCTTGCGTTTCTGACGGAACACGGGTTTGACTTCGAGTCGATCGCAGAGGTTCAGATTTCCGAGGGGGAAGAGACATCTGTCGAGATAGAGGAGTGCGAGGGCGACCGGAAGCTTATACCGACTGAGCACTTCGATCGGCTGATTCTTAATATTCTGATCGATGAGGAAACAAGCATCTGCGTGGTGCTTTCCTACCCCAGCGCGGAACTCGTCGAAAACACGCTGACTCCCGAGATCCCGGGAGAGGCGACCATGACGATCACGGGCCTCATTCCCGAAGGTTCGACAGCCGAGGCGACACCCGTTGAGGTCTCAATCGACGGAAACGATGCTCTGGCGGCCTACGATATCGATATCTTCGCGCCGGACACCGAAGGCGAAGAAATCTGGCAGCCTGGCGAAGGCGAGACCGTCACGGTGGAAATGTACGATCCCTCGTTTGAAGGTCTACTGTACGTCTATCATATGGAAGACGAAAACTCCGAACCGGAACT
>ONSY01000068.1 GCA_900320605.1 uncultured Eubacteriales bacterium | reverse complement strand
GTGTGAATTATTGACTTTTATTTTTAGACGGTTTAGAATAAAACCAACAAAACGATTCAGACAGGGAGATGAAATTCATGAAGAAGCAGCTTGAACGCATTTCACCGGAGAAAGCAGGCATTTCCAGCAGACAGGTCAAAAAATGCATTGAAGCGCTGATGCACGATCACGCGGAAATTCACGGCTTTATGGCTGCGCGTGACGGAAAGGTGTTTACAGAATGCTGGTGGAAACCATATGGACCTGATCTGGTTCACAGCAACCATTCGCTTGGAAAAAGTTTCACGGCGACCGCAATCGGAATTCTCTGTACTCAGGGAAAGCTGGATCTTAATGAGAGAATTGTTGATATATTCTCAGATGAGATGCTTGCTTATCAAGTGCCGCATAATGAGAAACTTGACCGTCTTAATGTTCGTCACCTCCTGATGATGTCAACCGGTATGGAACAGAATCCGATGCTTAATGATGACTGGATAGGAGAATTTCTGAAGCAGCCAATCGTTTATGAACCCGGTGAGCATTTTCTGTACAATACATCCGGTGCCTGTATGCTCGGAGCAATCGTAGAAAAAAAGGCCGGAATGGGTCTTCTTGAATTTCTGGACCGTGAACTGTTCTGCAAAATCGGAATCAGTGGGGAAGATTTCGTATGGCTGAAATTCAAAAACGGATATTACGCGGAACCCGGAACGTTTTCGAAAACCGAAGATAATCTGCGCCTTGCTATGTTCTATCTGAATTACGGAAAATGGGATGGCGAACAGATTGTTTCCGAAGAATGGATGAAAAATGCACTTTCAATCCAGATTGATACCGCGGAGAACACGGATGGCGTGCTTGACTGCCGCGTCGGCTATGGCTGGCAGCTTTGGGCATGCAGTATGCCGGGTGTTTTCCGCTTTGACGGAGGTCAGGGACAGTATGGAATCATCTGGCCGGAGAAGAATCTGGTAGTAGCTTTGCATGAAGGCGGTCTTGGCCCTGACGGACCGCAGATTACGATTGAAGCAATCTATGATGAACTGATGCGGAAAATCTGTGATGAACCCCTTCCGGAAGACGGGGATGCTCTTCATGAACTGCGGGAATTTGAACAGTCACTTGCGGTTCCGGAAAAGAAGCCGAATACACTTCAGGTCAATTTGTCTTCTTTTGAAGGAAAATATCGTATTGTTTCGGGCGATGCTGACTGTGATCCATGGGTTTCAGTTTCACCGGGATCCTATAATTTCTTCCGTGCGTTTTTTGATCCGATGAAGAAGGAATCATTCGAGTGTTTCAGCCTTTCATTCACGGAGGAAAAATGTGTATTTACCGCAGATGATTACGCAGTTTTTGAAGCGTATTTTGACGGGAAGTATCATATAGTTGAAACAGACAATCCTCTTTCGAAAATCCGTAAAACAGCTTCTACAGCACGTTTCATCGATGAGAATACACTGGAGATAACCACGAAATGGCTCAATTCCTGGTTCGAGAATGTAATCACATTCAAAAACGAAGGAGATACAATGTATATCACAACTTCGAAAGATCGTCTTCAGGAAGCGATACCTGAGCTTCGTTATACGGTTCATCATGCGATTGCGAAGAGGGAATAAACCTTTGAAATGGATTCCTCAGCTTAATAGATCGGACAGCATTTATTAAAAATACATAAAAAACAAAAGAATGACTAGTCGGTTTCTTGACAACCTGTCGATTATTTGCTAAACTGTACTTAATGGTTTTAGCAAAACCGAATCATTTAAAAAGTTCGGACATTCATCAATGAAAGGGAGGACATATTTCTATGAGCAAATTCAGCGATCTTGACAAGTTTTTAAGCGAGAATCTGAAAACAGGCCCAACCGGATGCGGCTGTGCCGTGGCGAAGGACGGAGAGATCCTCTATGAGAACTATTTCGGTCTGGCGGATCTGGAATCAAAGAAACCGATCACCGCTGACACAATCTACCGTCAGTTTTCCGCGACGAAAGTTGCTGTCTGCACCGGTGCGATGATCCTCTTCGAACGTGGTAAATTCCTGCTGAACGACCCGATTTATGAATACTTCCCCGAGTGGAAGAATACAATGGTCGCAGAAGATCAGCCTGATGGTTCCGTCAGAATTCGCCCGGTAAACCGTCCGATCGAGGTACGTGACTGCTTCTCGATGGCAATGGGAATCGGATACGGCGGAAATGATTATACGCACCGGATGATGAATGAGGTGCGTGGAAATCTCCGGAAATCCGTCGGTGATTATACGCTCCGTCAGGATATTTATGCGATGAGTGAGGTCCCTGTACGGTTTGACCCCGGTTCCCGTTGGCTTTACGGTTTCGGCCATGAACTTGTTGCCGGTCTGATTGAAGTATGTTCAGGACAGAAAGTCAGTGAGTTCCTAAAAGAAAACATCTTTGATCCGCTGGGAATGGATCATACCGGATATCATTATTTCGGCAATATGCGTGAAAACATGGTAACGCCTTACCGCCGTGCGGAAGACGGATCGCTCTCTGTCACGACTGCGATGTTTGACGACCGCTTTGAGCCGGAAGCCAAATACGAAGCCGGCGGCGCAGGACTTTTCTCCTCGGTTCACGACTACATCGTTTTCACCCAGATGCTTGCCTGTGGAGGCGAATACAAGGGTGAGCAGATCATCGGCAGAAAGACGATTGATCTGATGCGTGCGAATCACCTTAATGATGTTCAGCTTCGCGATTTCCAGAACGATTATCTTGCCGGATACGGATACGGTCTCGGCGTACGTACCCTGATCGATCCCGGTATGGTCAGCAATTCGTCCGTCGGTGAATTCGGCTGGACAGGAGCGATGGGTACCTATCTCGCAATTGACCCGAGTGAAAGAGCTTCGGTGGTCTATATGCATAATCTGAATCCGAATCAGGAGAAGTATACGCATCACCGTGTCCGCAATATCGCATTCGGCGCCCTTAAATAAATCCTGTACCATTCAAGACTCCCCGAGATGCGGACCTTCCGCGTCTTCGGGGAATCCTTCCGTTATTCGTGAATATTTTCGATATCGTAATTATAAAAAAAGGAGAAATATATGCTTCGAAAGGTTAAGACCATAAACGGATGGGTTGAAGGACTCCCTGCCGCGGATCCGCGCATTACGGCATTCAAAGGAATTCCGTTCGCTGCGCCGCCTGTCGGCGAAAACCGATGGAGAGCCCCGCAGCCGGCGGAGAACTGGGACGGTGTCAGAAAATGTTACGCATTCGCGCCGATCTCTGTTCAGGCGATTCCCGGCCTCCGAAAGGATAATATTTACACATATGAATGGAATGTGGATCCCGAAATCCCGATGAGTGAAGACTGTCTTTATCTCAATGTCTGGACACCGGCAAAACGAATGGACGAAAAACTGCCCGTTTATGTCTGGTTCTTCGGAGGAGGGCTCCAGGTCGGAAACCCGGCAGAGATGGAATTTGACGGCGAACGTCTTGCCCGCCGAGGAATCATTGTTGTTTCCGTTAATTATCGCGTAAATGTTTTTGGTTTTCTTACGACTGAAGAAATCGCGAAAGCCCAGCCCGAAGCACCTGCAAACTGGGGCATGCTTGATCAGCAGGCAGGTCTGAAATGGGTCAGAGACAATATTGAGGCATTCGGGGGAGATCCGGGGAACGTTACAATCGGCGGTCAGTCAGCCGGCGGAGGAAGCGTAATGTCCCACCTGACCTCACAGCAGAGCCGCGGCTTATTCCACAAGGTTATCGTTGAAAGCGGCGTGTTCCGCAGCGCTTACGGAAACGGTATTCTGGGCGGCGGCAAGCGGACGATGGAAGGCATGTTCGAGCAGAGCGAACGGTTCCTTTCATTCATCGGAGCAAAGAACATCGCCGAGGCACGTGCGATGGATGCTTTTTATATCCGCGACAGATTCCTTGAATTCAAAGGCGCTTTCGGAACAGTCGCTGACGGACAGTTTTCGGAAGGTGATCCGTTCGCACTTTATATGGCCGGAAAAACCGCCGGTGTTCCGATGCTTGCAGGCCTGACTGCTGATGAATTTCCAAACTATTTCCCGGATTTTTCAAGCAGGGAGGAATTTGAAAGAAAGGCGGCGGATATCTTCGGCGATAAAGCTGGTGAGCTGATCGCAATTGTCGAAGAGGGCGCGGAGGATCTTGAGACCCTCCGTGAACATACAAAGTCACGTCCGATCGAGCTGGCGCTGCGCGCCATGTTTGAAAAAAACGACGGAAAAGATCAAAACTACATGTATTATTTTGATAATGACATTCCCGGTCCTGACCATCCCGGAAATTTCCATTCCGTTGACCTCTGGTTCTTCTTTGAGACGCTCGCGAAGTGCTGGCGGCCATTTACAGGCGCGTATTATGATGAAGCGCGTCAGATGTGTAACTATTGGGCGAATTTCGTGAAAACCGGAGATCCGAACGGCAAAGACGCAGACGGAACCCAGATGCCCGTCTGGGAACCGTATACCGCTGCGGCACCGCATTATATGCGTTTTTCAGAAAAGGGCATCGAATTTAAGAGAGAACCGGCCGATAAGCTTACCCGCTTCTTGACCGATCGAATTAAGGAGGAATATTAACATGGCAAAGGATTTTACCCGTCTTACCAACCTGATCAACGATTTTGTTGAGCGCAAAACGAATCCGGGCTGTGCCGTCAGCATTATGCAGGGCGATGAAATCGTCTATGAAGGCTATGCCGGATACTCAAACATCGAAGAGAAAAAGCCGATCACAAAGCATTCCATGTTCAGCCAGGCTTCAACGACGAAACTGTTTACCTACGCGATCATGGGCATGCTTTATGAAGAGGGAAAATTCCTTTTCTCTGACCCGCTCTCGGATTATCTCCCTGAATGGAAAAATACGAAAAAATATTTTGTCCAGCCAAACGGACAGATTGATGTTGTTCCGCTCGAAAAGCCGATCACAATCCGTAACGCCGTTGCGATGATGTGCGGTATGCCGTACTGCATGGCGCCGGCAGTTGCTCCGATTACTCCTACCTTGAAAGCGATGAGCGAACAGATGGAAAAACTGATCGCAGAAAAAGGCGCTCCTACTACGATCCGTGATGAAGTCCGAGTTATGGCAAACGCACCTGTGATGTTTGAACCGGGCAGCCACTGGCAGTATGGATTCGGTTCGGAAATCACCGGAGCACTTGTAGAAACAATGACCGGGAAAGCGCTTCGCGAGGTTTTCAAGGAGAGAATCATCGATCCGCTCGAGCTTGCGGATACAGATACTTTTATCCGTCCTGAGAACAAGGATCGCATTGTCACGACCTATATGAAGCGCGACGGCGTTCTTTCTCCGGCCCCTGCTTACGGCCTGAACACGTCCGATCCTTCAGTTACGCCGATCGGTGCCCGTCCGAATCTGTACACTTCAACGAATGACTTCGCAACCTTTATGCAGATGCTTGCTAACGGCGGTCGCTATAAGGGAAGAAAATACCTCGGCGAAGGTACGGTTAACATGCTTCACGCCAATCAGCTTGAAGAAACCCAGCTTCGTGACTTTGAAAACGATTATCTTGCCGGCTATGGCTACGGACTTGGATTCAGAACACTTGAAACCCAGAAATTCGGTCATAACGGCCGCCTCGGATGTTTCGGATGGACCGGCGGTTCAGGAACATGGGTG
>ONSY01000038.1 GCA_900320605.1 uncultured Eubacteriales bacterium | reverse complement strand
GCGAGAATATCCGCACCATAGTTCTGAATCAGATCATCCTTATTCATGTCGTAGACATAGCCGTTATTGACAGCGTTGGTGTAGCCGATTCCACCGACAGCGAAAACGTCAAGAGGCTCGCCAGCAACACACATAAGCGGGACCTGTGTGTTGAATGTTGCAGAATCAAGAATCAGGAGTTCGACTTCGATTCCGTAACGTTCCGTGGTGATTTCGTTAATCAGGCTTTCGATGCGCTTGGTTCCTGCAGGGGCTCCGACCCAGGTGAAGAGCGCGAAAACGACCTTCGTGTTCTGACCGGAAGCTTTTCTTTCCGCGATTGCTTTCTCAGCGAGTGTCATATTGTCGTCCTGAGAAGGCTCTTCGGAGGAGGCAGGAGCCGGTTCACTGCTTGATGCAGGGGTGCTCGATGATGGCGCGGCGCTGGAAGCGGGTTCGCTCGAAGAGGGCGTTTCCGTCTTGGAACAGCCGGCCATGATTGCAATCACCATGCACAGACAGAGAACAACTGCGATGATTTTTTTCATTTTCTCCCATCCTTTCATCATTCCTATGTAGTTTTCTGCTTCCGTTATCGGCCTTTCCCCTATAAAGGAGAGCGGAAAGCAGTCGGTGGCCGCCGGATAAAAACCAGGCGGTGTCGCAATTACCATATTCCAGATGATTGCATTAAAATTATAGAGCATGTGAGATGAAATAGCAAGCAATTAAAGAAAAACAAATAATAAAAATACATTAAAATGCATCAAGACCGAGTAAAAATGAAACAAATATGTCGATTCTGCATATTTATTGATAGAAAGGCAGCAGCTTCTGTGACAGAAAAAACCCCGGAACCTATGTTCCGGGGCCTTTTCCGTTAGACTATAAAACTATGAAAGAAATTCAGCAAATCTGATCAGGAAATACCGTTTTCCTGAGCCCACTTGTTCAGAGCTTCCTGCTTCGCAGCCATATAGGTCTCAAGACCGCCGGCTTTGAGTTTCTCGATGAATTCAGGAATTGCAACTTCCGGATCTGCTGCACCGTAGCCGATCGTCCAGCGATATTCCGCGTCAGCGTTCTGCATGGCGGTGAATTCAGCAGCGTAAGGTGTGTTGTCCCAGGAGAAACCGAGCGCTTTCGATTTCGCAGCAGCTTCGTTCCACTTCATGGTTCTTTCCCAGAGATCCGGGGAAGAGGTTTCCCAAACGTGGCTGATGCATTCGTTCGGCATTTCCCAAAGAACGGAATGAGCCCATTCGGAGCTGTTGACATCGACGCCGTCCGGATATTTGATTCTGCCGGTACCGTCATCGGTGAAAACATAGTCAACGCCTTCTTCGCCCCAGCAGAGGAGGTTGGAAAGATCAGCGTCAGCATAGAATGCGTTGAGGAGCTGCATAGCGGCAACCGGATCCTGAGTGTTGTAGTTCAGGCCCCAGCAAACCGTCTGCGGAACAGAGGAGCGGACGATATCCGGACCGAGTGAGAAAACGATCATGTCCTTGAAGCATTCCGAGGAAACCTGGGTTCTGTAACCGGGTTTTCCGGGGCCGCCTGTTGACATAGCCGTACCAGCACCGACACGTGCGCCGGCGGGAACATTGGTCGTGAGGATATCACCGGGATAGTAACCGAGCTGATTGTACTTGTACGCACGGCGGCAGAGATCCCAGTAGATGTCGCTGTCATAGCCGTTGGTAACTTCGAGGCTGTTGATCGGATCCATCAGAACGCCGTAGTAGTCGTTCGCGATCGGATCAATGAAGGCCGTTCCGAGACCGCCGACCGGACCCGCGAGGACTGCTTTGTCCGGGAATTTCTCATGAAGCTGCTCAAAGATCGGTTCGAGTTCATCATAGGAGGAAGAGATGGTTTCTTTCGATTCATCGTCCCACTTTGATTCATAATCGTAGCCGATTGCGTCGAGATATTCCGCAGCGATGCAGAGAACGCCGCATCCCATCGCCATATCCTTTACCGGAGGAACTGCATAGAGCGCGTCACCGGCGCTGCAGGCTTTGAGGTAAAGAGGATC
>ONSY01000069.1 GCA_900320605.1 uncultured Eubacteriales bacterium | reverse complement strand
GTACACAGGAAGAACTTGATCAGACTCGTCTTCCGCTCAGTATTATGTTTTGATCTTCTTATTATCAATAAAACAACCCCGGTCTTACGATCGGGGTTGTTTTATTACATGCTGTAATCTTAATCTAAAAAGTCCTTTAATTTCTTGCTTCTGCTCGGATGACGAAGTTTGCGAAGGGCTTTCGCTTCTATCTGACGGATTCGCTCACGTGTGACATTAAATTCCTTGCCAACTTCTTCAAGAGTACGGCTTCTGCCATCTTCCAATCCAAAGCGAAGACGCAGAACTTTCTCCTCACGAGGTGTTAAGGTATCAAGCACTTCCGACAGCTGTTCTTTCAGAAGGATATGAGAAGCCGCATCTGCCGGTGCAGGAGCGTCGTCATCTGGAATAAAATCACCCAGATGACTGTCTTCTTCCTCACCGATGGGTGTCTCGAGTGATACAGGCTCCTGAGCAACGCGCATAATCTCACATACCTTATCAACCGGCATATTAATCTCTTCTGCAATTTCCTCTGCGGATGGTTCATGTCCGTTTACATGCAGAAGCTGACTGGAAACTTTCTTAACTTTATTGATTGTTTCGACCATATGAACCGGAATGCGGATTGTTCGCGCCTGATCGGCAATTGCGCGGGTTATTGCCTGGCGGATCCACCAAGTCGCATAAGTGGAAAACTTAAAGCCCTTAGTATAGTCAAATTTTTCCACAGCTTTAATGAGGCCCAGATTTCCTTCCTGAATCAGATCAAGGAACTGCATACCACGTCCAAGATATCTTTTCGCAATACTTACCACCAGACGCAGATTTGCTTCGGAAAGACGTTTCTTCGCAGCTTCATCGCCATCAGAAATACGAATTGCAAGGTCAATCTCCTCATCGGGGGTCAGAAGTGGAACTCCGCCAATTTCTTTTAGATATACTTTTACCGGATCATCAATAGCAATTCCGTCCGCGGAAATGCTGTAATCACCGGTTTCCTCAGGATCCCCTGAAAGATCGATATCGTCAATCGGAAGATTCGCAAAATTCTCAATTATTTCTACCCCGTGAGCTTCGAGTGAATCATAGAACTTCTCTATTTGCTCGGGCTCAAAATCAAGCTCTCCTAGCGCATCAAGTATTTCCTTGGTTGTCAGCTGACCTTTCGATTTTCCAAGTTCAATCAGATCACGTATAACGGTCTTCTTATCAGGTGTATTCATAGAAGCCTCCTATGCTTTATTTTTTCTGAGCATTGCTAAATATTCCTGAAAATCTTCGGAATTCATGTCTTCCAGATTCCGAGTCTTTTTCTTTTGATTTTCAAATTGAAGAACTCCAATGCATTCCTCAATGTCATGGCGAGTCAGAGGAACATCGCTTCGTTTGGCCAGAATTCCCGCAAGCGCACTCTGTTCTTGAGAAGACAGGCTTTCGGAAAAATCAGAAAGAGAAAGAGAGGTCGTTACAGTTTCATTGATTCTTTCCAGAATCAACTTGTAAAGACGTCTGTTGAAATCGGTACAGAAAACATCCGGGGAAAGAATGTCTGAAATAGCAACAGCCTGATCCGGGTTAGCAAAAAGAAATGCAAGAATATCCTCTTCCGCATTAGAAGCACGGAAAAATTCATGTTTCTGCGGATTATGATCATCACGTACAAATGAAAGAGAATTTTCTATTTTCTGAAAGCTTTTTTCCTCCCGTTTCTTTAAATCCTTTCTTCTCTGGTTTTTCGCCTGTGCGAGGATTGTCGTTTTTTCAGCACCGGTTTCGGAAGAAACGCGGCCTGCATAAATATCACGTTCGAGTTCGTTATCGATTGAAGCAAGAACCATAATTGCTTCCCTCAGATAGTTAACTCGGCCGGCATCAGACTGAAGATTATTCTTTAGTCTGATTTTGGAAAGTGAATATTCAATATCATTTGCGCCTGATTCGATCAGTTTTCTAAAGCGTATTGCACCGTCAGACGGATGGGAACGGATAAATTCGTCAGGATCCTTTCCACCGGGAACCGCAATGATTTTTACAAGCAATCCTGCTCCACGCAGGATCGGAACCGCACGAGACGCAGCACGCTGTCCGGCTTCATCCGAATCATAACAAAGTACAACTTCTTTTGTGTAACGGGCCATCAAACGAGCCTGTGCGGAAGTCAGAGCAGTTCCAAGAGTGGCAACAGTATTCTGAAAACCTGCCTGATGAAGCGCTATTACATCCATATAACCTTCCGCAAGAATCAATGAATCCGTGCAATGATTTTTTGCATAATTCATAGCAAAGAGAGATTCACTTTTCTGAAAAACAGGTGTATCAGAAGTGTTAAGATATTTCGGTTTTTCATTTGTCATGATTCGCCCGCCAAAAGCGATGACATTGCCGCGCAGGTCAATGATCGGGAACATCACACGGTCAAAGAAACGATCCATGGCAGATCCGCTGCGGGTTCTCACAGCGACATTCGCCGCGATCATATCTTCAGCGGAATATCGAAGGGACCTAAGATGATCTACAAGCGCAAAGCGTTCGGAAGGCGCATATCCCAGTCCGAAATGACGAATCGTACGTGATGAAAGTCCCCTTTTCTGAAGATACTCCAGACCCGTTTTTCCTGTTTCAGAAACAAGGATTTGATGGTAGTATTTCGCTGTCTCCCGATTTATTTCAAGAATTCGTGCACGTATTTTTGAAAGGCCGTCGTCATAACCGGTTTCCGGAACAGCGATACCTGCACGCTGCGCAAGAAAGCGTACTGCTTCCATATAGTCTAGATTTTCAATTTTACGAATAAAAGTGATGACGTCGCCGCCTGTTTCACAGCCAAAACAGAAGAAAGAACCATTCTCCGGATAGAGATTGAAAGACGGCGTCTTCTCGTTATGAAACGGACAGAGTCCGACATAGTTTCTGCCGCGTTTCTTCAGTGAAACGTAGGAGGATACGACATCAACGATATCATTTCTGGATTTTAAATCCTGCATAAAGCTGTCCGGAAGCGGCATGTCGATCCCCCCTTTTTGATATAAATGATTATAGAGTTCCGCTCACGCTAAGAAGCCGGAAAAGATTACTGATTCCAGCCTTTGGGAATGAATAACTCCTCGTACAAAGAAACAGCGTAATGATCTGTCATTCCCGCGATATAATCAATCACAGCACGCTCCATTCCCTCTTCTTCAGCAATAGGAAGATAATCCATTGGAATTTTCTCCGTCTTAAGAAGAGTCTCATATAAGGCATGAATCAGTCCGGGAACCTTTTTCTCTTCTCCTTTTACAAATGGGTTCAAATAAACCCGTTCAAACATAAAATCGTATAGTTTTTGAAAATACTTCTGCGTCTCGTCATCCATTCGGATTGTCTCTCCGCTGTTGGCAATGACGGACTTAACAAGTGTATCGATTCTGGCACTTTTACGCGCACCAAGAACTTGTGTCACATCTTTTGGCAGATCATCTTCTGAAAGCACGCTGGCTCGGATAGCATCATCAATGTCATGATTTATAAAGGCAATCTGATCAGCAATACGGACAATTCTTCCTTCGAGTGTTTCTGCCTCTTCACCGCTTGTATGATGTACAATACCGTTGCGAACCTCATAGGTCAGATTAAGACCTTTTCCGGATTTTTCAAGTTTGTCAACAGTTCTTAAACTTTGCTGGGCATGAGTAAAACCGCAGATTTCCTGGAGTGCACGCTCACCCGCGTGACCAAAAGGTGTATGGCCTAGATCATGTCCCAAAGCTATTGCTTCAGTCAGATTCTCATTCAAAGAAAGCGAAAAAGCTATAGTACGCGCGATTTGAGAGACTTCAAGGGTATGTGTCAGGCGTGTACGGAAGTGGTCGCCTTCAGGTGAAAGAAAAACCTGAGTCTTATGTTTGAGACGACGGAAGGATTTACAGTGAACGATACGATC
>ONSY01000072.1 GCA_900320605.1 uncultured Eubacteriales bacterium | reverse complement strand
CTTTTTCAGGGAACGTTTCCGCCCAAGCAGCAGGAACGCGCCGATTATGCAGAGCAGGAGCGCGAATGCCGCGAGGATGATCCAGGTCCGGCTGCCGGAAGAAGGAGCTTCCTCATCGCTGCCGCCCACGTCGTCCGGCCGGGTAATCCCGGGTGTCAGAACCAGTCCGTTGATCTCGCCGTACATTTCGGATTTTCCGCCGGTAAACTCGGTTCCCTCGCCGTGGTAGCCGTCCATATTATCCATGAACTGCCGAAGCAGAGTCACATGTCCTCCGTAGGTTTGAGCATCGATGCTGTCGCTCTCGTTCGTCCAGGAGAGCGTGATGCTCGCCTTGTCGGATCCGCTTCCGGGGCCGATGCTGCAGGAGGGCCGGTTCCCGGTATAGTAGGATCTCGCGGTGACGTTTCCGCCGCTGATCGCGATATTTCCGCCGCCGGCGCCGCTGCCGCCGCCGATTCCCGCGCCTCCGTCGTATCCGGTCGCGGCAACCGTACCGCCGTTGATCGCAACGGTTCCGCCGCTGCCCTGGTATCCGCCGCCGATTCCCGCGCTGCCTCCGCCGGAGACCGCGTCGACCGTTCCGCCGTTGATCGTGACGGTTCCGCCGTTTCCGCCGTTTCCTCCGCCGATTCCCGCGCCGTCGAGACCGCCGGTCGCCTTGACATAGCCGCCGTTGATGATGACCTCCGTGCCGTTCTTGCCTTCCGATCCCCCGATTCCCGCGGCGTGTCTGCCGCCGAGTGCCGTGACGCTTCCGGCGTTGACCGTGAGGGTTTTCACCGCGATGCCGGAGCCTCCGGAGGGATCGTCAAACCGGTCTCCGTTTCCCTTGAATCCCTCGGCGTAGAGAATGCCGCCGTTGACGGTCATGGACGCGTTTCCGTAGCTGCCGATCGCGGGCTCCTCCCCGATGGTAATATTCTCGACGCGCAGCGAGCCGGTGCCGTCCTTCTGCTGCCAGACGGTCAGGGAACCGCCGTCGAGAATCAGGATTCCGTAGTTGACCGTGAGCGTCACTCCGTCACACAGAATGAGATTCACGTCTCCGGTGATGAACTGTCTGCCGACGCCCACGTTTTCCTTTACCGCGTACCATCCGGTCGTGTCAATACGCGTGTTCGGACCGATGACGGTGTAGCTTTCGACGGGCGCCATCGGTGCGCCCTGCGCGTCGACATAGTCTAAAGGACCTTCCGGGTTGAGGACGGGATCAAATGCCGCGGTAACCGTGACGTCCGCCTCCGGCATGAGGAAGCCTCCGTCCGCCGTTTCGACGGGCGCGCCGCTGCTGTCCGTCACCGTCCACTTCGAGAAGCTGTAGTCTCTGTCCGGAGTCGCGCTGAGCGGTACTATCTGCCCGGCGTAAGCCCAGACCCATTCCAGATTGATGGTGCCGTGCGGGGTGTTCCGGTCGACGCTGATGAGATAATACGGATCGAAAACCGCCGTAACCGTAATGTTGGAGGCCGGCATATAGACCCAGTTTTTCACGCCGTACGAGACATTGACGCTGCCGCCCGCGCTGTCCTTTACCGTAAACGACCGCTCGCGGCATTTGCTGTCGGGCTCTGTTACGAATCCGAGACGGTCGCCCTCTTTCGCGTAGAGCGTATCCACCGTCACGCTTCCGTGTTCGGACGGCTCAATCGAGATATAATAGACATCCGACGGATAGACGGACGCTTCGCCCTCAAACGGCAGGACGTGCTTCCCGTCGGCGTCCGCCCGGAAGACCCAGGCCGTTCCGTTGCCCGAAAGGCCCTTTGTGAAGACTCCCTCATCGGAATCCCCGCCCCCGGATTTCGACTTGTTGACGCCGATGAGCGCCTGATCGGAAAGCGGTCCCGTGACGGAGATCACGGCGCCTTCGTAGAGGCCGATGTTGTTCTCCTTTCCGCCGCGCGTATTGCCCGTGACCACGGGCGCGCCGGAGAGGTTCAGCGTACCGGAGGTATGGATGCCGCCTCCGTGATAGTTTTCGGCCGCCTGATTGTTCCGGACCGCGCCGCCGGAAAGGTTCAGTACACCGTTTGTATTGTTGTAGATTCCGCCGCCGCTGTTCTGCGCGGCGTTCTGTTCGATCACGCCGCCTGTGACGGTGACCGTTCCGTTATTGTAGATTCCGCCGCCGTTGACGGATTTGCAGCCGCTTACCGTACCGCTCTCCAGAATCAGCGTTCCGGCGGCGTTTACCCGGAAGGCGCCGCCCGCGTCCACGGCGTTTCCCCCGGTCACAAGTCCGGTCTGCTGCGGACTTGAGTCACGCACCGTAAGAGTGCCGTTTACGACAAACACGTTGCCGTCGCTTTCGGCGTTTCCGGAAAGCAGACCTCGGTCAATCACATGTCCCGCGAGATCGATCGTGACCGTTTTCCCCGCGGGGACGGTGAACGGACCGTCTTCCCGGCTCACGGAGCGGTAATCCTGTTCCAGCACAATGACCGCGCCGTCCTGCGCGGAATCAATCAGCTTCTGAAGCGCCGCGTAATCTGAGCCGAATTTCGCCGTCAGACTCATGTCCGCGGTCACGGAAACCGTCTCGCCCGGATTCATCACCCGCGCCTCTTCGCCGTCGGTTTCAACCGTCCAGCCGGAGAAAGGACGCAGCGCTGACGGCGGCGTGAACGGATTCTCCGGAAGGGTGTATTCCTCTCCGTCGCGTCTGAGAACACTCTGCGCGGAACCGATTCCCGCGCCGCTGCTGATCGCAATCGTATGCACCATGGCTGCCGGAATCAGCGTTCTGCCGGAGATCTCGGTGTCTTTCTGAGGTCCCTCCTCGAATCTGGTCAGGGTTTCGTCGTCGTAGAACGCCTGACCGAGCGTCACGCGGCCGGCCAACGTTCCGGTTTTCAGTCTCATGGTTTTTCTGCTCAGCCCGCTATAGGAAATCGTGATATTGACGTCTCTGTGATGCCCGCCGATATCGACGACGAAGTCGTTCGGTCTCGGATCCCTGAAGATCCCGCCCTGCGCCGTGATATTCCCGCCGCTGAAGTACAGATCTCCGCCGTATCCGGCGCTGCCGCAGCCGATCCCGGGAGCCTCCTCTCCGCCGTACGCGGTGACGTTCCCGCCGCTGATTGAAACATAACCGCTGCCGTTGAAGAAGGCAATGCCGCCGATTCCGGCGCCGCCGAATCCGCCGTACGCGGTGACGTCGCCGCCGACGATGTACACGCTGGCCGCTCCGCCGCCGATTCCGGAAGTGGCGCCGCTGCCGCGCGCTGTGACGGTGCCTGCGTTGATTGTGACAATTCCGCGGTTTCCCGTCACTCCTCCGATGCCGGGATACCCCTCTGCGCTGATCACACCGCCGTTGATGACAATTCTCCCGCAGTCCGGGCCTCCCGCGCTGTCGGCGGAGGATGCGCCGATTCCCGCGTTTCCTTCTTCTGCCGATACGGTCAGTTTACCGCTGCCGCCCGATTGCCCCCAGATGGTCAGGGAGCTGTTTTCATCCACGCCGATTCCCTTTTCCGCGTTCAGCGAGGCTCCGTCACAGAGAATGAGATTGATTCTGCCGACTACCTCGACGCGTCTGCGGATCGTCACGTTCCCGAACACGACGTACCAGTCGCGTCCGGAGAACGCCTTGTAGTTCCAGATATCGGTGTCGGATGTCACCTGCGTATACTTATCGACCGAACGGACGGTTCCGCCGGGCTGTGTATACGGTACGCCTTCATAGACGGTGATTTTCTTCCTGTAGGTTCCTGTATATCCGTTTTTTCCGGTAAGGGAAAACACGTACTCACCCGGTCCGGTCAGGCGGCTTACCGTCCCGCCGTTTTTCGTAAGGGACAGGGTGTAGCTGTCGCCGGTCAGAACGGTTCCGTAAAAGTTCGTCACCGTAAATGTGATATCTGATTTCGGCATGTAGTTTGATTCCACGCCTTCCACGGTGCACGGGATGTTGTAGGTAAGGCCGTCGGGGCCGGCAACCGGCTCGTAAACCGTGTTTTCCGGAGCGCCCGCGAATACGAAACGGCTCACAGGATCATTGATCATGTACTGTCCGATGGTAGTCATACGGAACTCATCGGACGGCCGCTGCGTATAGAACACATTCTGATACGACGCGAGCACCGCGTCGTGCGAGAGGGAGTCGATCCGCGGATCCTGAATGAGGATCGGATGGAACGCCTCCACGCTTCCGGTGCAGCTTCCGCAGAACAGGCAGTTTTCAAGACGGATCGAGGCCCGTCCCGTCCAGCCGATCAGGCCGCCCGCGATATTATGGTTGTAGGTGCTGTGCCGGAGCGTTCCGCCGTACGCGACGTTCTTCATGGTCACGTCGGAGGCGCGGTTGTTTCCGAGCACGCCGGCAATGCACTGAATTCCTCCTCTGGTGCGCTCGATATCGGCGTACACCAGGCAGTTCTCGATGAGGCTGGATCCGCCGTCGTTGTACGCGACAAGGCCTGCCGTATGCGCGGGGCCGGCAACGGAGCCCCGGACGGTAAGATTCCGGATCACCGCGCCGCTGATGAAACGGAACGGCGCCGCGCCGGGATTCGACCGCTCGTCGAGATAATAGTTGTCGCGGATATCGACCGTCAGGGTATGTCCCTGTCCGTCAAACGTTCCGGAGAAAGGATGCTCCTGGGTGCCGACGGTCGCGCCGGAGGCGTAATCCGGCGTGTTGACGGCGGCGGTGATTGAGAGATCCGCGCCGAGTTTCCAGGTATCGTTCACGGTTTCGCCGTTCGCGACCGCCGCGGCAAACGCCTTCCAGTCGTCCGGCGTCAGAATGACGTGTTCGCTGTTTTCGGCGGAAACGGCCACCGGCAGCATGCACAGCAGCACGCACAGCGCGGTCAGGACGGCAAGCAGTTTTTTCATAGGAAGATCGTCCCCCTTCCTGCGGATTCCCGTCGGGACGGGATCCGGATCATATTCTGTCAGGCGCTCCCCGGCGCCTCCCTTTTTATTATATCACAAACGGATTATTATCGCGACATGATTCCGGAAATACTTTTTTCTTTGATTCTGTCCCGGGACCCGGGGCGCCAGCCTGACCTTTTTTTCAGAAACGATATGAGATGATTGAATTCATTACTGTAATCTGATCGACGAGGCCGGGATCATCGTCCGCGCCTTCGACAGGGTCAAGGCCGCCGAGAATCCCGCGCAGATGCTGGAAGCGCTGGAATGAAAAATATCCCGCCCGGATGGTCGCTGACGGCCATTCGGGCGGGATGTTGATTCAGGTGCACGCTCGCTTTTCCGCGGGGCATCCGATAGTGTCAAGTATCGGGCATCCTCAGAGGAACATCGCCATGTAATGCGGAAGAGTGACCTTGCCGCCGGCGGTACCGATGTTGCCGTCGATAAATTTATATGCCTCTGCAGGGTGGAACTGCTCCCAATAATTGTTCAGGGAAATGCTGGCAGTGTTGCCGGCCTTGACCTCCACCGGGACGACGCCGCCGTTTCTTTCGATCAGGAATTCAATCTCCATGGAGCTGTTCCCGGTTTTGTAATAGTTCAGGCTGTAGCCGCGCCTGATCAGCATTTCAGAGATCAGATTCTCATAGATGCCGCCCTTTGCATTCCCGATGAGCTTGCCGGTGAGAACCGCCAGCTTAGTCTGCATGCCGTAGCGCGCAAGCAGCAGCCCGGTATCGTTGACATAGACCTTGAATTCGTTTTCCTTGCTGTTTGCGCTGAGCGGAAGGTACGGCTCATAGACGTTATAGCACAGATGCGCAAGATTTGCGTCCCGAAGCCAGGTGATGCTGTCGCCGTATTTTCGTGACGTTGCTTTTTTCTCCACCTCGGAATATTTGAACTTCTTGTTCTCCCTGGCAAGCTGCTTGGGCAGGCTGTCATAGCAGGCTCTGACCTTGATCTTTTCCGCGCCTTTCGCGTGAAGCGCGATGTCGTCGTCGTAGGCTGCCAGAATCTTCTCCTGGATGCTCTGGGCCTCCCCAAAATCCTTGTTTTTGACAAAGGCCGCCACAACCTCCGGCATGCCGCCCACCACGATATACTCCCGCAGCAGGCTTTCAAACTTCGTGTTGACATTCTCCGGTACCTTGGTGAGGGAAGTAAAGAAGGAGCGCAGATATTGGATCGTGTCGTCGCCGTACCCATAGGCCCACAGGAATTCCTCAAAGTCCATGGAGTACATCACAACCTGACGCTCGAAGCCCACCGGGATCGACTCGATTCTCTCCACCTCGGCGTCATCGTCCTGCCCGTAATGCAATCCCAGCAGGGAGCCGGAGGCAATCACGTCGAAGCGGTCGTCCTCCGCCAGGAACTTCAATGCGGTCCTGGCCTTGGCGCAGCGCTGGATTTCGTCCAAAAAGATCAGCGTTTTCCCCTCGATCAGACGGATGCCGGGAAGATGGGCTGTCATTCGCTTATAGATCTCGCCGGCGTCCAGCTCCCCTTCAAAAATGTCCTTCAGGCTGGGATACCGGACGAAATTGATCTCAATAAAGCTCTCATATTCCGCTGCGCCGAACTGCTCGACAATATAGGTTTTGCCGATCTGTCTGGCGCCCTTGATCAGCAGGCACTCCCGATGCTTGGTTTGCTTCCAGTCCAGAAGAAAGCGGTAGATTTTTCTTTGCAGCATATACGCCACCTCCAGTTGTCTGCCTCTATCATAGCGGATCGGATTGCCGATGTCAATCGAAAATGCAGATTTTTCGACGGTTAAAAAGAAATATTATGCAGATTATTGGACTATTGTTTTTTAGAAATGTGCATATTTCCGGACGGTTGTCTCGATTGGTCTGTACCAGTCTCAAAATAAATCGCGTGCGATATATTTTGTCAACCCGTTTCCGAAAAAAAGCGCCGGGATGTCCGGCGCATCTGCGGTTTTGCATCTCAATTTCTCTCCCGTCTTTCTGATATCGGGCCGCGGCATGATCTTCATCCGTTTTAAACGTTCCCGGGCCGATTCCGATTCAGCCGACAGGACTGCCGAACGAAGTTTGAAAGTCAGCAAAAAATCGGCAGATATTTGTTGCCATCCAAAATCTGCCGAAACTTTTTCACCGTCACTGCCGCTCTGTCTGCCGCGGTACAGGAAGGAGCGCCGGGTTTTTTGAACCTGCCCGGAGGCTCCTGCCGTCACCGGCCGGTTACGGATTTCGCGAACTCCTCAAACGAAAAAACGCTGTGCGATGCGGCTCCATCCGTTTTGTTGAAGAAGCAGGAAGGAATTTCCCGCTCTCTGAGATTCTTCGCGACGCAGGGAGCGCAGCCGTTTTCGTGATTCGCCGGGTTAAGCGGGCACTGCGTGTCCGTGCAGGTGCAGAACGGACTCAGATTCTTCATTTTTCTCCCTCCCATCGGGTCATTCGGAACGGCCCGCCGCGGCGCTTACGAACGCCGCGAAGATCTTCCGGCTGTTTTCGTCTCTTCTCAGTGAAAACTCGGGATGCCACTGCACCGCCCAGAGGAACGGGTGCGACGGCATATACAGAGCTTCGATGATTCCGTCCGGCGCCATTGCCATCGGCGTCAGGCCGGGCGCGAGCGTCTTTACCGCCTGATGATGGCAGCTGTTGACCAAAATCCGTCCGCATTCAAGGCAGCGGTACAGCGGAGAATCCGCCGCGACCGCGGCGGCGTGCGAAGGAAGATCGTAGGGTGCCTCCTGGTGATGCACCACTTCCGACGGGTGCTGTGCCGGAAGGTCCTGATAGAGCGTTCCGCCCAGGACGGCGTTGATCAGCTGGATTCCCCGGCAGATTCCGAGGATCGCCTTTCCCGATTTCAGAGCGGTTTTCAGCACAATCTTTTCCATTCGGTCGCGCTTTTCGCAGGCGTCGATCAGTCCCTCGAGCGGACTCTCTCCGTAAAGTTCCGGCGAGACGTCGTGACCGCCGGTCAGCAGGATCCCGTCACAGAGGTTCACCAGGCGCTCAAGATCCCGTTCCGCAAAAGCAAACGGGAAAATAAAGGGAATCGCTCCGGCTTCCAGAAGGCCGTCCAGATATCCGGGCAGCATCCAGATGCTGTCCTTTTTCTCATCCCAGAGCGGCATGACGCCGATCAGCGGTTTTCCGCATGAAAGCCTGTCAGACTGATTCATTTCTCTCCCCCCTTCCGGCCGGAACGTTCGCTCCGCCGCTCTCTATTATACCGCGCCCGACCGCGCACCGCAAGGCCGCGCGTCTTAATTGCTGACAGGCTCTGAGCTTAAGGAAAAAAATATCGAAATTTGTAAGAAAGCGGTTGACAAACCGTTCTACAAGGTGTAGACTATAGACGGTCTACAAGAAGTAGACTGATCCTTCCGGGTCTTCTTTCCGAAAAGATCCGTAATATGGAACAAAAAAGGAGGCAATCCATATGGGCGTATACCAGATGGGCGTGGTCGAATCACGCTTCGCGCAGATTATCTGGGAAAATGAGCCGATTGCGTCATCCGCGCTGGCAAAGCGCAGTGAAGAGGAACTCGGCTGGAAAAAATCAACCACGTACACCGTTCTGAAACGGCTCTGCGACAAGGGCATCTTCCAAAATGACAACGGAACCGTCTCCTCGCGGATTTCAAAAGAGGAGCTGGACAGCGTGCAGAGCGAACAGTTCGTTTCCGAAAACTTCGGAGGCTCGCTGCCGGCTTTTCTCAGCGCATTCACGCTCCGCAAAAAACTTTCCCCCGAGGAGGTAGCCGAGCTCAGGCGCATGGTGGATCAGTACGGGGAGGAATAAAACATGGAGTCGGTATTTCTCAATCTTCTCAATATGAGCATTACGGCGGGATGGATTGTCCTTGCCGTCGCAGCGCTCCGTCTCCTTCTGCGAAAGGCGCCGAAAGCGTTTCTGATCGTTCTCTGGGCGCTGGTCGGCGTCCGGCTGATTCTGCCGGTGTCGATTGAAAGCGTTCTGAGCCTGATCCCCAGCGCGGAAACCGTGCCGCAGAGCATTGTGACCGCGTACACGCCGAAAATCAGCAGCGGTTTTTCCGCGGTGGATGGGATCATCAATCCGATTCTGCCAAGGGGCGGATCTTCGGCGCTTCCGGGCTCCGCACAGGCTTCCGTTCTGCCTGAGGCGGGAATGAGCGTCAGCCCGATGGCGGTCATCACGAAAACCGCCGCGGCGATCTGGCTGATCGGCATGGTCGTTCTGTTTCTCTACGCGGCCGTAAGTTTCCTGCGGCTGAAAAAACGGATCGAAGAATCCGTCCGCCTTTCGGAGAACATCTATCTCTGCGACCGGATCCCTTCCCCGTTTGTTCTCGGCCTGTTCCGGCCGAAGATTTTCCTGCCGTCCGATCTGCCGGAGCAGGACAGAACCTTCGTGATCGCGCATGAACGCGCACATATCCGCCGTCACGATCAGATTTTCAAACCGCTCGGCTTCCTGCTTCTTGCGGTATACTGGTTCAATCCGCTGATGTGGATCGGATATATTCTCTTCTGCAGGGATATCGAATTCGCCTGCGATGAACGCGTGCTTCTGGAAATGGGAACAGAAGTGAAGAAACCGTATTCCACAGCGCTGATCGAGTGCAGCGTGCCCCGCAGAATCATCTCGGCGTGCCCGCTGGCATTCGGAGAGGCCAACGTGAAGAACCGTGTCAGATCGGTTCTGAACTACAGAAAGCCGAAATTCTGGATTATTATCGGGACAGTCGCAGCCTGTATCGCAGTCGGCGTTCTTTTCCTGACGAATCCCGTGAAGGCCGCGTCTCCGCAGGAGTCTTCCGGTCAGGACCGGATGATGCCTGCTTCCGAACCGGAACCTGAACCGGAGCCTGATCCGGCGGCAGAATGGGTCGAACCGGACCGCCATGCGGGATCCTTTGATTATTCAGATCCTTCAGAAGGCAACCGCAGATCCGTGATCCATATTGATTACGAGGTGCCCGAAGAATATGAGGTCACCTTCCCGATGCTCTGGATGACCTATGACAATCCTCGTTTCGGCGAGAGGATGAATAATCCGCCCACTGACAACGAAATACTGAAGCAGCCGCGCGAAATTGAAGTCCTGAAAGACGGAAAACTCGTTTTCTCAATGGGCTTCGTTTCAAAACCGAGGTACTACGAGGTGACAATGCCGGTTTTCTATGCCGTCAATACACCGCGGCAGGAACTGCTTGACAAGTATTATGCGGATTTCGAACAGTTAGAGAGAGAAGACGGAACTTTTCTGACCGCTAGAGAAGTGGATGTCTTCAACGGAGAGGAAAAAGTCCGCGGCACTTTCGGAGGAATCGATCTCTCCGGCAGCAAGAAGCTGGCTGTCATGATATATGCTCCTGATTCCGTCACACCGCAGGAACTGAAGGAATACGCAGGCTGGTTTAAGTTTGGCCCGATACAAGACACAGACAGGGAGGTTTCCGGTTTCCTGCGCAGAATGGATGATCCGCTTCCGGTTTTCGGCCGGGAAACGCTGGAAAACGAAGCAGGCAGTGTACTCGCTTCCTATTATACCTTCGACGGGTTTGACATCTCCTGTCCGCGCAACGAAGATCCCGCCGCCGAAAACGATCTCGAAATCAGGAAGGACGGCGATCTCGTTTACGCGGCGAGAATCATCTCCAAAGAGGAGATGCAGTCTCTGAAATCGCAGTACGAAGCGGATCCCGGAATGGAGCCGACCGATGTGTTCGCCACAAACAACTACCGGCTGAAATCCGTCGGAAAGCAGGAATACGATTATATCGTGACCGATGAAGACCACCACTACTTCTCGCTGATCGACTTCCTCGGAAGCGATACCGCGGCGATGCTGATCGAAAGCTATACGACCGCAGACGGCTCCTGGGAGAACAGCTTCTTCCCGTATTTCACCTATACCCTGCTTCCTTACGAAGAAGAACTGACGGCGGACTAGACCGTTTCGTTTGAAGATGCGGTCCTGAACGTCGCTTTCATTTCACAGGACGGTTACCGGGTTTCGAACCCTGCGGAAGAAATGACGCCTGAAGAATCGGAGGAAAGAGCAGAAAGGCTGGATCCCCCTGCCACCCGCGAAGTGTACGCGGGCGACGAGTGCGTATTCCGTTTCTATTTTACCGGGACTGCCGCCTCGAGCATGCAGGGCCTGCCTACCTTCTATGAGCAGAAACTCGCGAGGGCGCAGGCGGACGGCACGCTGTACGAACAGGGCGAGAAGGATCTCTATGAATACTTCTTCTACGAGCGGAACGATCCGCGGGATGAAGGCGCGATAACATACGCCTATATGGGCAGCTTCAAAGAGTATCCAACCTATGGCTTTACCGCATACAGCCCCGTTTCGCGTGAGGAAGCGGAAAAGCAGTTTGAGGCGATGAAGCTCTGGTTCACACAGCCGCAGGCATGATCCGCCTTTCGGAATATCCGAGGCTAAAAGCACAAAGCAGCGCGCTGCAGTTCAGACCGACGAACTGCAGCGCGCCTTCTTTAATATTTTCCGTTTTTTCCGGAGAACCGTCCCCATTTCCGGTACGGCTGCGACGAAACCGACACAAAGGTGTATCCCGTCGCTTCGACCGCCTTTTTCAGGATTTCCTCATCGGCCGGGATTTCCGACAGGAACGCGGCTTCCCCGCTGCGTCTCGCACATGCCGCACATCATTCCGACGATCTTTACTGTGACTTTGATCATACATGCCTCTCATTCCGCGTTTTTCAGCGCTTCCACCATATCGATTTTCCGGTTTTTCCGCGCCACCATCCATCCGACAAGCAGCGATACGCCGAAGGTGAGCAGGATGGAGACGGCATATGTCGTCACGCCGAGCATCAGTTTCATCTCGTATTCACCGGCAAGCGCCGACAGCATCCAGTAAAGCGTCCCCAGACCCGCGGGAAGACCGAGCGCGACGCCGATCACGGTCAGCCAGATGCTCTGCGAGATCAGCAGACCGGCGATTCTTCTGCTTCTGAACCCGAGAACCTTGAGCGTCGCGAGTTCGCGGGAGCGTTCGACGTAGCTCATCACCCCGAGATTGTACAGGACCACGATGCCGAGGAGCACGGCGGCGATCACCAGAACGAACACCATCGTGTCCATGATTGAGACAAAGCTCGAAAAGCTGTCCATCAGCTGGCGCTTGTCCTGCTTGCCCGAGATCAGCTCCGACGGGGGAATCTGCGCGGAATTCTTTTCCGTGTACAACGCCGAGACGCTGTATCCGATTCCAAGCTCCCGCGCGAGCGCGCCGCTCATCGTAACGCTTTCGGTCATGATGGACCGGTTGTATCCGACGACCCTGACGCGGTACGTCTCCTCGCCGCCGTACGGCGAAAACTCTATATACTCCCCGATCTTCGCCCTGTCGGCGAGACGCAGGCAGAGGTAAACGCCGTCGTCCCGCAGATCAATCGGCCTGTTGCTTTCGTCGATGACGTCGAATCTGCCTCTTTCGTTCGAAACGATGTCGAGAATCGCGGTATACCCGCCGATGCTGATGCCGCTGTAGCTTTCCCAGTCGGCGTCGAGATCGTCAATCAGCTGCCTTGTCCTTTCGGGATCGGCGTTCTCGGCAAGATTGACTTTCGTCACATAGTGCGAGATTCCGCTGTCAAGCAGATCCAGAAATCCCGCCATGGTGTCGCGCATTCCGAGACCGGCGACGAGCAGGATCATGCATCCGACAATTCCGATCAGGGTCATCGCGAAACGGCTCTTGTGCCGCATCAGATCGCGGAGATTCCATTTTACCGAGAAGCTCATTCTGCCGAAGAGCGGGAGTTTCTCCAG
>ONSY01000176.1 GCA_900320605.1 uncultured Eubacteriales bacterium | reverse complement strand
AAACTCTGTGACACGGCAACCGCCTCCCTTCAGCCTTATTCTATCATACGCGGGGAAAAAAGAACAGAGTTTTTTGCAAAGCGTTTTTTCGCCCGGAGAAGCAATCCGGCCGTTTTTCCGCAGGATTTTCAGAAGAACTTCCGCTTTTCCTTGACGAATGTTTTTCCGTGAGATACAATATAAACATCTATGGAGATTAACGGAGTTTAAGATGAAAAGATACTGGTTCTGCGCCGTCCCGGCTTTTCTGCTGCTGTGCGGGCTCGGCTATTTTGAGATATTCGGCCTTCCGGACTTTCTTCCGGCGGAATTTCTTCGCTATGCGCTTCTGGGCATCTGCGCCCTGTTCATCCTTCTGATTTTCCTGATCGGATACCGGCGCGGCGTCGAGATCAGGTCAGGAAGGAACATTTTCGGGGCGGTCTGTGCCGCACTGCTCGCGATCGGCATTGTTCTGCGGAGCGTCTATAATATCTACTCGATTTTCTATCTGAAACGCACCGATCTGTTCGGGACGCTCTTTGCGAAGCGTCCGGTGTTCGGTCTGATTGAGCCTGTGCTCGGTCTCCTCGCGGCGTTTGTCCTGTTTGCGTATGCCGGCAGCGAGCTGTTCGGTCTGAATATCTTTGAGAAGGCGCCGCTGCTTGCCGTAATTCCCCCGTTCTGGTACTGCCTCGGCGTGGTGCTCCATTTTGTTTCTAAAATCGCGACCGCGAGCACCGCGGAAAACTCGGTGGAGGTCCTGGCGGTTGTCTTTACGCTGCTCTTCCTTTTTGAGCAGGCAAAGCATTTTGCCGGTGTGGGGAACATGCGGACCCCGAAACGGATGATGCAGTACGGTACGGCAGGGCTGGTCTTTCTGATTGTCTCGGTTCTGCAGTATGCGGCGGAACGGCATTTTATCGGGACCACGCATTCGTCTTTTGAGATTCCGACCCATCTGCTCAACGTGCTGTTCGCACTGTATCTGTTCTCCCACATGATCGTTCTTCGCAAAGGGGAGAAGGAACCGAAAAAAGTGAAGTCTGATTCTGAGAAAACGCAGAAAGAGAATGCGGCAGACTGAGTGCTTTCCCGCCGTCTCGCAAAAAGATGTGTGAAAATGCCGCAAACAGCATTGTTCACAGAATTCACGGCTAAAATCATCTTGTTTTTTAAATCTTACTACTTGCAAAAAGCACGGAAGTAGGATAAAATAATCGGTGGATGAAAATTCACTAATTTCTTAGGAGGAAAAAATTATGTCCGTAAAAGTTGCTATCAATGGCTTCGGTCGTATCGGCCGTCTGGCATTCCGTCAGATGTTCGGTGATCCCGACTATGAGATCGTTGCAATCAACGACCTTACCTCTTCCAAGATGCTCGCTCATCTGCTCAAGTATGACTCCACGCAGGGTAACTATGCGCGCGATCATAAAGTTGAGTACAACGAGGGCGAAGGCGAAGACAACTACATTGTTGTTGACGGCAAAAAAATCGTTATCTATAAAATGCCCAACGCGGCTGACCTGCCCTGGGGCGAGATCGGTGTTGACGTAGTTCTCGAGTGCACCGGTTTCTACACCTCGAAGGCGAAGGCTCAGGCTCACATCGACGCCGGTGCCAAGAAGGTTGTTATCTCCGCTCCGGCTGGCAACGATCTGCCTACCATCGTTTACAATGTAAACCATGAACAGCTCACCCGCGAAGACAACATCATCTCCGCTGCTTCCTGCACCACCAACTGCCTCGCTCCGATGGCGAAGGCCCTCAACGATTACGCTCCGATCGTTTCCGGTATCATGACCACCGTTCATGCTTACACCGGCGACCAGATGCCCCTCGACGGCCCGCAGAGAAAGGGCGACCTTCGTCGTTCCCGCGCTGCTGCTGTGAACATCGTTCCGAACAGCACCGGTGCTGCCAAGGCAATCGGCCTCGTTATCCCCGAGCTCAACGGCAAGCTCATCGGCGCTGCTCAGCGTGTTCCTACGCCGACCGGCTCCACCACGATCCTCATCGCTGTTGTTAAGGGCAAGGATGTTACCGTTGACGCCATCAACGCTGCTATGAAGGCTCAGGCCAACGAATCCTTCGGTTACAACGAGGACCAGATCGTTTCCTCCGACGTAATTGGTATGCGTTTCGGTTCCCTCTTCGATGCTACCCAGACCATGGTCAGCAAAATCGATGACGACACCTATCAGGTACAGGTTGTTTCCTGGTATGACAACGAGAACTCCTACACCTCTCAGATGGTTCGCACCATCAAATACTTCTCCAAGCTCCTGTAATTGAAACTTTGAGAAACGCAAAACCGCCTCCTTCTTCCTGAAGAGGGCGGTTTTTTGTTGCTTTTCTTTTTTCGGTTTGGTAAAATGGAAAAAAGAAACATCCGGGGAGGAAACAATATGACAACCGTCAGCACTCCGATCAAAATCAATTCGTTTACGGTAAAGAACCGCCTGACCTTCGCGCCTACGGTAAAATTCGATTGGACGGATCATACCGGCATGGTGATCGATCGCTTCGTAAAGCATTACGAGGCGCGCGCAAAATACGGCTGCGGCCTGATCTGCGTAGAAGCGACCTGCGTTTTGCCGGACGGCCGCCTCGCGCCGACGCAGCTCGGCCTTTGGGAAGACGCTCAGATCGAAGGCCACCGGAAAATCACCGAAGCCTGCCATCGCTATGGTGCGGTCGTGCTCGTACAGATTCATCACGGCGGGATCAATACCCATCCGCAGACCGGCCCCTCAAAAGGTCCCTCGGCAATCGAATGGCGCCGCGGGCCGAGCGAGGCGATGACGCTCGAGGAGATCCACGCGGTTCGCGAAGCGTTCATCGAAGCGGCAAAGCGCGCGAAGAAGGCCGGGTACGATGGCGTACAGCTCCACGCCTGCCACGGATATCTGTTCAATCAGTTCCTTTCATTGACCACGAATAAACGAGAAGATGAATACGGCTGCGGCTCAATCGAGAATCGTACGCGCCTTGCCTGCGAGGTGATCACCGGTATCCGCCGCGAATGCGGCAAAGATTTCATCATCTCCGCGCGTACCCCGGGTGCCGAGCCAAATCTCGAAGACGGAATCCGCGCCGCTGAGCTCTATGTCGAGAGCGGCTGTGACTATCTTCAGGTTTCAGACGGTATCGGACCGTACGATGTTCCCGAACATGACGAAAGCCTGCCCTATAACAAGGTTGCGGAACTTGGCGTGAAACTGCACGAACACTTCAGGGGAAAAGTTCCTGTTTCCTGCGTCAACGGGATTATTAAGGAAGAACAGGTAAAGTATCTGATTGAAAATGAGCTGGTTGATACAGTTGATCTTGCCCGTGCGCTGCTTGCTGATCCGAAGTTTTCGGATTCTGTCCTCAACGGAGGAGACTGCGTTCACTGCTTCAACTGCAAAATCTGTTTCTGGAGTCCGTTCATGCCGCGGCGCTGCCCTGCGGTCGCGAAACGTCATAAGGAAGATCCGGACTGCGTTGATTATACCGAAGACAACCGCCCGATCCCCGATCTCTCGTTT
>ONSY01000036.1 GCA_900320605.1 uncultured Eubacteriales bacterium | reverse complement strand
TGCGAGACCAAGGATCGCAAATCCGGATCCTGTTACCATTGACTGGGTCGGACCCATCAAAGCGGAAAGGAAGAAAATGATAATTGCAACACGCATGAAGACGACGCCAAATTCAATGACTTCCGCGTCGTTTGTGAAGATCGAGAATACCAGTTTCGGAACGGTCAGAGCCAAAACTGAATTGATCGCCGCAAGAATCAAAGCAAAGGAAAGACCGGTGTAGACCACTTTTTTGGCGCGCTCCTGTTTCCCGGCGGCAAGGTTCTGACCGATCATCGCCGAACATCCCTGATTCATGGACATTGTGATGGTATTGGCAAGCTGGGTGATTTTATTGCCGACAGAGTTCGTCGCAGAAGCTACAAGGCCGTACGCGTTGATCAGAGAATTGACGTAGATGACCGTAAGCTGAATGCATGCGCTGCGGACAATCTCGGGCAGTCCCAGTTTTAAGAAGACACGCAGGTGTTCCCAGCGGATCATGAATGAACGCAGCCTGAAATCAAAGCCGAAATTCTCTTTTCTGCGATAAAGGAAAACAATTGCGAACAGGAAACTCATCGCCTGGCCTACTACGGTAGCAATCGCCGTACCGGCCGCTGCCATATCAAACCACGCGACAAGGATCAGATCGAAAATGATATTGCTCACCGCAGCCACGGTAACGAAAATCAACGGACGGCGGCTGTCTCCCATTCCGCGAAGGACCGAACATACTGCGTTATAGCCGAAAATAAACGGGAATCCGAGGAACGTGATTCTCATATAATCGGACGTTTCGCTTACCGCCTCAGGAGGTGTGTTCATCAGTTCAACAATGGTATTGGAAAAGACCAGACCGAGTGCCATCAGGCTCAGAGAGATGATCAGAACGAAGGAAAACAGCGTTCCGATTGCGTCATTGATCTTTTCCCGCTGACCGGCACCGGTCAGCTGAGAAACATAGACCTGACCGCCGATTGCCATTCCCATGGAGATCATTGTCAGGAACTGTGCCGCCTGGCCGCCGACCGCGACTCCGACAGTACCCTGGGAACCGACAAAATGGCCGATGACAATCATATCCACCGTGTTGTAGAGCTGCTGAACAATATTTGCCGCCAGCAGGGGGAGCATAAAAATAATCAGCTGGCGCAGAATGTTTCCCTGGGTTAAGTCCATCCCGTACCGCTTTGGCCGCGCCGTATCCAAAATGAAAGCCTTCTTTCACCAAAACTAAACTAAATGTAATTGTACCATAAAAAAAAGTCTCCTGTAAAGTTTTTTTTACAGGAGGTTTTTTCCGATTTCTTCCTCGCTTATAACTGCAATTCCTTTTTCGAAAAACAGCTGCGCCGTAACTCCTCTGCCGGCGCGGAGCGTATGTGAAAAAGTTCCGTCATATACTCCGCTGCTGCCGCAGGAAGGACTTTTCGATTTGAGAATCGCCAGTGTAATACCTTCGCTTTCCGCCTTTTCCAGAGCAGCCAGCGCGCCTCGTTGATAGTTTTCCGTTACGTCGCGTCCATCTTTTGTAATAACGCGTCCGTTTAAGATTTCTGCCGGAATCCTGGGT
This sequence comes from uncultured Eubacteriales bacterium, assembly GCA_900320605.1. GTDB lineage: Bacteria > Bacillota > Clostridia > Oscillospirales > Acutalibacteraceae > RUG612. The sequence continues at coordinate 4,333 of ONSY01000036.1, read as the reverse complement.
GTCGGAAGACCTCCCGCCTCTTCCGGGCAGAATGGAATAAGCACATATTTGTCAGAAAGGCACTCCATACATGGATAACTCCTGCTTTCTCCGTCGTATCGGCACGCAACCCCCAAAAGGCATGCACTGACAAGTATTCTCTCCATTTTTTCGCATCCTTCTTTCATGAAAAACCCGAAAAGGTCAAAAAAACGATTGCACGCTTCTTTTGCGCATGATATACTGATTTCAGAAACCGATCAAAAGTTCGAAAGGTGAGGCGTATGCAGAAGCTCAACGAAAAGCAGGCGAAAATATACCGCTGCCTGCGTGAGGCCGCGCAATCCGGAATTATGCCGACAGTACGCGAAATATGCGCTGAAACCGGCATAAAATCCACTTCAACCGTTCATGCACATCTTAAGGCTTTGGAGGAGATGGGCTATATCGACCGAAAAAACGGTCTCAAACGGTACATTCATTTAATCGGAACTCAGAAAACCGCTCAGGTTCCGATTCTCGGCAGAATCACTGCCGGTGAACCGATTCTGGCGATTGAGGATATCGAAGGCAGCATCCCGTTTGCCGCGGGAGAAAGCCGTCCGGAAGACCTCTTTGCTCTTCATGTTTCCGGCGACAGCATGATCGGAGCCGGAATTCTCAGCGGAGATTACATTGTCGCCGAACGCAATCTTCCGGTAACAAACGGCGATATCGTTGTCGCACTTCTCGAAGACGAAGCAACTGTCAAACGTTTTTACCTTGAAGAAGACGGAACGATCCGCCTTCAGCCCGAAAACCCTGCCTATGATCCGATTCTTCGGCAAAAAGTCGAAGTGCTCGGCAAGGTTCGTGCAATTATTCGTTACTACTGATCAGAATCGCTCTTGCCGGAGCTCCTTCGACTCCCTCTATCTTCAGCGGAAGAACAGTCAGGTAGTAATTTCCATCCGGCACTTCACTTAGGTCGAGTCCTTCAAGAATCACGAGACCGCGCGCAAGCAGTTCCACATGCGCACGCGCTGTTTCGTTGGGCGGAGCAATGGACTGGGAATCCGTCCCGACCAGATTAATACCGGCATCCGCAAGCGCAAACGCCGCGGATGCGGAAAGGAATGCTTTTCCATTTCCTTTGAACAGAATATTTTCCTCACAGTAAGGAAGAATCTGATCCATATGTTCTCCTGTAAGAATTCCGCTGGCGGAAATGACGGTGCATTTTCCCATCATCCGCTCAAGCGGAATTTCCTGCGTTGTGGCTCCGTCTTCAATGAAATGCAGCGGTGCGTCAATATGAGTTGCGTTATGACAGCAGGCATAAAAAGCCGTCAGATTGTATACCGAACCATCCTCACCGATTGTTTTGATCCGTTCGAGTTTCGGCGCCGGATCACCGGGATACACCTCAGCACTCTGAAGCGAACGGGAAATATCGTAAATTTTCATTCTGTACCCTCCCCTTGAAACTCCTCCTGAAGCACCGGCAGCGCTGCGCGAATCAGTGCGCCGTATTTCTTTGCGGACAGTGCCGCAAACTGCGGAAAATCAATTTTTGCGCTGTCATCCGCATTATCGGAAACGGAACGCAGCACCAGAAACGGAACGTTCATGAGAAAACAGGTATGACCGACACTTGCGCCTTCCATCTCGCAAGCCTTCGCCGAAAAACGCTCGGCGATTTTTTTTGCCTGGGATGCATTCGAAACAAATAAATCTCCGGAAGCAATTACACCCCTGTGGACACGGTTTCCGAGCTTTTCCGCCGTCTCACAGAAAACAGAAAGCAAACGGCAGTCAGATTTTATGTAAACCAAATCAGGACCTGAAAGAAATCCTAAAGGATCACCAAGCGCTGTCGTGTTCATATCATGTTCAACAACCGCCTCTGACAGGACAAGATCTCCGATCCGTATTTCTTCTCCAATTCCGCCCGCGACACCGATATTCACAACAGCATCGGGATTGAACTTTAAAATGAGCGTCTGAGTACATACCGCCGCGGCTACTTTACCGATTCCGCACTGGACGACAACACATTCGGCTCCGCTGATCTCTCCGCAGTAAAAAACAAACCGGCCGACAGATTCCTCGGTTCTGTTTCTCATTTCGGAGATCAGTTCATTCACTTCCCCCGCCATTGCTCCAATCAGTCCGATCCGCATCATGACCGCCCCCTTATCCTTTTCTAAATCATAGCAAATTCCGGGACGAAAAGCAAATTTTCATCGAAAATAATTGCACCGGCGGGAAAAACATGGTATGCTTTTTTCGGTGAGAAAAATGAAACATATTTTTATTGTTAATCCGAAAGCGGGAAAACCCGGTTCCGCTGAGAAAATCATCCCAGAGATTGAAAAAGCCGCGGCCGCCTTTCCGGAAAAAGAAATTGAGATATATTCTACAACCGCACCGCGCGACGCGACCCGATACGCACGCGAACGGGCACTTGCCGAAGACGGAGAAATCCGTTTTTACGCGTGCGGCGGCGACGGAACTCTCAACGAGGTTGTCAATGGTCTCCGTGGCCTTTCAAACGCTTCGGTCGGCTGTATCCCTGTCGGTTCCGGCAACGATTTTGTTCGGAATTTCAGCGGACCTGAAGGCAGTTTCACCAATATCAAACAGCAGCTCTTCGGTGAAAGCGTCCCGATAGACCTGATCGCCTGGAACGACTCGGTCTGCATCAACATGCTCAATATCGGATTCGACTGTGATGTTGTCGCTGAAGCAGAGCGGCTGAAAACGAAACGTTTTTTCCGCGGAAAGCTTTCCTATGTCGGCGGCATTTTTGTGGTTCTTCGCAAAAAATACGGGTTCCCGCTGACTGCCAGCTTTGATTCCGTAAAAAAAGCCGAAGGAGAAATGCTTCTGCTCGCTGTCGCAAACGGCGGCTATTGCGGCGGAGGATTTCACACTTCACTCGCTGCCCGGCTTGACGACGGTCTGATGGATGCCTATCTGATCCATAAGATTAAACGAGGCAGATTCATGAAACTGCTGCCCGGATACCGGACTGGAAAATATGTCAATCAGAAAGCGGCTCGCGACTGTGTGGAGCATATCCGATGCAGAGAAATTGAGCTGTCTTCACCGGAGCTTCACCTCTGCGCGGACGGAGAGGTTTTCTCTCTGACGACCGCTTCCATCAGAATTCTTCCCGGCGCTGTCCGCTTTATCATTCCCCGCTCCTGCACTTTCACTGCGCCGGCAGCGTTCTGATCGATTGCGAAGGGATATCTCTCACGATCGTGATATCTAACGTAAATTCTGCATATCACGATCACTCTCAATCACTTTGATGTCTATGACTAGGAAGGCAAATATATGGATCTGCGTCTGAATTATGAAAAATGGGATGGTACGATCGCAGTACCGGCGCGCCTTGTCGATGAAGAACTACGTCTTGCCGGCGCGCTTCAGCTCAAGGTTCTGCTCTGGCTTTTCAAAAACGGCTGCGAAAACAGCACTGCTGCCGACATTGCTAAAGCGCTTGGTGTATCCGTCGCGGATATCGCAGACTCGCTCTCCTATTGGCAGCTGAAAGGCTACCTGAAATCCTCTGAAACTGCTGCTCCGAAAGAGCTTGATCTTTTTGAAGACGCGCTGCAGATTCAGGATTCCGTCACCTCAGAACCGGCAAAACAGGCACATTTCGATCCGGTACCGAAACGCACTCCAAAACCGGATTCCGCATTTGTCGCGAAACGCATCGGAGAATCGGAAGATCTCGCCGTTCTGATGCAGGAAGCTCAGGTTACCCTCGGCAAAGCCCTTTCACCGGGTCTTTCTTCTACTCTGATCGCAGCCTATGATGACTTCGGCCTGCCGGCGGATGTAATTCTGATGATTCTTCAATATGCCAAGATGCGCGGAAAAACAAGTACCGCCTATATCGAATCTGTCGCAAGGAACTGGGCTGAAGAAGAAATCTTCACACTTGCACAGGCTGACAGGAAACTCCGGCGTCTGGATGAAAGTGAAAAAGCATGGCAACATATCCAGAGCCTTTTCCGGATTGAGCCGCGCCACCCCTCAAAAGCTGAGGAAGCGTTCTGCGATAACTGGATCAATGTATGGAAACTCAGCGATGCACTGATTCTGGAAGCATATGACCGGTGCGTCAACGCTACGGGGAAAATGAATTTTAAATATATCGGAAAAATACTTGAGGGATTTCACCAGAACGGCATCAAAAATCCTGATGATCTAAAAAATGAAACGGAAAAGCCCGGCAAATCTTCCGGAAAAACCTTTGAGACCAGTGAACTGGACAAGTTGATCAACGCCTTTTGATCGGAGTGATAACAGATGGGATACAGCAAGGAAATATTTGATATTGCGACGGAAACGCTCT
>ONSY01000177.1 GCA_900320605.1 uncultured Eubacteriales bacterium | reverse complement strand
TCCGCCTATTTCAACGGACGTTCTGCAAACCGAGGTGCCTGTACTCAGCCGTGCCGCTGGAAATATGTACTGATGGAAGAGAGCCGTCCCGGAGTTTATCTTCCCATAGAGGAGGAAGCGGGCGCGACTACCATTTTAAGTTCCGCCGATCTGTGTACGATTTCCTTTATCCATGAGATCATCGATGCCGGTGTTGATTCACTGAAAATCGAGGGACGGATGAAAACACCCTACTATGTTGCGACGGTGACAAACGCCTATCGCCGGGCGATTGACCGCTCCGCGCCGTTGGAGGAGCTTCTCCATGAGCTGGAGTGTGTCAGCCACCGGCCGTATTCGAGCGGATTTTACTTCGGAGAACTGAAGAAGACAGGCTTCAATGACGGTATCTATCGCCAGGCCTGTTCTTTCGCGGGTGTTATACGTGAAGTCCATGATGGTGAGATGCTTGTTGAGCAGCGCAATAAATTCGTAGTGGGAGACACGCTGGAGGTGCTTTCACCGAATTTCGCCGGCGGGCGATTCACGGTCGAAAAGATGGCTGACTGCGAGAATAATGAGGTTTATGAGGCTTCACATGCACAGCAGCTTCTCCGAATTCCCTGCAGCCTTCCTGTATCGCCGGGGGATCTGCTGCGCCGTCCTCTTGAATAAAAATCATAAAAAGCGAGGCTGATGCCCCGCTTTCTTTTTTGCATTGTTATTCCGGAACAGAATAACAGAGGTGGGTTCTGTCTGGACGGCAGCCGTCAGAAATATCCCGATTCAGACGTTTTGGACTTTCCCGGAAAAGAAAAATCATTTGCTTTGCAATCTCGTCTGAGATATACTATAAACAGAAACGATTGCACAGAAGAACGGAGGATTGCGTTATGAATGAAGAAACGGCGAGACAGCGCGTTGAAGAGCTCCGTGCCCAGATCCTTTACCATAATCGCAAATACTATCTCGAGGATGATCCTGAGATCGATGATTTTGAATATGACAGGCTTTACCGGGAACTGGAAAATCTTGAAGCAGAGTTTCCCTCGCTCAGATCACCTGATTCACCGACGGTTCAGGTCGGTCACCTCGGATATAATACATTTGAGCCGGTGGTGCATGAGGTCCCGCTCGAGAGTCTTCACGATTCTTTTTCAGAAGAAGAAATGCGGGATTTTGACCGGCGTGTCCGTGAAGTGTTTCCGAACGCCGAGTATATCGTGGAACCGAAATTCGACGGCCTTTCGGTTGCGATCGAATATCGGAACGGCGAATACTACCGGGGTGTGACCCGCGGTGACGGAACAACCGGCGAAGATGTTACCGAGAACATCAGGACAATCCGTACAGTTCCGAAAAAGCTTAAAAAATCGTACCCGCAGCTGATTGTCCGAGGCGAAGTGTACATGCGCAATGATGTTTTCCTCTCGCTCTGTGAGGAACAGGAAGCCTCTGGGGAGACTCCGTTCAAGAATCCCCGAAATGCCGCTGCCGGTTCGCTGCGCCAGAAGGACCCCCGTATTACTAAAAAGCGCAGCCTCGATATATTCGTATTCAATATCCAGAAGATTGATGGTGAAACTCTAAATTACCATGACGAATCTCTTCGTTTTCTGAAAGAGCTCGGTTTTACGGTTGCCCCGATCGGTGAGCGCTGCCCGGATATCGAAAGAGCGCTGGAGAAAATCCGGGAAATCGGGGAAAACCGTGCGGAATATCCGTTTGCCATAGACGGAGCGGTTGTAAAGGTGAACAGCTTTGCGCAAAGAAACGAGCTCGGCAGTACGGCAAAATTTCCGAAATGGGCGGAAGCCTACAAGTATCCGCCGGAGGAAAAAGAGACGACACTTCTTGATATTGAAGTCAATGTCGGAAGAACAGGGGTACTGACTCCTACGGGAGTTTTCGAACCGGTCCTGCTCGCCGGAACGACGGTATCGCGGGCAACGCTTCATAATCAGGACTTTATAGACGAGAAGGGAATCCGGCCCGGAGACACCGTGCTTCTGCGCAAGGCGGGTGAAATCATCCCGGAAGTGGTTCGTGTCATTTCTCATAAAACGGGAAGCGAACCTTATTTCCTGCCCGGAATCTGTCCCTCCTGCGGCGGAGAAATTCGGCGTGAACCCGGAGAGGCGGCAGCCCGATGCATCAATCCGGAATGTCCAGCTCAGCTTTATCAGAGACTGATTCACTTCTGCGAGCGCGACGCAATGGATATCGAGGGACTTGGGCCGGCCGTTCTGCAGCAGCTTCTGGATGAGAAACTGATTTCCTCTGCAGCGGATCTGTACGAACTGCGTTTTGAGGATCTGGTACAGATAGAACGGATGGGTGAAAAGAGCGCCGGGAATCTCCTTGCTTCCATTGAAAAATCAAAAGGCAACCCGCTCTGGCGTCTGGTATACGGCCTCGGAATTCCGCACATCGGCCAGAAGGCGGCGAAAATATTGTGCTCCAATTTCGCCTCAATGGATGAACTGATGGAGGCGGGGAAGGAGAAAATCGCGTCTATCGAGGGCTTCGGGGCAATTATGGGTGAAGCGTGTGAAGCGTTTTTCCGTGAAAGCGGCGCGCGGCATCTGATCGGCCGCCTCGCATCGCTCGGTCTGAACATGAAAGGCGAGGAAATACAGAAAGGCGGCGGAAAGCTCTCGGGTCTGACATTTGTTATCACGGGAACACTTCCGGGTCTGTCGAGAAATGAGGCGAGTGCGCTGATCGAAGAAAACGGGGGAAAAGTAGCTTCCTCCGTCTCGAAAAAGACAGATTACCTTCTTTGCGGAGAAGATGCCGGCAGCAAGCTCACCAAGGCACAGTCGCTCGGCGTGCCGGTCCTCAGTGAGACGGATCTTTACGCGATGCTCGAACAATAACGCTTTACAAAAACCGGTATATACTGTATAATGGGTATACTGAAAAAACAGTTATAAGAACGGAGGATAAAAAAATGAAGAAATTTGTCTGCCAGATCTGCGGTTATGTTTACGAAGGTGAAGCGGCACCGGAAAAATGCCCGCAGTGCGGCGCACCGGCATCGAAATTTACCGAGCAGAGCGAGGAGATGACCTGGGCCGCGGAACATGTGGTCGGTGTAGCTCAGGGTGTTCCGGAGGACATCATTGCGGATCTGCGTTCCAATTTCCAGGGTGAATGCTCTGAAGTCGGCATGTACCTTGCAATGGCGCGCGTAGCTTTCCGTGAGGGATATCCGGAAATCGGTCTTTATTGGGAAAAAGCTGCTTATGAAGAGGCTGAGCATGCTGCGAAATTCGCTGAGCTCCTCGGCGAAGTCGTAACCGACAGCACGAAGAAAAACCTTGAGATGCGTGTTGAAGCCGAAAATGGCGCGACCGCAGGAAAAACTGATCTTGCGAAACGCGCGAAGGCTCTCAATCTCGACGCGATCCATGACACGGTTCATGAGATGGCCCGTGATGAGGCGAGACACGGCAAGGCTTTCAAGGGCCTTCTGGAAAGATACTTCGGAAAATAATCCGGCTTATATCACAGCGGAGCGGTTCTAAAGCCGCTCCGTTTTCAATCACCGCTTGTTTTTCTTTCTGAAACATCAAGCACTGACCCATTTTAATTCACTCCGCAAACCGGTATAATAATCTCAGAAGGAGGGATTCAACATGAATCTGAATGCTAAACTGATGGGATCATTCCTGCAGACAGAGCGAAAAAAGATGGGAATGACCCAATCCGAACTATCCGAAAAACTGAATGTCAGTCCGCAGGCTGTATCAAACTGGGAACGGGGCGAGACGATCCCGGATGTTGCTGTTTTGCTGGATCTGGCGAACGAGCTGCACTGCTCCGTGGATGCGATCCTTTCCGGAGGCGCAGGCTGCGGCGGTTTTCGCAGGCATATCACTGTGGCGCAGATGCATGAAGCGCTGTCCTCTCTGGATCGTATCGGAGAACTTCTGGGCCGGGATCACTTTATCTATCAGTGCATCATCGATGCGCTCAATACGCGCATGAATACCAACATCGAAGTATCTTTTTCCGATCCGCATATTTTCGATGTGTTCACCATTGAATTTCTGCTGGCCTGCATCGAAAATGGCGATTATGTCGATCCGAAAGATGTGGAGGCTCACCTGCCTCAGAGCCGCGCGCGGGATTATCTGATGAAATCGCTGCAGGAACACGGCATACGCTGACCGCCTTATACGGTATTCTGGAATCTGTCGGAGGGATACTTCAAGAGAGCAAAACAGTATCTGGAATAAGTACCTTCAGGAAAGGGGAAAGATTCTTCTATGAGCAGGCTGATCAAAGTAACCCGAAACAAGCATATGGTCTACTGGACGCAGCTGGCGGATGTTGTTGTCGACGGACAGGTAATCGGCCATCTGCAGAACGGGGAAAGCCGTACGTTCGAAATCAGTGACTCATCCCATGAAATATTCGTGAAGCTCGTCTATCTCGGCGTACCTCTTGTGACGAATACGCTGCAGATTCCGGCGGATTACAGAAACCATGCTTATGAATCCATAATAAAGAAAGGATTCATAAAGAGCTCGATTTCGCTGCTTGAGAACGCGGAAAAGGTAACAGGCTGATAAAGCAGAAAAGGAGAAGGAAAACCTTCTCCTCTTTTCAATTATAATCAGATGAAGCTGTTTCGGTTTACTGAGACAGTTCGTCTGTTTTGGTGCTGCTGACAAATCCGTCAGGATGGCTTCTGTGCCAGTTCCATGCCGACGAAACAATCGTTTCCAGATCAGCGTATTTGGGATTCCATCCGAGAATTCTGCGCGCTTTTTCCGAAGAAGCGACCAGCTGTGCGGGATCACCCGCACGGCGCGGCGAAATCACTGCCGGTATCGGATGACCGGTAATTCTGCGCGCAACCTCAATAACCTCGCTGACGGTAAAACCAATTCCGTTGCCGAGGTTGAACACATCGCTTTCTCCGCCGGAAAGAAGATAGCGAAGAGCGAGAATATGCGCCTGGGCAAGGTCTGCCACGTGGATGTAATCACGTACGCAGGTTCCGTCTTTCGTCGGATAATCATTGCCGAAAACGGAGATGGAATCACGTTTCCCAAGCGGTACCTGAAGAATCAGCGGAATCAGATGAGTTTCCGGATCATGCGCTTCCCCGATGGAGGCGTCCGGCGCAGCGCCGCATGCATTGAAATAACGCAGTGCGACATAGCGAAGGCCATGGGCAAGCGAGGTCCAGCGCATCTCTTTCTCCATGGCAAGTTTGGTTTCACCGTAGCAGTTGGTTGGTTCCGTCGGGTCACTCTCGAGAATCGGAATCCGTTTCGGTTCCCCGTAGGTCGCGGCAGTTGAGGAGAAAACGATTTTCCCGACGTTATGAGCGATCATGCTTTCGAGCAGCGAAGTTGTGCCCCAAAGATTGTTATCGTAATACTTGAGCGGATCGCGCATGCTTTCTCCGACCTGGGAGGAAGCCGCAAAATGAATTACGCCGTCTATGGTTTCCTGTTCGAAGAGGGCATCCATTGCGCTGCGGTCCCGGATGTCCACTTTATAGAATTTCGCCTTGGGATGAACTGCCGCGCGAAAACCGGTCAGAAGATTATCTGCCACGACAACCTCCTCGCCTGCCTCAATCAGCGCACGCACGGTATGAGAACCGATGTAGCCGGCTCCGCCCAGTACCAGAATCGACATGATAGAAATCCTCCTGCACAATTGATATTCCTGTATGACCATTATATAGACAGGGCGCGGGTCTGTCAAGAAAAGCGGGAGGCAAAAAAGCCAGGGGATGTTATTGACGAAACCGAATTGAAATGATATGATGAAATCAATCTAATGCAGGAGGTTTTTAATATGAAATACGTTTGCAATATTTGCGGCTGGATCTACGATGAGGAAGAAACCGGCGTAAAGTGGGAAGACCTTCCCGAAGATTTTGTCTGTGAGCTCTGCGGCGCAGGCAAGGAAGATTTCAGTCCGTCGGAAGAATAAACAAAAAAGAGAAGGAGCGGTTTTCCGCTCCTTCCTACATAAAGGAGTGATTTTCTTATGAGCCTGAAAACCGCGAAAACCCTTCAGATCATCGCGTTCGCGCTGTTCGCGTTTGCGCTGCTGCTTTCCGTTGTATCGATCTTCGCGCAGAATCTCTTTAAATCCTTATTTGGAGCGCCTTCTGATGCGTATGATATCCGCGTCATACCGTATCAGCCGATCCTATACTGCTTTGTACGTACAGTCCTGGCACTGATCTATCTGCTGATCATCTGCGGGCATCCGACCAGGAAAGGCACGATCGCGATCACGATCGTCATGACGATTCTGTTTGTCCTGCTCGACACGGTGATTTCTCCGGTCGTCGGAACGACTATCACTTTTCTGACAGGAAATTCCGGTGGTGCATTATCTTTAGCAGCGACAAATGCGGTTGTAAACGGAGTTCAGCTGATTACGCGTTTCTTTACCATCCCGGCAGCACTGCTGATGTTCCTTTCGCTCGGCGGCGCATGCGGGAAAGACTACCGTCTTGCTGGCCGTCAGAACTGAAATCGATTGCAAAAAAAAAGAGGTCCCGCCGTTTCGGCGGGACCTCGTCTCTTTATAGAGCTACAGACCTAACAGCTGTTTTTTCTTTGCTTCGTAATCTTCGTTGGAGATTACGCCGGAATCAAGCAGTTCCTTGTATTTCTGGAGCTGAGCCGCGGTATTGTTGGTCTGCTGAACCGGAGTCGGCGCCGCCGGAGCTGCGCTGCGGGTAATCTGCTGCGGCTGATAGGCCGGCTGCTGGTACTGCGGGACCTGAGGCTGATACTGCTGAGGTGCGCGGTATTGCGGAGCCTGCTGATACTGCGGGGCCTGCTGATACTGCGGAGCCTGCTGATACTGCGGAGCCTGCTGATACTGCGGGATCTGCTGATACTGCGGAACCTGCTGATACTGCGGAGCAACAGCCTGGGGACGGGGCAGGAACCGATATGCGGAAACCGCCCACAGACAGGCAAACAGGAAGCCCATAAAGGTGAAAAAATCAAGCAGAATCAGAAGAATCAGATAAGCCGTTCCAAGGCCGAACCCATAGAGATAACTGTCAAAACTCAGGAAGAGGGTAATGAAATAACCGGTGAAAAGAGATACAGGAGGAATCCAGGCCATAAAACGCATGACTCTCTTGTAGCTTTCTCCGATTGCTGCAGCCAGAACGACAGGGATTCCGAAAAACCATGCAAAGAAAATCAGGAACGCGCCGAGCGTGTTGAGAAATGACATGGTAAAGAAAAATGAAAGCAGAACAAGCCCGAAACTGACCGTCAGAAGCACATTCCTCTTGCCGCCGATAAACAGTGAGATGAAAATCAGAAGATAGGCAATGACGCAGAGGATCGAAGCAAGAATTCCCGCGCCGGAAGAAAACGGAATCGTGACGATGGTCTGAATGATTTTAAGGATCCACGCGAAGATAAAGAATACTGCGCCCGTAATACGGAAGCCGGTATGATTGCTTACCATAATGGAACTCCTTTCACGATCCGCCTTTGACGGATCCTAGATGTACCGCCAGATCAGAAGCCTAAAATCTGACGCTTTTTGGCATCAAAGTCTTCCTGGGAAATGATGCCGGAATCAAGCAGTTCTTTATATTTCTTGAGTTCAGCGACAGGATCCGCAACCGGAGCCGCCGGGACCTGGGGAGCTTCCGGAGCCTGAGGAACTTCCGGAACCTGAGGTACTGTCGGAGCCTGAGAAACTGCCGGAGCCTGAGGAACTGCCGGAGCCTGATAGACAGGAGCCTGCGGGGCTGCCGGGGCTGCGGGAGCCTGATTGTACCGCTGCTGAATCTGCTGCTGAATCTGCTGCTGATTCCCGATCGGCTGAGTGTACTGCTGCGGCTGAACCTGAGGCTGGGTATACTGCTGCTGATAAGGCTGCTGATAAGCGGGACGCGGAGCTGCGGGCTTCGGAGCTTTCGGAATCGCCGGGGCGGGATCCGAAATTGCCGCGTAGCATGCCATGAAAACGCCGCCGGTCAGAAGCAGACGGTTAAAGATATTCAGGAAGTTGAGATAAGTGCCGGAGGTGTTCCAGCCGCTTCCGAGTATGATCTTGAAAATGATCGCAAAGAAGAGAACGGTGATGACAACACCGGCGGGAATATAGAAGAATTTTACGACGATATCCTTGAATGCGCCGCCGATCAGCTTTGAAATGATCACCGCAACCATCGCGAGCACCGCGAGCAGATCAAAGAACGCGAGCAGGAAGACGAGAAAATTGAACGAGCTGAAAAGGTATCCTGCACGATAGCTTCCGTTGCCGAAGCCGACAAAGAAATAAATCAGCTCGAAGAAGGCAAGAGCGCCGCCGCCAATCAGAAGCAGAAGATTGTTTTTTACCTTCGATCCGAGCAGCAGTGCAAGACCGAGAACTGCGTAAGCGGAGCAGAGAAGGAAATTACGGAGCGGATTGCCAATACCGAAGATGCTGCCGAAAAAGCCTACGATCATTGTGAAGAACTTGATCGTGGAGAGAAGCAGGAAGCAGCACGCACCGATAATCCGGAACAGAGTGTTGTTCTTTTTAAGGAAGTTTTCCATGAAACGTTTTCCCCTTTCAAAAACCCGCAGAATTCTTTTTTACGGGTATTTATATAAGAAATTATAGCACCTCTCAAAAACCCTTGTCAACGAAATATCATTGAAATTTTCAGTACCCAATCACTTTCCCGAAAACTCCGGATGTGATGCGGCAAATATGCCACAAATGGAGAGTCAGATTATTCAATGTAACTGACGGGATTTCCTTTGCGCGCAAGAGGTTCACGGTTGGGCAGGCCGGTTTTGGTGTTTGGATATCCGAATGCTGCACCGCCAAGGACAATCTCGTTTTCAAGAAGACCGATTTCCCGCAGTGCCTCTACCATTCTCGGAGAACGGTTGAGCCATTTGAGCTGATTGATCCAGCACGAGCCGAGATCGAGGGAGTTGGCCATGAGCATCATATTCTCCAGCGCGCAGGCGCAGTCGGCCATATTGTTGTCATAGCCGATCCGGTTCGCGGTCAGAACAAGGACAGGTGCGTGATGGTGGAAAACATAACCGCCTTTTTTCGAGTTCCGGATCGAACCGGCGAGAGAAGGGTAGGTGATTTCCGAAGCGGTCATTTCGGCGAACAGTTCCTGGGCAAGCGACGCGAGATGACGGAGAACGTCCTGATTTGTGATGACGAGAAAATGAGTGGACTGATTATTCCCTCCGCTCGGAGCATAGCGCCCTGCCTCTATAATGGCTTCAATTTTCTCACGCTCCACCGGCTTTTCAAGAAATGTGCGCGTACTTCTTCTGGATTTAATAAACTCTAGCATTTCCATATGGCCTGTCTCCTTTTATCTATATTTCTGATTATCAATTATACTCTTTGGTCTGTTTTCATGCAACCATTCCGCTAAAAATCGCGGTTGAGCGTCAGCTAATTTCGTCGTTTTTTCAGCTGAAAAGTTTCCTGTCTCCGATTGACAAACCGGTAGTGCTATGATAAAATGTCTACAGTCTTTAAGGCGATACAGAGAGATCGGCAAGATGAGTTTCTGAAATAGCACGGCAATTGTGCCGGGCGTCATTTTGAAAGAGCGAGCCTTGCCGTACCGGCAAGGCTTTTTTTACTGGGAGGATCAAGTTATGCTGACGATTTTCAGAACAGATCGAATTCCTTCATTTTCTCCCGTAATCGATCCGGCGCTTCTGCCCGCTGATCGTGAATTAACTGTTTTTCCCGGCTTTTGCGATGTGCATGTGCATTTTCGCGAGCCGGGTTTTTCATATAAGGAAACGATTCTCTCCGGATCGAACGCGGCGGCGCGCGGCGGTTATACGGCGGTCTGTACGATGCCGAACCTCAATCCGGTGCCAGATACTCCTGAGCATCTCAGGGTTCAGCGGGAGATTATAGAACGGTCAGGAGTGATTTCAATCTACCCCTATGCATCTATTACAAAGGGGGAGCGTGGAGAGGAGCTTGTGGATTTTGAATCGCTGAGCAGGGACGTGATTGCGTTTTCCGATGACGGCCGCGGGGTTCAGTCATCCGGGATGATGGAGGAAGCCATGAGAAAGGCGGCGGCGCTTCACAAAATGATCGTTGCTCACTGCGAAGTGAATGATCTCCTTTCCGGAGGATATATCCACGCGGGCAGTTACGCGGCGGCGCACGGTCACCGCGGGATTGTTTCCGAAAGTGAATGGAGACAGATCGAACGCGATCTCGCACTGGCAAAGAAAACAGGCTGTGCCTATCATGTCTGCCATATTTCCGCGAAGGAAAGCGTCGAACTGATCCGGAAAGCAAAGAAGGAGGGTGTCGACGTCACCTGCGAGACAGCGCCGCATTATCTTCTGCTTGACGAAAACGATCTGCGTGAGGAAGGACGCTATAAAATGAATCCCCCGATTCGCGCGAAGGAAGACCGGAACGCCCTGATTGAGGGAATCCTCGACGGAACGATTGATATGATCGCGACAGATCACGCGCCTCATTCATCCGAGGAGAAAGCGAAAGGCCTGGAAAAAAGCGCCTTCGGTATCGTCGGGCTTGAAACGGCTTTCCCTCTGTTATATACATACCTCGTAAAAGAAGGCGTAATCACACTGGAAAAACTGATTGACCTGATTGCGGTCAATCCGCGAGAGCGGTTTCATATTCCGCTTCAGTCAGAAGAATACACCGTGTGGTCGCTTGATGAGGAAGATACGGTCAATCCGGCGGCTTTTCTTTCCAAAGGAAAAGCGACGCCGTTTGAAAATTGGAATATCAACGGAAAATGCCTTCTGACGGTTTCGAACGGCAGGATCGCATATCAGGAAACCCACTGATTCAAAAAGGAGCTTGAATATGGCAAAAAGAACAGATGTTAAAAAGGTTTTGATCATCGGTTCCGGTCCGATTGTTATCGGCCAGGCTGCGGAATTCGACTATGCAGGAACACAGGCCTGCCTCGCGCTGAAAGAGGAAGGCTACGAGGTGATTCTCTGCAACTCCAATCCTGCGACGATCATGACGGATACCGCGATCGCCGACAAGGTTTACATGGAGCCGCTGACACTGGAATATATCGCAAAAATCCTGCGCTATGAACGTCCGGATGCGATTGTTCCCGGGATCGGGGGACAGACGGGTCTTAATCTTGCCATGCAGCTTGAGAAAAAAGGTGTTTTAAAGGAATGCGGCGTCGAACTGCTCGGAACCTCGAGCGAAAGCATCGAACGCGCGGAAGACCGTGAACTGTTCAAGGAGATGTGTCAGTCAATCGGGGAGCCGGTTATTCCTTCCGAGATCACCTATGATCTCGATCAGGCAAAGGCGGCTGCGCTGCGGATCGGCTATCCGGTTGTTCTGCGCCCTGCCTTTACGCTTGGCGGAACCGGCGGCGGTTTCGCAAATAACGAAGCCGAACTTGTCGAAATCGGCACCAATGCGTTCAAGCTTTCCCCGGTACATCAGGTCCTGATCGAAAAGAGCGTAAAGGGGTATAAGGAAATCGAGTTCGAGGTTATGCGTGATTCCAATGATCATGCGATCACGATCTGCGGGATGGAAAACGTGGATCCCGTCGGTGTCCACACCGGCGATTCAATTGTTGTGGCACCGATTCTCTCGCTTTCGGAACACGACCTCAAAATGCTCAACGACAGCGCGATCAGGATTATCCGCGAGCTGAAAATCGAGGGCGGATGCAATGTTCAGTTTGCGCTTAATCCGAATTCCAGCGAATATTTCCTGATTGAGGTAAATCCTCGTGTTTCCCGTTCCTCGGCACTCGCGTCCAAAGCGAGCGGTTATCCGATCGCGCGCGTCACGGCGAAGATCGCCCTGGGCATGGCGCTCGAGGAGATCCCCGTTGCGGGCGGTACGGCTGCAATTGAGCCGAGTCTTGATTACATTGTCGCAAAATTCCCGCGCTTCCCCTTTGATAAGTTCACCACGGCGCCCAATACACTCGGCACGCAGATGAAGGCGACCGGAGAGGTTATGGGAATCGGTTCCAATCTGGAGGAATGCTTCCTCAAATCGGTCCGTTCGCTTGAGATCGGTGTCGATCATTTCTATCTTCCGAAATTCGACGGAAAAACTGACGAAGAGCTTTTCAGCTATATTTCCGAGTTCCGTGATGACAATATCTACGCAATCACCGAGCTTCTGCGCCGGGGTGTTTCAATCGAAAAGCTCCATGAAATCACGATGATTACCGAGCTTTTCCTGGAATCGATCGCCAAGATCGTCGCCATGGAGAAAAAACTGAAGAGCCATGTCAACGATCTGGCAGTGCTGAAAGAAGCCAAGAAAATGGGATTCTCCGACCGGATTATTGCGAAATTCTGGAACCTCGGAGAAATCGAGGTCTATGAAAAGCGGAAAAAGAAGGGGATCGTTCCGGTATTCAGAATGGTCGATACGCTTCATACCGGAAAATATATCGCATATCTGTATTCCTCCTATACAGGAGAAAACGCGTCCCGCCTCGGTCAGAAGAAGAAAATCGTTGTTCTCGGCGCCGGCCCGATCCGCATCGGTCAGGGTGTCGAATTCGACTATTCCACCGTCCATGCGGTACAGACGATCCGCCGCGCCGGATATGAAGCAATCATTATCAACAACAACCCGGAAACGGTTTCAACGGATTACACGACTGCTGACAAGCTGTATTTTGAACCGCTGACGCCGGAAGACGTGATGGCGATTATCGATTTTGAACAGCCGGAGGGCGTTATCGCAACGCTCGGAGGCCAGACAGCGATCAATCTTGCGGAACCTCTGCGTGAGCGCGGTGTCCGTCTGGTCGGAACGGACTGTGAGGCAATCGACCGCGCGGAAAACCGTGATCTCTTTGAGAAAGTTCTCAAGGATCTCGGAATTCCTCAGCCCAAAGGCCAGGCGGTTACGAAAATCGAAGAAGGAGTCAAGGCCGCAGCAGAGATCGGATATCCTGTGCTTGTACGTCCTTCCTTCGTGCTCGGAGGACGTGCGATGCAGATCGTTTCCAACGAAGAGGAACTGCGTCATTATCTTAAAACTGCGGTGGAGATTGATGCGGACAAGCCGGTTCTCGTCGATCATTATATAGAAGGCAAAGAGGTGGAGGTCGACGCCATCTGCGACGGAAGAGACGTGTTTGTTCCCGGAATCATGGAACTTGTCGAAAGAACCGGAATCCATTCAGGCGACTCGATCAGCGTCTATCCGGCATTCTCGATTCCGGACAGGGTAAAGGGAATCATTCTGCAGTACGCGAAGAAACTCGGACTGGGGATCGGTATCGTCGGCCTTTACAACATCCAGATGATCGTTGATAAAAACGAGGATGTCTATATTATTGAAGTTAACCCCCGTTCTTCCCGGACGGTTCCGTTCCTCTCAAAATCGACCGGCTATTCGCTTGCCGACATCGCAACCGAGGTAATCCTCGGCAAAACACTTAAGGAACAGGGAATTTTTGATCTGTATCCTGAGGAGAAGAAGCGCTTCTACGTAAAGGTTCCGGTCTTCTCGTTCAACAAGATCAAGGGACTCGACGCCTATCTTTCTCCGGAAATGAAATCCACCGGGGAAGCGATCGGCTACGATGATAAGTTGAATCGCGCGCTTTACAAGGCGCTGCAGGCGGGCGGAACCCATCTGCAGAATTACGGAACGGTTTTCGCAACAGTCGCCGACAAGGATAAGGACGAAATGCTTCCTCTGATCCGCCGGTTCTATAACCTGGGATTCAATATTCAGGCCACTGCCGGCACGGCGGCCTTCCTCAAGGAGAACGGAATCCGCACTCATGTCCTTCATAAGATCAGTGAAGGAAGCGAGGAAATTCCCGAGGCGATCCGCCAGGGGCATATCGCCTATATCATCAACACCCATGAGCTCGGCTCGAGCTCGGAGGCAAGCGACGGCAGAACGATGCGTCAGCTTGCAACGGAGAACAACGCTACGATTTTCACGTCGCTCGACACCGTTCGCGTTCTGCTCGATGTGCTCGAAGAAACGACGCTGACGATCTCGACGATCGATTCCTAAGGTGAAATATGAATGATCTTCTGTTAACGATCCGGAAAAACATCCCGCTTACTGACACGGTGTGTAAAATGACGCTTTGCGGCATGTTTCCCGAGGCACCGCACGCCGGTCAGTTTGTGAACCTGCGGCTTTCCGGACATTATCTGCGCCGGCCGATTTCCGTCTGCGATTATGATGACGGGGAGCTGACAATCCTCTATAAAGTCGTGGGAGAGGGAACCGCACAGATGCGCGGGATGAAACCGGGGGAGAAACTTTCTGTACTGATGCCGCTCGGCAACGGCTATGATACCGCTCCGGCCGGCGAGACTCCGCTTCTTCTCGGAGGCGGGGTAGGTGTGCCGCCGCTTTATCTGCTTGCAAAGGAACTTCTGAAACTGGGAAAACATCCCTCGGCGGTTCTGGGGTTCAATACGAAAACGGAAGTGTTCTATGAAAAGGAATTCCGTGCGCTCGGAATAGGGGTGACCGTTGCCACTGCGGACGGAAGCTATGGAGAGAAGGGCTTCGTAACGGATGTTCTGCCGGAAAACTACAGCTATTTTTACACCTGCGGGCCTGAGCCGATGCTCAAAGCTGTTTTCGCTTCCTCCGGGACCGGCGGACAGTTCAGCTTTGAAGAGCGGATGGGCTGCGGTTTCGGTGCGTGTATGGGATGCAGCTGCAGAACAGTAACCGGATACAAGCGGATCTGCAAAGACGGACCGGTCCTTTACAAGGAGGAAATCCTATGGGAAAAATGAGTGTTGACCTCTGCGGGATCGAGCTTGAAAATCCCGTGATCCCCGCTTCGGGTACCTTCGGTTACGGATACGAATTCGCTGAACTCTATGATATCAACTGCCTCGGAACCTTTTCCTTCAAGGGAACCACAAAAGAACCGAGATTCGGCAATCCGACACCGCGGATCGCGGAGACGCCATGCGGAATGCTCAATGCGGTCGGTCTGCAGAATCCGGGGGTTGAAAAAGTCATTTCCGAGGAACTGCCGAAGCTCCGCAAGTGCTTCCGCAAGAAAGTAATGGCGAATATCAGCGGATTTTCCGTCGCGGACTATGTCTTCACCGCCGAAAAGCTTGATTCACAGGAGCAGATCGGCTGGCTGGAAATCAACATCAGCTGTCCGAATGTTCACGGTGGCGGAATGAGTTTCGGAACGGATCCGAAAGCTGCCTTTGAGGTGATCGAGGCGGTTCGAAAGGCTGTGAAAAAACCGGTCATTGCGAAACTTTCGCCGAATGTAACCGATATCACCGAGATCGCCAGAGCGTGCGAGGCGGCCGGCGCTGACGGAGTCAGTCTGATCAATACGCTGCTCGGTATGCGGATCAGCCTGAAAACAAGAAAGCCTGTTCTGCGCAACATAACCGGGGGGCTTTCCGGTCCGGCGGTGTTCCCGGTTGCTGTCAGGATGGTTTATCAGACAGCAAAAGCGGTCAGAATACCGGTAGTAGGAATGGGCGGTGTCGCGAGCGCCGAAAATGTTCTCGAAATGATGCTCGCCGGCGCCAGTGCGGTGGAAATCGGCGCGGAAAACCTCCGCGATCCGTTCGCCTGCAGGAAGATCATTGAAGAATTGCCGGCTGTGATGGAAGAATACGGAATAGAGAATCTGAAAGATATTATCGGGAGGGCGTAAAATGGGAAAAGACGTAATTATTGCCTGTGATTTTAAAAATGCCGCGGATACGCTCGCGTTTCTGGATTCCTTTTCCGGAAAAAAACCGTTTCTTAAAATCGGCATGGAGCTTTTCTATGCCGAGGGACCGGCGATTGTACGAACACTTAAGGAACGCGGTCATAAAATTTTTCTTGATTTAAAACTCCATGATATTCCGAATACCGTGAAAAAAGCGATGGCGAGTCTTTCCGCGCTTGACGTGGATCTTGTCAATCTTCATGCCTCAGGCACGATCCCGATGATGAAAGCCGCCCTGGAAGGCCTCCTGCGTCCGGATGGCAGCCGTCCGCTGCTCATTGCCGTAACGCAGCTTACTTCAACGGATCAGGATACAATGGAACGTGATCTGCTGATAGAAAAGCCGATCGACGAGGTCGTTCTCCATTACGCAGAAAACGCGAAACAGGCGGGACTCGATGGAGTCGTCTGCTCTCCGCTTGAGAGTGGGAAAGTACATGCGCGCTGCGGAAAAGCGTTTCTGACCGTTACGCCGGGAATCCGTTTTTCCGACGGGGAGCGCGGTGATCAGAAGCGCGTTACCACTCCGGAGGACGCAAAAAAACTCGGATCAGACTATATCGTGGTCGGAAGACCGATCACGGCGGCGCAGGATCCTGTTGCCGCCTATGAACGCTGCCTTGCTGAATTTGTCGACTGAAAAGGAGAAAACAGATGATGGATCAAAATGTACAGATTGCAAAAGACCTTCTCAAAATCAAAGCCGTTTTTTTCCGCCCCGAAGATCCGTTCATCTGGGCGAGCGGAATAAAAAGTCCGGTGTACTGTGACAACCGGCTCACCCTTACAGCGCCGCAGGTGCGCAACGACGTAGAGAACGGCCTTGCTGCCCTGATCCGGGAAAAATATCCGGATGTCGAAGTGCTTATGGGCACTTCCACTGCCGGGATCGCTCACGCAGCGATTGTCGGTCACCTGCTCAGTCTGCCGATGGGCTACGTCCGCTCCGGTGCAAAGGATCACGGCCGGCAGAATCAGATAGAAGGCCGTCTTGAAAAAGGGCAGAAGGTCGTTGTGGTGGAAGATCTCATTTCCACAGGCGGCAGTGTGATTGAAGTAGTTGATGTGCTGCGTGACGCCGGTGCCGAGGTCCTGGGGATCATTTCGATTTTTACCTACGGCATGCAGCGCGGGCTTGAGCGGCTCGCAGAAGCAAAAATCGAAAACACTTCGCTCACGGATTTTGATACAATCGCTTCTGTCGCGGCACAGGAGGGATATATACGCCCCGAAGATGTCGCACGGCTGATCAAATTCCGGAATAATCCTTCGGATGAGAGCTGGATCGGAGGAGGCAAAGCATGAGGAGTCTGATCGATATTCTTGATCTGAGTATCACGGAACTCGACGAGCTGATGAATACCGCAATAGATATCGAACAGCATCCCGAACGCTACCGCAGTGCCTGTGCCGGAAAAAAACTGGCGACACTGTTCTTTGAGCCTTCCACGAGAACGCGCCTGAGCTTTGAGGCAGCCATGTATGAGCTTGGCGGAAATGTCCTTACAATGTCCGGGGAAAGCTCTTCTACGACAAAGGGCGAGAGTATCGCCGATACCGCAAAGGTAATCAGCTGCTATGCGGATATTATCGCGATCCGTCATCCTAAGGAAGGATCCGCGCTCGTTGCGGCAAAAAACGCGCGCATTCCGATTATCAACGCGGGCGACGGCGGTCATTGCCACCCGACTCAGACGCTTGCGGATCTTCTGACGATCCGTCGGGAAAAAGGCAGGTTCGAGTTTCTGACAGTTGGCCTCTGCGGTGATCTGAAGTACGGCAGAACGGTTCATTCTCTGATTGAAGCGCTTTCGCGTTACGAAGGAATCCGTTTTGTCCTGATCTCACCGAAGGAACTGCGGCTGCCTGAATATGTGAAAACCGAGATCATTGAGAAGAACGGCCTCTCATTTTCCGAAGTTTCCTCGCTTGAGGACGCCCTGCCAGAGCTTGATCTCTTATATATGACACGTATCCAGCGTGAACGGTTCGACAGTCTTGAAACCTATGAGCGTCTGAAAGACAGCTATATCTTAACACCGGAAAAACTCACTCTGGCGAGGGAAGATTGCTGTATACTGCATCCTCTGCCTCGTGTGAATGAGATCAGCGTTGCGGTTGATGATGATCCGCGCGCCTGTTATTTCAAACAGGTTGAAAACGGAAAGCGCATGCGTATGGCGCTGATCCTGAAACTCCTTCGTGAAGCGGAAAAACCGGAAAAAGAGAAGCTCGGCGAAGGGTTTCTCCTTGAGGGCCGGCATTGCCTCAATCCGCGCTGTATCTCCCATACCGAGCAGGAACTGCCCTCACTCTTCAAGAAAACCGCCGGCGGCGTATGCCGCTGCGTATGGTGCGAAAGCGCAGTCGGATAACCGAACCAGAACAAAAAAAGACCGCCCCGAGGCAGTTTGCTTCAGGGCGGTTTTCGTTTTGCTTTGCGGAACGATCATTCGCTTTTTCCATAGATAAATTCGTGTTTGAGTGCCTCGGCGTGTTCAATCCCGGCGTCGATGCGCGCATTCGTGTATTCGGGATCGTCGATCGTAATTTCCGAGACGATCACGGCTTTTCTCAAAACCTCTTCGTCATCGTAGCCCTTCATTTCGAGCAGAATGCCGGTGAGCTTATCGACTTTCAAGGTGAAATGGGTGGTTCCCCATTTTTCCTGGAAATACTCGTCGACTGTTTTTACAGTAAGATCGAGACAGGTTCTGCCGAGATATTCCGATTCTCCGTCGAGTGTCCAGCAGCTTCCGTCCACGAGCAGATCAAGCGCGAAGAGGTTCGGCATGATGCAGCTCGAGGAATGCCAGGCGTTCGGCCAGTCGGCGCGGTTGTTCCAGCCCTCGTATACGTTTCCGCCTTCATCTCCATAATAGTGGATCGGCTCATCTTTCACTAAGAAATCGTATTCCTCCGCCGTCATCCGATGGCGCGGCGTTAGCGTTTCGATCTGCCGTTTGTTTAGATCAAGCTCAATGGCGATCTTTCCGTTACAGTAGAACTCCAAGTTAATCGCGTTCTCCTGCGGCTGTGATTGCACGACCGTTGAATAACCTCTGCCGGTTGTAAGCTCCACGTCGTTCACGACCGTGTAAAGGTACGTTATTCCATCCTTCGGAAGGTATCTCTGCTCCGTAAAGGTGACGGAAGCGTGATCGTAATAATCTACTGCGTTGAGCATGCGGTTTACAGTACTCTCCTGCGTCATAACCTCTTTTTCGTCTGCGTAGATGCGGCGGTATTCAATCTCAATTGCGGTTTCGGGTTCGGATTCGTTGTTATCTGCCGGTACCGCGATCACGGCGGATTCTATGACGGCGGAGGAGTCAGCAAGCTCGGCGTAAGTCGTACCATCCTTAAGATTGAAAAGCCCACTCGCAAACCCGCCTACGGCGAAAACGAGCGTCAGCGCCGCAGCGATCAGCGCCACGCGAAAAGCGATTCTTCCGTGGTGTTTCGGCGCGGCGTCTTCGGTCGGTTCCTCGGAAAGTCTGCGGATTATGCGTTCTTTTGCGTCTTTTGAAAAACGGAGTCCGGAAAGTTCTTCCCGTAATGTTGCTCTATCTTCTAGTTTCATGTTCATCATCTCCCAATTGTTCTCGGAGCGTCTTTCGGCCTCTCGAAAGCTGTTTGGCAATTGCGGATTCGCTGCTTTTTGTTATCTTTGCGATCTCACGGATCCCGTAGCCTTCATAGTAGAATAGGTAGACTGCGATCCGATATTTTTCCGGCAGACGCATCACCGCGTCAAGAATCTCTGAATGCTGGGACGACGGAGCGGCGGCTTCGGAAAACTCTTCGAGAGGAAGAAGTTTTCTGCGTGCAGCACGCATCTCAGATTTGCATTCATTGATCGCGGTCCGGATTACCCAGGCCTTTTCATGTGTTTCGCTATCGAACGGTTTCTTCTGCTCCATCAGTTTCAAAAGCACATTCTGACAGAGATCCTCCGCGTCCGCCATCGAATGCAGATAGGTATAGCAGAGCCGCAGAATGGTATCCGCATACGTTTCGACGAGGCGGCGGGCCTCGAGGGATCTTCTGTCGTCCATATCGTGAACTCCTTTGGAAAGTGCTTTCACTAATAATACGAATCAAAGAACCGATTTCTGACAATGAAAATGAAAAAATCGGCTGCAGGAACCGGCAGCCGGAATAAATAGACAGTGGATGATTTCGTTTGTATGTAGTTTTTCAGGATGAGCAGCGAGAAACAAGACGCTCATATTCTGCTTTTGTCAAAAGATACGAGTCGCAGATGTACAGGTAGCCGTCACGCTGGCGGACACGTCCTTCACAGCCGATAAAACGGAACCCAAGCGATCTGCAGAGCGCGGCGGAACGTTCGTTTTCATGAAAGCAGCCGTAGACGAAGCGTTCACCGCCGAAAGATTCGAAAACGAGGCGGCAGAGCGCCGCGAGCAG
>ONSY01000246.1 GCA_900320605.1 uncultured Eubacteriales bacterium | reverse complement strand
TTTTTATTGATATAATCATTTTACAAGATTTTTCAGTGCTTCGAAGACCGGTTCTGCCGGTAACTTCGTTGAAAGAGGGAATCAGGTGAAATTCCTGAGCGATCCGGTCACTGTAAACGGGGAGCCAAGCGGTAGAAGGCCATTGTGCATTGCATGAGAAGGCGCTGCAGAGGCGACGATCCGCAAGTCAGGAAACCTGCTGAAAAAGCGTGGTTGTAACCTCCGAAGAAGGCTAATTCCATAATAGGTTAAGAACAGCTTTACGTGTAAATATTTCACGTAGGCTTTTTTGCCTTGCCTGCTTCGGATTCCGAAAGCAGGCTTTTTATTTTTCCAATTATATAAATAATACAGTAAGGAGTCATAGAAAAATGAAACAAACCAAGCGCGGCCTGAGTTTTATTCTTTCGCTTCTGATCCTCTTTTTATTCCTCGCGTGGAACGCTCCTGCGGTTTCCGCCGCCGAGTATGAAGACGGAACCTATCAGGTACCCTTCAGTGCGGATGGACTCGGACGCCACAATGTTGCCTGGTCTACCGCAACAGTGCATGTCTCCGGCGGCAGCCTTTCAATTGATTTCACGCTTGAACGCGTTGATCCGCGTGATCACGCCCCGCAGTATGATTTCATCGTGACATCCATGGGAACATTCTACCCGGTAATCAATGATGCGAATTACACATGCTCGTTCTATGGCGTACAGGTCGCCGCATTGGGGACAGTCAGTGCGAGTGTTCAGACTTCGGCCATGTCACAGCCCTATATGATTGATTACACGCTCCATATAGACGGTTCCTCCATTCCTCTGAAAGCGGAGACCTCCCCGGAACCGGAACCTTCTTCCGAGCCGGAACCTTCTTCCGAGGCGGAGCCTTCTTCCGAGCCGGAACCTTCTTCCGAACCGGAGCCTTCTTCCGAACCGGCGCCCTCTTCCGAACCGGCGTCCTCTTCCGAACCGGCGCCCTCTTCTGAACCGGCGTCCTCTTCTGAACCGGTGTCCTCTTCTGAACCGGCGTCCTCTTCTGAACCGGCGTACTCTTCCGAACCGGCTCCCTCTTCCGAACCGGCTCCCTCTTCCGAACCGGCTCCCTCTTCCGAACCGGCGCCCTCTTCCGAACCGGCGCCTTCCTCCGAACCGGTGTCTTCTTCAGAGCCGGAATCATCCGCAGCCGTGAATTCTTCCGAACGGGAAACGCCATCTGAAGCCGCTGAATCCTTGACGTCAGAAAATACCAACATTTCATCTGCTGCTTCTGAGAATCCGTCCGCCGTTGAATCCTCAGGAAGTGCTCTTTCAGGCGGAGCAATCGCCGGAATCATTGCCGGAGCGGTTGTTTTGATCTGCGGAATTGTATATTTGATCATCCGAAAGAAAAAATAAACCGGGAGAAACATCTATGAAATACAGCAATAAAATGTTTCGATTCATCCCCTTTCTGCTTACCGTCTGTCTGGTACTGACAGCTGCAGGCTGCAGCGAAGCAAAAAAACCTGACGATGTTCCCACCTGGGGAGATCTCAAATACACGAAAACAGTCCCCCTGCAATATGCCGATCAGTTTAAGATTTATCAGTATGAAGGCGGTTATTCCTTTATTGATATGAACAACAGTGATCGGATGCTTGTTATTCCTGAAGGCGGCAGCGTTCCGGACGGCCTTGACAGCGATATCATTGTGATTCATCAGCCGCTCAATAAAATCTATCTCGCAGCAACTTCCGCAATGGCACTGTTTGAAGGACTAGACGCAATGGATTCCATCTCATGGGTCGGTTCAAAATACTGGTATACCGAAAAAGCTGCGAAAGCACTTGAAGACGGACTTTTCACCTACGCAGGAAAATACAATGCTCCGGATTATGAAATGCTGATCGGCGGCGGCTGTCAGCTCGCAGTTGAGTCGACCATGATTCTTCATAATCCGGAAGTAAAGGAAAAACTGATTGAGCTCGGAATCAGAACGATCGTTGAACGTTCAAGTTACGAAGAGCATCCCCTCGGGCGCACTGAATGGATCAAGGTTTATGGTGCGCTGCTTGGGAAAGAGGCGGAGGCTGAAACTCTTTTTAACGCCGAGGTCGATAAAATAAAGGCGCTTGAATCACTTGAACCTACCGGGAAAACAGTTGCCTTCTTCTATGTCAATACGAGCGGAAACGTAGTAACCTACAAGAGCGAAGGCTATGTACCCGCCATGATCCGCATCGCTGGCGCTGAATATCTGCCCAGAGATCTCGGGCTGGAAGATTCGAGCAAACTGAGCACGATCAATATGAACATGGAACAGTTTTATGATTCCGTAAAGGATGCAGATATTTTTATCTATAACTGTTCAATCGCTTCTCAGCTCCATACGCTGAATGATTTTCTGGCTCTGAGTCCCGTGCTGGAAGACTGCAGGGCAGTTCGCGAAAACAATGTCTGGTGCACGACCGACAGCATGTTCCAGCAAACCGACCGCATGGGAACGATCATCGGTGAAATGAACAAGATCTTCACCGGAGAAGCAGACAGTCAGAAACTTCAGTATATCTTCAAGCTAGAGTAAACAGAGGATTATTATGGCAAAAAGGGACAATTTAAGCGGCAAACCGATACGCTATCTCGCAGTATTCATCGGGTTGGGTGCAGCGCTGATTCTGTTGACAATCTGGAGCATCAATTCCGGCAGCGTTAAAATCTCCGTAGCCGATATCACACGAATCATACTGACCGGGGAAGGCGATGAAGCGCAGGTAAATATCGTTATGAAACTGCGTCTGCCGCGAATTCTGGCGGCTGTTCTTCTTGGCGGCGGTCTGGCGCTTTCCGGTTTTCTGATGCAGACATTTTTCGGAAACCCAATTGCAGGTCCTTTTGTGCTCGGAATTTCCTCGGGATCAAAACTGTTTGTCGCCCTCACAATGATTATTGCACTGCGCTTCGTTTCCTACGTTTCGTCTTTTATGATGATTCTGGCTGCATTTGCCGGAGCACTGATTGCAATGGGTTTTGTACTTCTGGCGGCGCGCGCAATCCGTCAGATGTCGATGCTTCTTGTAGCCGGAATCATGATCAGCTACATCTGCTCGGCGATTACCGAATTTCTCATCACTTTTGCGAAAGACTCTGATATTGTTAATCTTCATTCCTGGTCCCAGGGCAGCTTTTCGGGTACAAAATGGGCAGATGTCCGTGTTTTCGCAATTGTGATTCTTGCTTCATTTGTCTTCGTATTTCTTCTCTCCAAGCCGATCAGCGCCTATCAGATGGGAGAATCCTACGCGCAGAGTATGGGCGTCAACGTAAAACGGTTCCGTGTTCTGCTGATTCTCCTTTCCAGCCTGATTGCCGGCTGCGTAACCGCGTTTGCAGGGCCGATTTCATTCGTCGGGATCGCTGTACCTCATCTGATTAAAATGCTCCTCAAAACAGCGAAACCGATTCTGGTCATCCCCGCTTCCTTCCTCGGCGGCGGAGTGTTCTGTCTCTTCTGTGATTATGTTGCCCGTACCGCCTTTGCGCCGGTGGAGCTTTCGATCAGTACCGTAACCGCGCTCTTCGGCGCACCGGTCGTGATCTTCATGCTCATTTCCCGCCACAGGGCACGGGAATAAGGAGGTGCGGCAATGAACGAGTATTATTTTCGCACCGAAGATCTCGCCGTCGGCTACAACGGGCAGACGCTGATTCATGATATCGCAATATCGATCAAGGCCGGAGAGATTTTAACGCTGATCGGGCCGAACGGTTCCGGGAAATCAACAATTCTGAAAAGTATCACAAAACATCTGTCAACCATTCGCGGGGACAGCTTTATTGCCGACGCATCTGTTTCCGCCATGAGCTATAAGGAGCTTTCCCGCAAACTGGCAGTTGTTCTGACGGAAAGAATCCGCGGCGAACTTCTGACCTGTTACGATGTCGTCGCAACCGGCCGATATCCCTATACCAGCACGCTAGGCCTGCTTTCGAAAGAAGACCGGGAAAAAGTATACCGTGCGATGGAGCGCGTCCATGCACGGGAACTCGCCGAAAAAGACTTCGCCGCGATCAGCGACGGACAGCGTCAGAGGATTCTTCTTGCGCGTGCGATCTGTCAGGAACCTGAAATCATTGTTCTCGACGAGCCGACATCTTTTCTTGATATCCGCCATAAACTTGAGCTTCTGAGTATTCTTCGTTCCATGGCAAAGGAGAAGGGAATTACCGTTATCATGTCCCTTCATGAGATCGATCTTGCCCAGAAAATCTCTGACAAAATTCTCTGCGTCCGCGGTGAGACTATTGAACATTTCGGAACGCCGGACGAAATCTTCTGTGAGGAAATCATCAACGGACTCTACGGGATAGAGAACGGCAGCTATAATATTACGTTCGGAAGCGTTGAGCTGCCGCGGCCGAAGGGCACTCCCAAGACTTTCGTTATATCCGGATGTGGAAGCGGGATTGATGTCTTCCGCCGGCTTCAGAAAGAAGATATCCCGTTCTACGCCGGAATCCTCTATGAAAATGATGTTGACTATCAGGTTGCGCGTCATCTTGCATCGGAAGTATTCGCTGAGGAACCTTTTGCACCGATCAGCGATGCTGTATATGAAAAAGCTTTAGCAGCCATGAAACAATGTGAAAACGTGATTCTCGCCAAAGTTCCGATTCGGGAACAGAATCGCAGAATCAAAGATCTGATCGATACAGCCCGCTCAATCGGACTGCTCAAAGAAGGAGGCGATACTGAACTGCTGTCGGGAGTGTAATCTGCCCTGACATTCAGAAATCCGTAGAAAGCGGTATTTCAAATCTCTTTCAGTGCCGCAGCGATGCGGGTAAAAGGGAATCAGGTTTAAGTCCTGAGCGATCCGGTCACTGTAAGCGGGTAGCTGCGCAGCAAAATAGGTCATTGCGCTATTATTGCGTGAGAAGGCGCTGCAGCGGTGATGATCCGCAAGCCAGGAAACCTGCTGAAAGAATATCTGCGGCAAACGTGTCGCTAAAAAGCAGGAGCTGCCGAAGACGGCTCCGAAGGAGGAAACATGAAAAACAAAACGAATAAAATCTTAGCATTTATTCTGGTGCTGATCCTGGCATTTTCCGGCCTTGTGACCGCATTGGCGGCGGACGGGGATTCATACACGGGAGATACCGTCACGATTCTGAAAGAAGACGGTAATGAAAACGGTATGTTTGTACCTCAGGATGGAACCACCGCGCAAATTGACGGAGAAGATGTTCTGATTCATTTTGTCGCAAAACCTGATACTTCTTATACGATTCTCCATATCGGCAGTATAGCTGATGAGAATCTGTCTGAAGGATTCGTACTGACAGACGGAGCCTATGAGATAAGCCTAAAGAAGACAAAATGCGGCACCCAGGTTGCCGTCGCGTTTGTCAAGGGAGATGGTAAAACAACAACAAAATCACAGAACTATCTCGCAATCCCGGCAGAAAGCAAGATTCCCGTAAAAGAGAATCCTGTTGAGCCATTCGAATATGACGGAGATACCGTAAACTTCATCAAGGAA
>ONSY01000075.1 GCA_900320605.1 uncultured Eubacteriales bacterium | reverse complement strand
TAAGCCGCCTGGATCTTATCCACAAGATCCCCTTCGTGGTTTGACTGGTAGATTTCAGCCTCAATCTCATTCTCCGAAGCCCAGTCCCGGATTTTCCGGCAGAGAGTCTCATAGTTCTCGGCCCCGTAAATCCCCGGTTCCCGAATTCCCAGCATGTTCAGGTTCGGACCGTTGATCACCAAAAAATTCTTCATAATCATATAACCTCATTGATTCGCAAACGCGTTCCACACCCTGTCCGCAGTATATTCCGGCCTGCCTTCCACAGTAACAGTCACATCCGCAGTACTCTTATAGATGGGCAGGCGTTCGTGATACAATTTTCGTATTTTTTCAGCCACATCTGCAAGGGGACGTTTTTTCGCCGGTTTCAGCTCACCCGGGTCTCGATCAAGAAAAATCACTTTTCCATTTGCCTTCATAGCCCGGACGTTCTCAGCCCGGAGGACAGCCCCTCCGCCGGTCGAGATGATCTTCCCGCCGGTCACGGACAGATCCCGGAGCACTTCCGTCTCAAGATCCCTGAAATATTTCTCTCCGTCGCGCCGGAAGATTTCGGTGATCGGCATTCCCGCGCGCTCCACAATCTCCGTGTCCATATCACACAGTTCCCGCCCGGTTTTCCTGGCAAGAATTTTGCCGATCGTGCTTTTGCCGCTCCCGGGCATTCCCGTAAGGACAATATTCTGCTTTTTTATCAAAAGTTCACGGTAGATCCGGTCCGTCAGATCCTGTCCGGCTTCCTCCCCGGTAAATACTTCGGAAGCAAGAACCGCCTGGGCTGTCAGCATGTACAGTCCGTTCCCGGACGGAATCCCCCGCATTCGCCCCTCCCGGACAAGCCGGGTCTCCAGCGGATTGTAAACGACATCGACAATCCCCGAAAGCGCGGGCAGACGCGAAAGATCCACCGGCATCCCGTCCATATCCGGATACATACCGGCCGGCGTCGTGTTGATCAGAATCTCAGCATCGGCATGGTTCTGATACGCCTCCTCGTAGGTCAGGGCGCCTTCCCTGCCGCTCCGGCTGATCTTCAAAACGCGCGCTGCTCCCATCGCCTCTGCAACAGCCTGCGCCGTCCTGCTGGTCCCGCCGGTTCCGGCGATCAGGACCGTTTTTCCAGAAAGGCAAAGGCCCATCTTCATGATCAGCGCCTGAAGCCCGCCAAAATCCGTGTTGTCCCCATAGAGCTTTCCGTCCCGCTTCACGATGGTGTTCACCGCGCCGATCGCCTTCGCCCTCTCGCTGATCCCGTCGAGATAGGGGATCACCGTCTGCTTGTACGGAATCGTAACGTTGATCCCGTCAAAATCCGCTGCAGCGAAGAATTCGTCGATCTTCTGCGGGGGTACCTCCATCAGTTCATAGTCATATTTTCCAATCATTCCATGGATTTCCACAGAGAAGCTGTGCCTGAGCGTTTCTCCCAATAATCCGCATTTCATGTTTCTGTCCCTCTAAAACTCATATATCCGGCTGCGTCCGTTCGGAAGTTTGTCCTACAGGCATGCCGGTCCCGCAGTCACTCGTGTTTTATATATACAATGGTATCCGGATTACTTCGCACAATCTCCTGCCAGCCAGTCCGTGCCGAACCGTCCGGCCAGCGCGTCGCAGAGCACCAATGCCGCAACCGAATCCACAACCACTCTCGCCCTGTGTATGATCGCGGGATCATGCCGCCCCGCAAGGGACAATACGGCATTCTCGCGTTTTTTGAAATTCACGGTATCCTGCTGTATAAAAATGGAGGGAGTCGGCTTCACCGCCGTGCGGAACATAACAGGCATGCCGTTTGAAATGCCGCCATTGATCCCCCCATTGTGATTGGTCCGGGTTTTTACCGTCCCTTCTTCCATGGTAAACGCATCATTAAACGCACTGCCTCTCGCATCCACAAGGTCAAAGCCGCTCCCGAACTGGACGCCTTTGATTCCCGGAATGGAGAAAAGCCCATGGGAAAGAAGGCTCTCAAGGGTGTCGAACCAGGGTTCTCCGACACCTGCCGGAAGTCCTGTAACTGCAGTCTCAAGAACGCCGCCGACACTGTCGCCGTCCGATGCCGCCTGCGCAATCGCGGCTTTCATTTCCTCGCCGGCCTGTTCACAAAGGACGGCAAACGGAAGGCGGTTCAGAGCCTCCAGCTCATGTTCAAGCTCATCTTCCCGAAACGCCCGGTCACTTACCCCTGCGCACCTTGCGATGTGGGTGCCCACCATAATCCCGCGGCCTCGAAGCGCCTGAAGCGCGATGGCTCCAGCAGCCACAAGGGCTGCCGTGATCCTGCCGGAAAAATGCCCGCCTCCGCGATAATCCTGAAAGCCGTG
>ONSY01000238.1 GCA_900320605.1 uncultured Eubacteriales bacterium | reverse complement strand
TCAGGAAGAAGAGGAGCGCCGTCGTCAGCAGATGCTGGAAGAAGCACGTCAGGCTGCGATTCAGCGCTACGCAGACGCGAGAAACAGCTCTGTCACCAATTACCTAACCGCAATGACCGCTCAGGATCCCTACGAGACGCTTGAACCCGAGACAATTGCGATTTCTGCCGGTTCGGAACTGATCGGCGTGAAAGAAGACGCCGCAAGTGCCGCAGATGCTCCGGCGGTCTCGCTGGAGGAAGCTCCGGCTGTGGAGTCCGAGCTTGAAAAGACCACCGTAACGATGCAGCGCGCTATGGAGCGTGAAATCAGCCCGATCAATACCGCTCCTGTTGAACAGCGTCATCCGGGTGCATTTATCCTTGTTATCCTGGCGACAGCTCTTGTAGTTGCCGGATATCTGGTTGTCATTCGGAAAACACATACGGCAAAAAACAAAAACTAAACCGGAAGAATTTGAAGCAGCCTGATGTTCAGGCTGCTTTTTTTGCGGAAATATCAGTACATTTCGATCCGATGCACATTGAATCCGGGCAGTGATTATGATAAAATATAAAGAGTCAGAAGGAAAGGATGAGTTATTAATGAAAGAACCTGTACGCATTCACATTGAGAAGGATTTTGAGATCGGGAAGATAGACGAGCGGATTTTCAGCTCTTTTGCGGAACATCTCGGAAGATGTATCTATACCGGCCTTTATGAGCCGACTCATCCTTCCGCCGATGAAGACGGATTCAGGACCGATGTTATAGATCTGGTCCGTGAGCTTGGTGTCTCTCATATCCGTTATCCGGGAGGCAATTTCCTTTCCGGTTATGACTGGAGAGACGGGATCGGTCCGAAAGATCAGCGTCCGCGCAGACTTGACCTCGCATGGAAGACAATTGAACCGAATCAGTTCGGGATCGACGAGTTCTATGACTGGTGCCGCAAAGCGGGAACGAAGATCATGGGCGGTGTCAATATGGGAACAGGCTCACCGAGAGATGCGGCGCAGTTGGTGGAATATTGCAACTTCCCTGGCGGGACGGCACTTTCCGATATGAGAATCGCGAACGGCCACAAAGATCCGATGGATATCCGCCTTTGGTGCATCGGCAACGAGATGGACGGTGACTGGCAGATCTGCCATCTCGACGCGGTTGACTATGGGAAGAAGGCACTTGAAGCCGCAAAGATGATGAAATGGACCGACGATACGATCGAATGCGTCGTCTGCGGCAGCGCTACTGCGACGATGCCGACTTTCCCGGAATGGGATCGGCAGGTTCTCGAGCTAACCTACGATAACGTCGATTACCTTTCGATGCACCGCTACTATGAAAACGAAGGAAATGACACCGATTTTCTCGCATCCTTCAAGGATATGGATCAGTTTATATCGACCCTGACCGCGACCGCGGATTATGTAAAGGCATATAAGCGCAGCAAAAAAACAATGTACTTCTCATTCGACGAATGGAATGTCTGGTATCAGCATAACCAGAAGCCGCATCCATGGATGGAGGCGCCGGAGCTGATCGAGGACCGGTATTCGCTGCTTGATGCGCTGACGTTCTCCGGTCTGGGGATGACACTGATCAATCATGCCGACCGTATCCGCATCGCGTGCCTTGCTCAGATTGTCAATGTTATTGCTCCGATCCTGACGGAGCGGGGAGGCCGTGTGATTCGTCAGACGACCTATTATCCGTTTAAATATCTTTCACTTTACGGTAAGGGCACTGCTCTTCGTCCCGTTGTGAAGACTCCGAAACTTGAAACACGTTACGGCGATGCTGAGACGGTATACACGAGTGCTGTGTATGACGAAGCAGGCAGATTTGTTACACTCTTCTGTCTCAATATCGGCAAAGAAGATCAGCTTCTCGATATTGACCTTAACTCCTTCGGCAGCCTTAAGATGGTCGAACGGATCGAGCTTTCAGGCGAAGATTTGAGTGCGATCAATACATTTGATCAGCCGAACGCAGTGGTGCCCAAACAGCTTCCGGTTGACGGAACACCCGCCGCAAAGTTTGAGGCAGAGATTTCCGGACTTTCCTGGAATGTTTTCCGCTTCAGCATT
>ONSY01000087.1 GCA_900320605.1 uncultured Eubacteriales bacterium | reverse complement strand
TTCTGAAGAACTCGGAGCCTCACTGCTCGAGGGAGCCGGCGTCGAACTTGGCGTTTCGGAAGCTGTCTCGGTTTTCGAGCAGCCGGCCATTAACGCCGCGACCATCACGAAGC
The DNA here is from genome assembly GCA_900320605.1 of uncultured Eubacteriales bacterium. GTDB lineage: Bacteria > Bacillota > Clostridia > Oscillospirales > Acutalibacteraceae > RUG612. The sequence goes on along the minus strand of ONSY01000087.1, from coordinate 3,355 downwards.
ATAAAAGAATCGCAATTGTCTTTTTCATGTTTTTCTTTTCCTCCTTGTTTCCGGGGCGAATTATGATTTCGTCCCCCGATGTATCTGAATTTTATTACATCAGCAGACTTAAAGGTGCAGGAAAGAAACAAGGACGCAAAATCCGACGTTTGAAGCCATCTTCGAACGTCAATAAAAAAAGCCTTTCACCTTTTGAGGAAAAAGACTTAGACAACACCTTGAATGGGTAATGATTCTATGCCAGAGCACAACAAAAAGACCTTTTGCGGAATGGATACAAAAGGGAACCCCTCAAGGCATGGTACAATCAAGTCCTCGTGATTTGGAAATTTCTTTCCCGTACCGGCAGACGGCAGGTTTCCTGGCTCGCGGCTTCTGACGCATGTTTGCCTTCCCGATTGCTCAGTGGCCCGCTTACGCAGAAAAACATGCAGCACGCTTACAGTGACGAGATCGCACAGGCCTTCAACCTGTTTCCCTTTTACCCTCTGCATCCGACCGACGATCGCTGACCCAGAGGCACCGTTTGCTGTATATTCAGTTGACGATAACATTATAATGCGGCTGATAGAATGTGTCAATGATGATTTTGATGAAAAACACAGAAAACAGTACAGGAAGAACCGGCACAGGGAAATAAAGCAAACCGGTCAATCTGTACTGTTTTTTAGAATTATATCCGGATTTCCGCTTTACGCTCTGATATCTTTCCTGCAGTATCTCAGAAAAGCCGCGGCAATTCCTGCGGCAGTAAAGATAATTCCCGGAATCAGATATTCGATCTCAATCGCACCGGAGGAAACAATTGAAGTCCCGTCTGCATAGGAAAACGGCGTGATATACCGAAGGGCAGCGGCGTCTTCAGTCAGATTCGCAAGGATATTCATAAAATAGAGCACAAACGCGGAGCCGAGCGCGATTCCGAGCCCGTTGCCGCGCAGAAACGCGGAGACACCGAACATTAGGCAGGCGATTTCGATCTGCATCAGAAAATATCCGAGAAAAACCGTCATAAAGAGAGTACCATCGGCTTTTTCACCGATTGCAAGGCTCGAAGCAAAAGCCGCGATGACAACCGCCAGATTGAGCAGCAGAATTTCCGAAAGTACCGCACAGAGTTTCTGCGAAACAACATACCTGCGTGAAACAGGATGTGTCAGCAGAAATTCCGCCGTGTGTTCACGCTCTTCCTTCGAAAGGGCCATGATTCCAAGAAGCGCGGCAAAAAACGCTCCGCCCAGGCCGAGTACATTTCCGCATTCCACAGCGAAATAGCCTCTGAACTCTCCGAAATTGACACGATCCATATTGAACGCGGCGGAAAAGCTGCCCATCTCCGAAAACATATCTCCGATTTCACCGATCTGTGAAGTCATCTGCGGATAGATCAGGATACTGATCATCAGCATGGAAGCGATCGCGCTGCTCCAGATGATCAGTTTCAGTCGGTCTCTTCGAAGCTCATGGAAAAACAGCGTCATTTTTCTTCTCCCTCCTTCGAATAATAATGCAGGAATAATTCTTCAATATCAGGGTCGCTGATCGTTATATCCTCGAAAGGAACGGCGGCAAGAGTCTGAATCAGAAGATCCGGGCGTCCGCTGTAAAGGAAGCTCACATTTTTCCCGTTTTTGGAAAGGTCTTTCATTCCCGCAATCTCCGGGATTGAATCAGCACCGCGAATTATTACGCGCTTGACGCCCGCCGCGGTCAGATTTTCTACCAGATCCGCGCGGATCAGTTTTCCATCACGAAGAATAGCAGCGCTTGTACAGTATCGTCCGATCTCCGAGAGGACATGAGACGAAAGGAAAACCGTCGCTCCCTGTTCTCGTCGTTCTTTCAGCAGTTCAAAGAATTCCCTCTGAATCAGAGGATCAAGTCCGCTGGTCGGTTCATCCAGAATATACAGCTGAGGCCGATGCTGCATCGCGGCGATAATTCCTACCTTCTTGCGGTTTCCCAGTGAGAGTTCACCGATTTTCCGGGAAAGGTCAAGCTTCAGCCGCTCCGCGAGAAGGCTTGATTCTTCACGGCAGTTTATTTTCCGAAGTTTCGCTGACAGTTCAAGCACTTCACCGGCGCGCATTCCGCTGTAAAACCAGGCTTCCGAAGGAAGATAACCGATCTGACGCAGAATCGTTTCTTTCTCTTTTTCGGAATCCATTCCCAGAACACATGCACTCCCGGAAGTCTTTCGGATCAGTCCGAGCAGTGTTCGGATCGTGGTGCTTTTCCCGGCGCCGTTCGGACCGATAAAACCGAAAATCTCCCCTTGAGGCACGGAAAGGTCAAGATTTTCAATTCCCCGTACCTTGCCGTAATACTTTGTCAAACCTTTCGTTTCAATTGCGTTCATGATTCGTTTCCTTTCAGAATGTTATCATAAGGCGCGGCGATCTCCACGCAGAAGCCGCGGTGTCCGCATGAGGGGCAGCTGAGTTTACGAGTCTTCGGCGTATGATTTGCAAACAGTCCTTCCTTAACCGAAGGCTGGAATATCGTATGGCACTGCGGACAGATATATGCCATCTTTTTAAAATACCAGCGTGTGAAAATGATGACATATGGAATTATCGTGACTGCCCAGATGAGAAACGGCCACCATATTCCTTTCGTGATCCATAGGATAACGGATGACCACTGCAGAATCCCGAGCGGGATCGCAATAAGCACCATCATCAGGCGGAGATTTCTGAGTCTTCTTCGGTTTGTCATGATATATGCTATGTCTCCGATGGAATCAAAAGAAACGTGGTCCATGCTTTTCAGGCTGGATTTGAGTTCGGCAACCTTTTTCAGCTGCAGCTGACGCTCTTCGATTTCACTTTCAAGTGCAGCCTCCTGCTGTTCAAGGAGAAGCGAGATCACACTTTCAGTGTTTGTTTCGGAAAGCAGTTTTGAGATAGAATCGATCGAAAGCCCCAGATCACGCAGGTAACAGATTATTCTAAGTTTCCGAAGATCGTTATCGGAAAAAAGTCTTCTGCCGCCTTCAGAGAGCTCACTCGGAATCAGGATTCCGCGTGTATCGTAATACTGAACCGTGCGGACAGATACACCGCATAGTTTAGCAAGCTCACCAGTAGTATATTTTGACATAGCATTCACCTCCTTTTCTCTCATGTTAGAACATGACGCTGCGTAACGAGCAACACCTTACGCAGGGGGATTTTTATTTTTTTATCAATTTTTCAATATCGGCTCCAGACAGATCCGGTATTAAAAGAAAAAGGACTCCGAATGAGTATCAGTCAGAGTCCAAATAGATGGTGCCGGTGGCGGGGGTCGAACCCGCACCCTGTCGCCAGGACTGGATTTTGAGTCCAGCACGTCTGCCAATTCCATCACACCG
>ONSY01000271.1 GCA_900320605.1 uncultured Eubacteriales bacterium | reverse complement strand
GAAGAAACGAACATCCTCAAATCCGGAAATCTCGAGGAAGGCTACGGCTCCGGCGTGGTCGGCATGCTGATTGGCGGTGCCTGGGAGACCGCAAACGCCAAGGATCACAACATCAACTACGGTCTGCAGCTGCTCCCGGTCGGCCCGAAGGGCGGTCCGTTCCAGTCAGCTTCTCCGATGAGTATGTGCATTATGAAGAATACCGATGAAAAGCACTATAAGGCGGCTCAGCACTTCATTGCCTACTGGAATGATACCCATACGACGGCGCGGGAACACTGCCCGGCATATGACTGGTCCCTGAAGCAGGCGTATCAGCCGTATCTGGTTGACGTCGCGAACGATCCGACACTTCTGGCAGACCCGACCTTCCAGATCACGAACGAGTATTCAAAACATATCGGCGACTACAGCCCGCCGTCGTTCTGGAATACCTTCATGCTCATGAGTGCCCATGTCACTCCGATGATCGAAAATGTCGTTCATAACCGCAAGACGATCGACGAGTCACTGGAACTCGCTCAGCATGACCTTGAACTCCTGATCGAGGAAATGTACGAGAGAGAAAGAGATCTCGGCCTGCGTGAATGATCATTCCGCTCCCTTTCTGATTCTCCGCGTCTGCTGACGTTGATTGCTAATATGATTCAGAAGGCGGAAATGAGCTGCAGTGCGGAAATCCGTTTTTGAAAAAACAGAAAGATGTGCAGAGTCAATTCCTGATTCTGCACATCTTTTAGGATGTATACTGTAAAAGAAAAGAGGTAGATTCCATGGCAAAAAAGGCAAAAGTGACGCTTCACCCCTCGTTTGTAATCGGAGAGATCTCGCCGCGTCTGTTCGGCGCTTTTTTAGAGCCGATCGGCACGATGGTCAACGGCACCATGTTCAATCCGAAACATCCTACCGCGGATGAACAGGGTTTCCGGAAAGACGTAATTGAAGAGCTTTCCAAATCCGGCCTGCCTTCTGTCCGTCTACCGGGCGGAAACTTTGTTTCCTGCTGGGACTGGAAAGATTCGATCGGACCGAAAGAGCAGAGAAAGAAACATCTCGATCTGGCCTGGTTCCAGTATTATACCAATGAAGTCGGCCACGATGAATATCTCCAGTGGGCCGAAAAAGTCGGGTTTGAGCCGATGTACACGATCAATCTCGGCTCGGGCGATATCAATGACGCGATGAAGATCATCGAGTACACAAATCATGAAGGCGGAACTTACTGGTCGGACCTCCGCAAAAAGAACGGACATGAGAAACCGTACGGCGTCAAGGTCTGGTACCTCGGAAACGAGCTCGACGGCCCCTGGCAGGTTCCCTCCTGGGAGAAGGATCCGCGCGGTCTGGGTATTCTGACACATGAAGTGTCGAAGGCAATGAAATTTACTGACGGATCGATTGAAACCGTTGCCTGTGTTTCTTCCACACCGTTCCTCGGCCACTATCCGCAGTGGGATCTTGAGGTGCTTCAGGAATGCTATGAGACGGTTGACTATATCTCGCTGCATCATTATCACGCTGCCAGAAAGGGAGATATCGGCGCATGGCTTGCCGGTTCCGAAGCGTTTGAGGACTACATCCGTACAGAGATCGCGCTGTGTGATTTCATCAAGACGAAACTTCGTTCCACGAAGACGATGATGCTTTCGTTCGATGAGTGGGCGTCCACGGAACGTCCCGCGCTCGACGCACCCCACTACGGCAGAAACGGAATTCTTGACTACAACGATTTTATCAACCCGATCGATGACAAGGACCGCAAGTTCGTTCTTCACGATCCGGACAACATGGAAAAAACCGTGCGCAAGTGGGGAACCTCTTCCGAGATACTCTCCACAATCGCGTCCTCATCTGTAATGCTGACGCTTCTCCGTCACGCAGACCGCATCAAGATCGGATGCATGACACAGGGAATCGACGCTCTTTGTGCGGCGGACCGCGAGCATGTCTGGAAAGCCTCGATGTATTATCCCTACAGAGCGGTGCTTGATTATGCGAAGGGCGTTTCACTGATGCCGGAAGTTGAATCCGAAACATACGATGTTCCCGGATACTTTGTCGACAATCTCCATCAGTATGATAACCGTTACGGTGTAAAATACATTGAGGCCGCCGCCGCGAAGAACGGCGATGATCTCACGGTGTTCGTCGTCAGCCGCGACTGGAACGACAGCACTGAGTTTACGCTTGACGTGGAAGCCTTCAAGGGATACAGGTTCGTTGAGGCAACACAGCTCTATTCCGATGATCTCAAGGCAAAGGATACCTATGACAATCCGGATGCGATCGCTCCGAAGGCGCTCGATGCCAGATTTGAGAACGGAGAGATTAAGGCAACGCTTCATAAGCTTTCATGGAACGTTTTCCGTTTTCAGAAATAACAGGGGATTCCGTTAAGCAGTGAGGATTCGTCCTCAGAATTACGAATAAGGATCGGTATGGCAGACTGCCGACCGGTCCTTTTCTCCTTCCGTTTATTGCTGCCGCCCGCGGGAAAAGCGTTCGGATTATGACGGGAACCGCACAGATTTTCGATGTTATCCAACGCCCTGAGCCCAGGAAAACAAATATTTCTAATCGTGAACAATAAGCATGCTAAATGGATTTTTCACTTTTCGAATATATCTATTTTCACTAAAAAGAATGTAAATCTTTAGAAATTTTATGAACGGTTTGTGTATTTTTCTCTTGACTTTTCAGATTATCTGAGTATTATAAAATATATAATTGAGCCGGAAGAAACGTGTCCTTGTATACACAAGATTCGCATTTGCAGAGGATGCATTTCTGATGCGGCTCCAATATCGGAATCCGCAATCCCGTGAGAAAAGGGAAGAGGCTTCAGCCGATTTTCTTGGATCAAAGGATTGTTGATAATTTAAGGAGGAAAAACAAATGAGAAAAGCATTGGCACTTATTCTGGCGCTGTGCATGATCCTCGTTCTGGCTGCCTGCTCGAAATCCGAGACTCCCAGCAGTGGATCAGACACACCCGCGAGTTCCGGCGATGCTCCGACCGAGAAGACCGATACGATTAAAAAGTTCGATAATCCGGTTACGGTAACATTCTGGAACGGCTGGACTGGACCGGACGGCGAACTTCTGAAACAGCTTGTTGATGAATACAACACGAAGAATCAGAAGAACGTAACGGTCGACATGGACTGCATGCAGTTTGCTTCACTTCAGGAGAAGCTGGCAACTGCGATCGCTTCCGATACATGCCCGAACCTGCATCTTGGCTTTGCAGTCGGCGAGTATCAGATGCGTCACATTTACATCCCGATCGATGACATCTTTACAAAGACTGTTCTGAGAAAAGAAGACTTCGTTCCGGAGATCCTTCAGGCCTGCACGGCTGATGACGGCCACATTTACGGTATTCCTTTCCAGGTAACCTCTCAGTTCGTTTACTGGAATAAGGACCTGTTCAAACAGGCCGGCCTCGATCCCGACAAGGGCGTTGAGACTTGGGAAGATGTTATCACTGCTGCTAAGGCAATCGATGCTCTCGGCGGCAACATCACCGGCGGCGGCTTCGATACTTCCGCGACCGGTACTGTCGGCGCGATGATCAACGGCTACGGCGGAGAAATCATCGCTGCGGATGATGAACTCGGATACAAGTGCGTTGTTACTGATCCGGCTTATATCGATGCTAACAAACAGGCTCTGGATGTTTGGTATCGTTATACTCACGAGACCAATATTCTCCAGAACGGTAACCTCGAGGAAGGTTACGGCGCTGGCGTAGTCGGTATGCTGTTCGGCGGCGCTTGGCAGACTGCCAACGCGAAAGACCACAACATCAACTACGGTATCTCCCTGCTCCCGAAGGGCCCGAAGGGTCAGATCCAGCCCGGTGCTCCGGTATCCATCGACGTTATGAAGGGTACTTCCGGCGACAAGTATGATGCTTGCCTCGACTTCATCGCTTACTGGAACGACAACGAGACCAATCCGATCCGTGAAAAGGCTCCGGCTTATGACTGGTCGCTCAAACAGGCTTATCAGCCTTACCTGATCACTGTTGCCAATGACCCGACGATGGTCAACGATGAGACCTTCAAAGTCACCAACGAGTATCAGAAATATGTTAAGAACCCGTATCCGGCAAACTTCTGGAACGGCTATCAGCTCGGCACTGCGTACATCAAGCCGATGATCGAAGCGATCGCTCACGATACGGCTACCATCGATGAAGCGCTGGCAACCTGCCAGAAGGACATCGATATCATGATCGAAGACGACATGTACGAGATGGAGAGAAGCCTCGGTCTGCGCGAATAATTTCCCGAAAGACCTTAGCTTAGTATGATTTCTTAAAAGAGGGCGTGCAGAGCCGAATAACGATTGGCTCTGCACGCAATTCTTTATCGCAGGAAAAGCGGGGGTTTCGCAATGAACAAAATCAGAAAAATTGGAGCGTACTGGAACAAACCGCAGCATGCGGCATATCTGTTCATCGCTCCGGCGTTTTTAATCGTCGTCCTGTTTACCATTGTTCCGCTGCTGATGTCGTTCTACGTGAGCCTGACGAACGTTACGACATACCTCGCGGACGGAAAATTCATCGGTCTCAAGAACTTCAAGCGGCTGTTTGAAGACGAATATTTCCTCAACAGCTGGAAGGTAACGGTGCTCTTTACAATCTTCGATGTGCCGATCAGCATCGGATTTGCACTCTTCGTCGCGGCTCTCTGCAACAACGAAAGCAAGTTCAATTCACTGATGAGATCGATCTATATTCTGCCGATCATCTGCTCCTCAACGGTTCTCGGCCTGACTTGGGAACTGTATCTTGATCCGCAGATCGGTCTTGGCAACTACATCCTTCAGAGCTTCGGACTGCCGAAGTTCAGTATCTTTACAGATATCAGTCTGGCGATATACGGAATTATCTTTATTTCGATCTGGCGCGGGTTCGGTATGACGGCAATGATTCTTGTCGCCGCGATGCAGGGTGTATCCACATCACTGTATGAAGCGGCCGAACTGGACGGCGCCAACGCCTGGCACAAATTCTGGCATGTTACGATCCCCGGAATATCAAGTACGCTGTGGTTCGTCTTTATCACCAGGGTCATCGGATCCTTCCAGGTGTTCGATCTCGTGTATGTTATCACGGGAGGCGGACCGGCGCACTCGACGGAAACGGTCGTAAGTTATATTTACGACAAGGCGTTTACGCATTCGTACAAGCTCGGATATTCGAGCGCGGCGGCAGAATGCCTGTTCGTGGTTATCCTTCTTTGCACGATCTTCCTGTACGGAAGAATGCTTGTCGGAGAGAAGAAGGGCGGTGTTGACAGATGATTAAATCTTCTTACAGATTAAAGCAGCTGATCTTCCGCATCATCAGAATCGTCATTCTGCTGTTTTTGGCAGTCCTTATTCTTGCTCCGATCCTCTGGATGGCGCTGTCGGCATTCAAGGAGAGAGCGGATATTTCGACATATCCGCCGACCTTCTTTCCGCCGAAATGGACGCTGTTCAATATTAAAGAAGTGTTCCGTCTGATCCCGATCGCGATGTACATCAAGAACTCGGTAATGTATACGGTAGTCGTAACGTTTTTCTCACTGCTGTTCAACTCAGCGGCAGGCTACGCGTTCGCAAGACTGACGTTCAAGGGACAGAATGTTCTGTTTACCATCCTGATGGCGTCGATGATGATCCCGTTCCAGGTAATCATGATCCCGCTGTTCATGGAGATTTTCTACATGGGACTCTTCGATACGCTCGTAGGTCTTGTAGTACCGAAATTCGCGGCAGTCATCGGAATCTTCTTCTTCAGAAGCTTCTATTTCAGCCTCCCGAAACAGCTGGAGGAAGCGGGCAGAATCGATGGCTTGACGGAATTCGGCATCTGGCTGCGGATCATAGTACCTCTGTGCAAACCTGCACTGGTAACACAGGCAGTTCTTACTCTGAACTCCTGCTGGAATGATCTTCTCTGGCCTTTGCTGATGACGAACAATCCGGAAAACAGAATGCTGCCGAACGGCGTTCTGTACTTCATCGGCCAGGATATCAACGATTACGGCCCGACGTTCGCGGCCGGCCTGATTTCCCTCGTGCCGATCCTGATTATCTTCCTGTTCGGTCAGAAGTATTTCGTAAGCAGTATCGTAAACTCCGGTATGAAGGAGTAATTGTTTTCAGAAAACGGTTCTGCGATTATGAAAAAAACCGGCTCCTGCGCATTCTGCGCGGGAGCCGTTCTTTTTTCTTCGGCTTTTCCAACAAAAAACCGCTGCAAAAATCTCACGAAAATCAAGACGAAAATGGGTCCATCCGTGAAGCATATCATTGAAATTTCCGGAAAATAAGAGTATACTGAAAACATAAAAATCAGCATTAGGAGGATTTTTGCATGGGTTATACGTTTGACGAAATAAAATCGGCGCTTGCCGCAGGTGAAACCGTTCTCGGTATGGAGCTTGGCTCTACGAGAATCAAAGCCGTACTGATTATGAAAAACGGCGAGACGATTATTTCCGGAAGCTATGACTGGGAAAACCAGCTGCTCGGAAATATCTGGACCTACAGCCTTGAGGATGTCTGGAAAGGTGTCCAGACCAGCTTTGCCGATTTAAAGAAAGCAGTTTCGGAAAAATACGGAGTCAAACTTGAAAAGGTTGCCGCAATGGGCTTCTCCGCGATGATGCACGGTTATCTCGCGTTTGATAAAGCGGGAGAGCTTCTGGTTCCGTTCCGTACCTGGAGAAATACGATTACCGGTGAAGCGGCTGAAAAACTGACGGCGCTTTTCAATTACAATATCCCGCAGCGCTGGAGCATCGCCCATCTTTATCAGGCGATACTGAACGGCGAAGAGCATGTTCCTCAGGTTGCTTTCTTTACGACGCTCGCCGGTTATCTCCACTGGAAACTGACCGGGAAGAAGGTAATCGGTGTCGGTGACGCTTCCGGTATGTTCCCGATTGATACTGATACCTGCGATTTCGATCAGCGCATGATTGACCAGTTCGACAGTCTTGTCGCTGAAAAGAATTTCCCGTGGAAGCTGCGCGATCTTCTGCCGAAGGTCCTCGTAGCCGGTGAAGACGCAGGCGTTCTGACAGAGGAAGGCGCGAAGCTTCTTGATCCGACCGGTGAGTTCAAGGCAGGCGTTCCGGTCTGCCCGCCGGAAGGTGATGCCGGAACCGGCATGGCAGCCACGAACAGTGTCAAGGTCCGTACGGGAAACGTTTCCGCCGGTACTTCCGTTTTTGCGATGATCGTTCTCGAAAAAGCGCTTGAGAAAGTTCATATGGAAATCGACCTCGTAACTACCCCGACCGGAAAGCTTGTCGGTATGGTTCACTGCAACAACTGCACCTCCGACCTCAATGCATGGGTCATGATGCTGAAGGAATATGCAGAGTCTGTCGGGGCGGTTGTTTCCCGTCCACAGGCATACGACGCTTTCTATTTCAAAGCCCTTGAAGCGGAACCGGATTGCGGCGGCGTGATGACATACGGTTATTATTCCGGTGAACCGATTACGGGATTCACAGAGGGAAGACCTTTGATGGCACGTACTCCGGAGAGCAATTTCAGCCTTGCGAATCTTGCGCGTTCCGTTCTCTTCTCCGCGCTCGGTGCTCTGAAAGTTGGGATGGATATTCTCCTTAAGGAAGAAAATGTTGCAATTGATGAGATGTTCGGTCACGGCGGCCTTTTCAAGACAAAGGATGTTGGCCAGAAGATGATGGCTGCGGCGATCAATGCTCCGGTATCCGTTATGGAAACCGCCGGAGAAGGCGGTCCGTGGGGCATGGCGCTTCTCGCTTCCTATCTTGTCAATAAAGAGGCTGGCGAAACGCTTGACGATTTCCTTTCCGAGAAGATTTTTGCCGGAAACAAAGGCTCAAAGATGGATCCGGATCCGGTCGATGTAAAAGGATTCGACGAGTTTATCGTCCGTTACAAAGCCTGCCTGCCGATCGAAGCGGCTGCAGTCGAAACACTCAAGTAAAAACCCTTTCAGAAACGAAGAAAGCTCCTTTCACGATGAAAGGAGCTTTTCCTTTTACGCTTTAGCAAGGGAATGGACTCTGGAAGAGGACATTCAAGAACCGCCTGCTATGCGGGCGAGGTTAAAGCTTAAGCAAGAAAACATCCTTTCGAGTATAATAGTGAGTGTTCAAGCCACTAAAATACAAAGAGAAAGGATGTTTTCCATG
>ONSY01000158.1 GCA_900320605.1 uncultured Eubacteriales bacterium | reverse complement strand
TCGTTAAAGATAAACTCAGTTAATTGTATTTTTCGGATTCGTGACGCGCAAGGCGCGGAACCGGCAGAAGCATGCGGGTTTCGCGCTTATATTGCTCAAAACCCTCTTTGCGGCTCTGACGCTGATCCGCCATCGGAATGCTTACAAACAGGAAGAGAAGCGTATTCGAGAACGCGCCGATAAGAAGGAGGTAGTTTCCGGGAAAGACGGAAAGTCCGAACAGAGCGATTCCCCACCAGAAGAGGATTTCTCCGAGGTAGTTCGGATGACGTGAATATTTCCAGAATCCGGTTCGGATCAGTCCTCCCGCTTTTTCCCTGCGGAAGCGGTGAAGCTGATAGTCTGAAGTGCCCTGAAGCAGAACCGCCAGGAGCGAAAGGAGCAGGAAAAACTGGCTGCCGCTCCGCACGGGAGCAAGCTCAAAGATGCATACCGCCGGAATCAGGCAGGCGAAGACAATCAGCGTCGGAACAAGATGAATTCCGAAGAGATTGATGATCGGATAGAATGCGCCGGTTTTCTCCCGGAGCATCGTATAGCGCCAGTCCTGAAACGCGAGACCGTGAAACGTATATGCCCAGTTGCCGGTAAGGCGCGCGCCCCATAAGAAAACGACGCACAGAACCCCAATCCGCTGCGCGGTCAGCGGACTGGAAAGCAGATAACCGAAGAGGATCACGACCGGCGCCACGCTCCAGTAGGGATCGTATACGGAGGCGTTGCGAAAAATCAGACTGAAAAGGAATGTCAGAAGCGTAGCCGCGAGATCCGCGCACAGAAGGCGGATCACAAACCCGTATGGAAGGATACGGTATACCAGAAAACCGGCTACACCGGCAAACACATAAATCAGCGCGACTGTTAGGAAGCTCAGCGTTCGGCTTTGCTTGATCTTCCGCATATAAAACATCTCCTGTTTTTAGTGTATGATGTGATAGCACAGTTTTGCATATAGAATCCGGAGAACGCTCTCATCGATCCGCTGCGAGGAAAGTGTTCCGTCTGCCGCCTTTTCCAGCAGATATTCCTTCGCGCTCAGAAAGTCCTCCGGGATCAGAATCAGATCTGCGCCTGCTTCCAGCGCCAGATACGCCGCCTCGCCGGAAGAATAGTTCTCCGTGATGGCGAGCATCTGCATGGAATCGGTTACCACCAGTCCCTCGTATCCGAGACGCTCACGGAGGATACCGGTTATAATCGGCTTCGAAAGCGTTGCCGGCGTCATATCGCCGGTTACGTTCGGCAGTGCGATATGACCGACCATGACAAGCGGCGCGCCGGCCTCTATACCGGAAATGAACGGGGGAAACTCACAGCCTGAAAGCAGATCCAGTGTTTTCTCACTTTTGGCGGGCTCATAGTGACTGTCTTCCGAAGTATCGCCGTGGCCGGGAAAATGCTTCAGGGTACAGAGAATACCGCTTTCCTGAAATCCTCTGACACAGGCGCTGACACGTGCCGCGGCGGTCTGAGGATCGGAGGAAAATGCCCTCTCTCCGATTACAGGACTGTAGAAATTGGAATGTACGTCGGCGACCGGTGCGAAATCAAGGTTGAAGCCGAGCGCGAGCAGTTCGGTGCCGATTGTCAAACCGACCTCATACGCTTCCTCGTCGCTTTGTATCTGGCCCATCGGGGGGAATGGCGTTGTTCCCATTTCGGGATTGCTGCCGACACGGGAAACGAGTCCGCCTTCCTCATCCACGCAGAGAAACGGAACATATTTTGCGAACGATTTCGTGTTCCGGAGCATCTCGGCGGTTTGTTCGGCGTTTACTAGATTCCGGGAAAAGTAGATCAGTCCGCCGACCGGGTTTTCCATAAGCGCGGTACGCGTCTTCTCTCCCGCGGCGGTTACCGGCGATTCGGCGGTCAGCTGTTCTGGGGAAATAATGAACAGCTGGCAGATTTTTTCGTTGAGAGTCATCTCGGAGAGAATCTCATGTGCCCGAATCAGCTCCGGGTCAGGTTCCGGTACGGGTTCAGACTCCGGCTGAGATTCCGATACCGGTTCGGGTTCCGGATCCGGTTCTGATTCCTGTGAAACAAGGCTCTGTTCAGACGAATCCCCGTCCGGCGGCAGAGATACAGGTTCAGATGGCTCAACGGAGGAATCGGGGAAGGAATCCGGTTCTGATAGAGATGAAAGCGATTCAAAAGGCGACTCCGCCGTGGTTTGGGCGCATGCGGTCAGAAAACAGAGGAGCGCGAGAACTGCGAGTATTTTTCTCATGATTTTCGGTTCACCGTCCTTCCCCTCCATGGTGTCTGCTCCCATTATATCACAAAAAGGAGGATTCGTCGCAGGAATCTGCCGCGGAGATGAAAAAAGTTTCAGGGGAAAGTGCGTCGTAAGAAAACTGCCTGTCCCGGAATTCTGTAATCGGCGCGAATGGAAGAATTGCAGAAAGCATTGGTTTTGATCCGGCGAAGCGTGCTGATACTCATGCGGTTTTCAAATATGTCTCGTATTCGGACATAAAATGATCCTCCCGGAGCAGATTCGGGTTTTTCCCGGTCTGCCCTGAGAGGATCATATAGATTATGTGTGACTGCACCGGTTTCGTATTCCTTTGCGCCGGCGACAGGTCCCCGGAACGCACTCCCTGCCTGGAGTGATCCGCCGGAAAGACGGCGCGTTACGGGGTGCCGGTTTCTGCCTCAATCAGTGCGGTGAACTCCTGTGCGAAATCTTCAGGATAGAGGAGACGGAAGCTGAGCCAGCCTTCATAGTCGAAGGCTTCCTTACCCTCAAGAACGACTTCCCGGGACGGCGCACGGCAGAGCGTTTCCCAGTCGGACGCGACGAGATAATTTCCGTCTTCTGTTTTCGTGATCTGAGGATGGAATTCGTACAGCGTACTGTAGGAGGAGTCTCTGGTCAGATCTCCTTCCGCGATCTCTCCGTTCGGAGTCCAGAACTCGTAAACCTCGCCTTCCTCACGGATCGGGATTACGTAGCTGCGGCCTTGTCTGACCGGGGAAAGAGGATCAATGGGGTAGGCGACATCCTCGATCAGAATGGTCTTACCCGGTTCAAATTCCGAACCGTACCATACTTTTTCAATGGTGAACTCATAGACAACCGTGTCGATAAAAGCGTGATACAGTTCCATTTTTCCGAATTTGTCATCGTAGTAACTGTATGGATAATGCTTCGGGTAAACTCTGCCGACAGTTCCCTCGAGAACCGCGCAGGCGTCGGAGAGCATGGATTCACGGAATGAGACGATGGACAGGTCAGTGCCGGAAGATACGGTTTCCGTTTCGGGATTGATTTCGGCCTCCGGCAGGAGAAGGCTGCTGAATTTGATGGGACTGTAGTCCGGAACTTCATCCTGGGCGGGAACCGCTGCCTCGGAAGAAATGTCCTCCCGGGAAACAGGATCCGGTTCGGCAGCTGCCGAGATCGGATTTTCTTTTACAGAAGATCCCGGAACAACTGCGTTCTGTACAGGCTGCGGAGAAGCCGGTGTGCGGGTGGCGAACAGGATGATTCCCGCGAGGATGATGCAGAAAGATGCCGCCATCGCGAGATAACGGGTTTTAAAAAGACTTTTTCTGCCTGGGTC
>ONSY01000258.1 GCA_900320605.1 uncultured Eubacteriales bacterium | reverse complement strand
GCTGGATTCCTGCTCCTCAAATTCCGTGGAGACGCGGCAGTAGGCTGCTACCCTGGTCTTTTGAACCTTCTCGGCTTTCTTTTGCGTTCCGACCGTACGCCTTGCCGGAATCACCGTGATATTCTGTGCCATTGCCATTTATCCGCTCACCTCGTTTCTGATCCGGCTGTAGGCGTATTCTGCCTGTGCGACCGGGTCCTTGTATTTCATAGCAATCTTCAGTGCGAAGAAGCCAGTGTAATAGACCCCTTTCGGCGCGCCTTTGCCTTTCCGTCTGTCCCGTCCGAGTGCCTTTTCCCGGCGGATGCGTTCAGCTTCAACCTTCTGAACAATCTCCTCTGTCAGAATCGCCGGATAAAACTCATCGCCAAGATAGCGTTCATTCAGCATCAGTCGTTTCACCCCACAGTGGCTCATGGTAAGCCCAACCGCCGCTGCTGCATTTTTAAAGGACATCCCTGACAGATAGTTTTGGCATATCTGCCTTACATCAGCGGCCTGCTTTTCATTGATGACCGCTTTGCCACCAATGATGTCATATCCGTATGGTGTGTGCTGCATCTTAAATCCTTTCCCGGAATACGGGTCCGCACTTCATGGCGAATCCGATCTCCGTTCTTTCATAAACTACGATGTGGTCAACATGCTCTGTAAACAGGGAGGGATCAAACTCCGTAATCATCGTCCCTTTCGCCGTGTACTTAAGAAGCCTATCCAGGGCATCGGCCTGATCGCGGTTTCCGTTCATTTGTATAGTCAGGGAATCACGCTCCGATGTCAGCCTGTCAGCCTCCTCCGTAAGATCATCGCTCTCCTCGGCATAGACAGCAGGATCAAGCAGTCCTTTTGTAAAAAACTGCATGATCTGATTTCTTCGCTCCGTATTTTTTTCAATCAGAGCGTCCAGTTCCGTCAGTCTGTCAATATTTCCTGACCGTTGACTGCTTTTCAGCATTTCCGCATAGGGAAGAAGAATGAGGTTCCTGCCGTAGGTCAGCTTGTTCATCAGTGTGATAAAAGCAGCCTTGACTGGCTCTTCGGCGATTGTCTTCATGCTGCAGGCGTTTTTATCGCGCACATGGGTGTTGCAGGAAAAACCGAAGTGATTCACCAGCTTGACCCTTTTCCAGGTGCATCCGCATTCTCCGCAGATGATCTTGCCGGACATGGCGTAACGGTTCTTGTATTTATCCTCATCCTTATGGATGCCCTTTTCCAGACCATTCGCATCGATGATAGCGTTTGCTGCCTCGAAAGCATCACGACTGATGATCGGTTCATGGTGATCCCGTGCAAGGTACTGCGTTCTTTCACCACGATTGATGTGGCGATTGAATCTGTCATCGGTGTAGGTCTTTTGCATGATCACATCGCCCGTGTATTTTTCGTTCCGTATCATGCTGTTTACGGTATGCCCGGTCCATCTGCCGTCACGTTTGGTGCGAACACCCTTCTCATTGAGCTGCCTCGCAACGGTTCCCGGAGACATGCCAGAAAGCACCGCCTCGAATATCCAGCGCACCGTCTCAGCCTGCTCCGCATTGATCACCATCTGACCGTCCACATTGTCGTAACCGTATGGCGTGTAGCCGATCTTGAACGTACCGTTCTGGTACCGCTTCTGGATGCTCCACTTATTGTTCTCGGCTATGGAGTGGGATTCGCTCTCAGCCAGGCTTGAAAGAATGGAGAGCAGAAGTTCGCCCTCCATCTTGCCCGTGTCGATATTTTCTTTTTCAAAAAAGATGTAAATACCTTTCTCGCAGAGCCGTCTGACCGTCTCAATACTGTCTACCGTGTTGCGGGAAAAACGGCTGATGGACTTCACGATAATGTAGTCGATCAGTCCCCGGTCGCAATCATCGAGCATACGGAGCAGTCCGTCACGCTTGGCCATCGAAGTGCCGCTCACACCTTCGTCATAATACAATCCGGCATATTCCCAGTCGGGTCTTGCCTTGATGTAACGCTCATAATGGTTCTTCTGCGTTTCCAGGCTGACCAGCTGTTCATTGGAATCGGTGGATACCCTGGCGTAGGCTGCAACACGCAGTTTCCGTCTGCCGTTGTCCTTCGCCGCCTCGATCTTTGTTATCCTTGCCATTGTCTCGCCTCCTTTCTATCGGGGTAGTATATACATCACTCTAAAGCCCCTGAATAGCAAGCTATTTATCGATAACTTTTGATATAAACGGAGAGAAAGATTTGCGGTTTCTCGTCATAATTCTGGTGAATTCGTCATCGGTGATAAACCCCTTATCAAGCAGTTTTCGGGTCAGCTGCTCCGCCAGTAAATAATCATATTCGTTCTGCATTTCTTCGTTGGTCGGCTTCGGTACATCCGCCGGATTCACCTTGCCGTCTATCGTCTGTATTACCTGCATAGAAAACACCTCCTACCAGGTAGCCCCGGCGGGAGGTGAAATCTGACG
>ONSY01000077.1 GCA_900320605.1 uncultured Eubacteriales bacterium | reverse complement strand
TGTACGGAAGTGGTCGCCTTCAGGTGAAAGAAAAACCTGAGTCTTATGTTTGAGACGACGGAAGGATTTACAGTGAACGATACGATCCCGATCACGTTGATAATCCGTGCGCAATTCACATTTATCCTCGTAGCGCAAACGCCCCTTTGAGTCAGCAGAAAATGCAGCGCAAGGTGAAAGGAACTGTCTTTCAAAAAGCTCTGTACGTTCCCTAGGGTTCATAGAATCCCTCCTTTTCACTTCCACTTTCTATATACGTTAAAAAACATCAAAACCCTTTTTTTAATTATCAATCAATTCATATTTTTTCCGGAAAGTATTCTTCTCCTGTTTTTTCAGGAGAAATGGATCCGTTTGTTAAATTGATAATTATATTGCAGATGTTCTGAAATTCTTCCTCGGCAATCCTGAAAGATACTTCAACGCTGTCGGTAAATGAAGTATCATCTATTATGGCGCCTTCAGCTGCAAGCGCTGCAGAAATTGGGCCATAGCGTTCATATCCAAAACGCATTTTTCCTTTAATATAGAGACGGACAGTAACAGGGATTGCCTCTTCTACGCCTAATGCTGCCGCTGCAGAGTATGCCCGTACGAGTCCACCTGTACCAAGCAGTATTCCGCCAAAATATCGAGTCACAACAATTATGGCATCGGTAAGATTCTGTTTGAGAAGAACATTTAGTACAGGCATTCCCGCAGTACCCCCTGGTTCTCCGTCATCAGAATGTTTCTGGAAATGATCCTTACGTAAGACATAAGCGTAAACATTATGATTTGCAGTACGATTCTTCTTCGCAACTGATTCTATAAATGCTTCAGCTTCTTCTCTGGTCTCTACTGGCTTCACACTTGCAATAAATCGCGAATTCTTTTCAATTATTTGCGCCGTTGCTTCCTTTAGAACCGTTTTATACATAAGTTCCCTCAATAAATGAAATATGGGCGATGCCAAAAGCACCGCCCAGAAAAGACGAATTCGATTATTCCAAACCGTAACGCTTTTTGAACAGATCAACGCGTCCGCTCGTATCAACTAATTTCTGCTTACCGGTAAAGAACGGATGGCATTTAGAGCAAATTTCAACGCGGATATTCTCTTTCGTAGATCTTGTCTCGATTACGTTTCCGCAAGCACAACGGATCGTAGTCGCCTTGTAGTTGGGATGAATATTTTCTTTCATTCTTTTTCACCTCTTTATTCCGCCTTTTGGTCAACATATCAATGTTATCATAAAGAATCGGAAAAATCAAGACTTTTTTTCGATTTTTTCTTGTTTATACCGCTTCAATTCTTGTTGCCTTAAAAGGCCATGAACTTGACAGTAAAGAACCCCTTGTCTGCATATATCCGTTAAATCCGCTTCTGGTAAAAACGTTTCATTTACCAACTCAGCTGCCACAAATCATGATGTATTCAATATAAACGGTTAAATCTATTCGCGCTTAATTACACAAAAGTAAAACAAGATCTAATCATCGGTATCATCGATCGGAAAGATAACGAACATATTCTTCCAGACACATATCGAGCTGTCGCATCGTTGCAGCATTCTCTGTTCCGACAAATCGCAATATCTTAGGATTAAAAGCGACACCTGTTTTCCTTGCTTTACCTTCGGGATAACGGAATATAAAGCCATATTCCGCACTGTGTTCACAAAGCCAGTAGAATTCATTGCTTGATTCAAATTCATCGTTTCCGGACAGTTCAAGCAATAATCCTGTTTGACTTTCGCTCCAGCCTGGCCGCCATATTGAAGCCGTGTCCTTCGCTTTTGCAGGAGATGTCCCTGACCAGAGAAGTTCTTCATACTTCTGCTGATATATTTCTTCCTGTTCTACCGCTGTGGTATATCCGCGCAGCAAAGGAAGCGTGATACCCGCTTTCTTTGCCGATTCAGTCATCGCGCTGAGAGCTTCCGCAGCGTTTTTTTCCAGAAAGACATCACCGACCTGAGATAACTCCGGAGTGAAATCCTTCGGAAGAGGATGAATTGAATTGACGATGATCAGCAAATATGAATCGTCTTCCGGTTCATCAATCACAATAGAAACTGGTTCCGGGACAGAAGACTCCGTAATTGAAGACATGGAGCTTTCTGTCTCTCTGCCAAGAAATTCATCCAGCCACGCCCAATGCAGTCCGCCCGAGGAATTTGCCTGCCGTATCAGCAGTATTGCCGCAGCGATCAGGAGCAGGATCAGAAAAACAGTTATTATAGTAATAACTTTGCGGATAACGGTTACTTCCCGCCGTTTTTGGCGCTCTGTCTTCTGTTTTCTAACCGTTGCTATCTTCTCATCCGGCAGCATTTTAAAAACTGCTGCGCGTTTTCTTCGATAGGTCTTTCGTCGAAAAATCATCTTTATACTTCAAAAAAAGCTTTAAATCCCTTATAGGCCATATAAACATCAAGTTTTCCGACAATTTCAAAAGGTGCGTGCATCGAAAGAACCGGAACGCCTACATCAATTACATCAACATTGAGATTGGCGATATATTTCGCAACTGTTCCGCCGCCGCCCAGATCAACTCGTCCAAGCTCTCCCATCTGCCAAATGACACCATTGTCATTGAATATTTTTCTTACCTCGCCCACAAATTCGGCACTTGCATCAGACGTTGCTCCCTTACCACGGGAACCGGTATATTTGCACACGCCAACGCCACGGTTAATGTAGCAGGAATTCATAGGCTCGTATGCTCTTTCATACGTTGGGTCAAGCGCCGCAGTAACATCTGCAGAGAGACATTTAGATTTCGAGAGCACATGTCTTACAGCAAGGCCTTCCGCCTGTGCAAGATCTTCAATAAAATACGCCAGATAGGCAGAATTCAGTCCGGTGTTTCCATCAGAACCCGTTTCTTCCTTATCTGTCAACACAGTGACAGCAGTCTGATCCGGGATTTCTTCCAGATTCATCATGGCCATAAGTGCCGGATATGCACAGACGCGGTCATCGTGACCGTAAGATCCGATCATGCTTCTGTCAAAACCTATATCACTTGCCTTTAAAGTTGGAACAAATTCGATTTCTGCGGATATGAGATCTTCTTCCTCAATACCATATCGATCATTTAATATTTTGAGAATGTTCAGCTTATATGCTTTCTCCACTTTTTCCTCATCGTCTTCCCTGTATGGACGGCTTCCGACGAGAATATTCAGATCTTCTCCCTCAATCGCTTTCCCAAGAGTCTTTACGCTCTGTTCCTGAGACAGATGCGGCAGCAGATCGGTGATACAGAACTGCGGATCATCGCTGTTCTCCCCAATCGAGATTTCTACTTTTTCCCCGTTGCGCTTTATAACAACGCCATGCATAGAAAGCGGAAGGGCTGTCCACTGGTATTTTTTAATCCCGCCGTAATAATGTGTCTTAAGCAGCGCGAGCTCATTTTTTTCATAGAGAGGCATCGGCTTCAAATCAATTCGCGGAGAATCAATGTGAGCAGCCGCAATACGGACACCATTCTTAGCGCCGTTTTTGCCAATTACGGAAAAAATAACGGATTTTCCACGATTATTGAGATACACTTTAGCTCCTGGTGCATATTTTTTAAGCGGATCAAAGGGCTCAAAACCATTTTTTACTGCAATCTCGATCGAAGTAGATACGGCTTCCCTTTCTGTTTTGGAATGATCCAGGAAAAACTTGTAGTCTTCACAAAAATCATACGCCGTCTCAATTTCCTTTTCTTCAAGACGCAGATATGCATTGCTCCGGTCGAGTGTTACTTCATTTGCAAAATCAGACATTTTCATTACTCCTTTGTTATATTAAAACTGATATAGATTTTCATATTTGTCCTTGGCAGCCAGAACTTTTGATACATAGCTTCTGGTTTCGTCGAACGGAATCTCGTCAAGATTTTTACCGTCTCTTGAATACCGTTCATCTTCAAGCCATATGTCGACATTTCCCGGGCCAGCATTATATGCCGCAATAGCTGCCTTTTCATTTCCGTCGAATCTGTCAAGTAGATATTTTAGTGTCAGAGATCCATAGCGGATATTAACTGCTGGATCCAGCAGCGCGTCGTGAGAATAGATTTCCTCCCCTTCTTCCACACGCTGAATCCAGTCAAAAGAATCAGGCAGAAGCTGCATGAGGCCTATTGCTCCTGCGGGAGACTCGGCTTCCGCGTTGAATCCGCTCTCGGTACGGATAACGGCAAAAATCAAGGCTTTTGAAAGACCTGTTTCATCTGACATAACCGTTACTTCGTCCTCGTAATCAGTGGGATAGAAAGACTTTTCCATACGATTGTAACCGAATTTCAGAAACAATAAGGCACAGACGGCCAGACATATCAACAGGATCAGAATCCTGACCCATATTCTTTTCTTCCTCACCGGATCACCTCAAGCTTTAACAGTGCAGTTCTGATGTCTTCTTCGAGATTGCTTGATCTTCCGTCGATTACGTAATCCGCACGGCTTTCATAAAACTTGTTTTTTTTCTGGCGAGCCATTCGAAGTTTTGCCTGTTCGATGGTTAACCCGTCTCGTTTTCTAATACGCGAAAGGCGTGTCTGATACGGTGCAGCTACAGCGAAAACGAAATCACAGATTTTATCGAGACCGGATTCATACAGAAGCGGGACATCAATAACGAATTGTGTCACATCATCCGGAGCGTTTTCAATTTCTTCCAGAAGCATCTGAATAATAACTGGATGAGTAATTGAATTTAACAGAGCAGTTTTTTCATCATTCTGGAACGCACGTGAAGCGAGCAACGCACGATTCAGACTGCCGTCTTTTTCGTAGATATCATTACCGAAGGCTTTTTTCAGGGATAAGGCACAGTTCTTATCATTAACAGCCAAGCGCGCAAGCTTGTCCGTATCAATCGCACGAAATCCAAACGATTTTTTCAATACTGCAACCACAGTGCTTTTTCCTGCCCCGGTAGGACCGGTAACGCCAATAATTCGCCTTCTGTTCTCAGACATAAATCACCTTAAAACCCGCCGCCCGCATCAGGCGGTTATATATAGCAAGGCTTACGCCATCCCTGCGGGGAATATGGGCATAAACACGCTTCATCCCCAATTCATCGCACCTTCTCAGTGAGTTGAAGAGGAGATGGGCTTGGTAAGAAAAATCGAACTCTTTTCCAATCGGAATTGTCGCACAGTTAATTTTATTGGCTTCTTCATCATAACAGAGTGCCGCAGTTTTTTCGTCACAATGTGAATTGATATAACGAATAAATGCTTCTGGACTTCCAGACAAAACGTATACTTCAGCCTTCGGAGAGTAATGTTTGTATTTCATCCCCGGTGACGCAGCGACCTCACCCTCAGCGAGCGGTTCAATCACGGCTGAGTCCATTTCAACTTCTCCGATCACTGCCCGAAGCATCTCGAGAGTAACAGCACCGGGACGTAACAGACGAGGTTTCTCACCGGCCAGGGTTATTACGGTCGATTCCACACCGAAATGGCAGTCACCTCCATCAACAATCGCGTCAATGCGGCCATTCATATCCTCATAAACATGCAGCGCATTCGTCGGGCTTGGCTTTCCAGATAGATTGGCACTCGGCGCCGCAAGCGGAAGACCGGCTGCTCTGATGATTGCGTTTGCGACAGGATGCGAAGGAAAACGTACCGCAACAGTTTCAAGCCCTGCCGTCACTTCATACGGAACACGATCTGATTTTGGAAGAATCATCGTAAGCGGCCCCGGCCAGAATGCCGCGGCAAGTTGCTTGGCGCTTTCGGGAACAGACCTTACCAGAGGTTTCAACTCAGATAGATCGGCTATATGTACAATAAGAGGATTGTCACCGGGACGTCCTTTTGCAATAAAAATATTCTTTACTGCCTCTGCATCATAGGCGTTTGCAGCTAACCCGTAGACAGTCTCTGTCGGAATAGCCACAAGGCCGCCAGAACGAAGTATTTCACCGGCACGCGCAATAGCCTTCGCGTCCGGCTCATGGAAAAATTCAGTTTTCATATTAGATTCCGTTTTCTCTGTCTATACGGTCCTCCATCTTTTCTGAACGATCATGAGCAATCAGAGCATCGATAACCTCATCGATATTTCCTGACAGGAAATCCTCCAGACGATAAATCGTGAAGCCAATCCGATGATCTGTAATTCTGCCCTGCGGATAGTTGTAAGTCCGGATACGCTCACTACGATCACCTGTACCGACCTGACTTTTTCTTTCCTGAGAAATCTGATTCTGCTGCTCGCGCAGACTTTTTTCATATAGACGCGCACGCAGGACTTTGAGAGCCTTGTCTTTGTTTTTATACTGACTGCGTTCATCCTGACATTCCACAACCATACCAGTTGGCAGATGCGTTACACGTATCGCAGAAGAAGTCTTGTTTACCTTTTGACCACCGGCTCCGCTTGAACGGAATGTATCAATCTGAAGATCCTTGGGGTTTATTTCAACTTCCACATCGTCTACCTCCGGAAGGACTGCTACAGTGCAGGTGGAGGTATGAATTCTGCCCTGCGTCTCTGTTTCCGGAACTCTCTGAACACGATGAACACCGCTTTCGTATTTTAAACGCGAATATGCACCGTCACCGCTTATGATAAACTCAATACCACGGTATCCACCAAGTTCCGTTTCATTCTCAAAAACTGTCTCAATCTGCCACCCCTTAGATGCAGCGTACAGCGAGTACATACGGTATAATACCGAAGCAAAAAGAGCCGCTTCCTCACCGCCGGCACCCGCACGAATCTCCATGATTACATTTTTATCGTCATTCGGATCCTTAGGAATCAGAAGAACACGGATTTCATGCTCACAGCGTTCAAGTCTTTCTTTTGTTTCCGTATGCTCTTCAGCCGCAAGCTCTCGCAGTTCTTCATCTTTTTCTGTCTGTACCATAACGGCAAGATCGGACAATTCCTTCTCCAGTTTACAATATTCCCGATATTTTAATACCAGCGGTTCTAATTCTTTGTGTTCCTTACGTATCGCGGAATATGCCTTTAAATCTGCGGTAACCGACGGATCATAGAGCCGCCCGTTAAGAGCCTCATACCGCTCTTCGAAGACTTTTAAATTCTCAAACAAGCTTCTTTACTCCTCCGTAATTTCTGAACGCTCAACCGCACGAATGTTCTTTTCACATTTCTGACGCGTGAGCATAACCTCCCGCCCGCACTTAGTACAGCGAATCTTGAAATCCATCCCTATTCGCAGTACAAGGAACTGCTTTGAGCCGCAGGGATGCGGCTTTTTCATGGTTATAAGGTCGTTCACGCGAATATCCATCTCAAACCGCTCCTTTCCGCAAGCCCTGCCTTCAAAAGACTCAATACAAAATAATTATATCATAAGCTCGCTGTAAAGTAAACTTGAAAATAAGATTCTCCCGACGGCAAGAAACGCCCGCGAAATGCAGGCGTTTCTACCTATTGAATTATCGAATACCGAGCAGGTTTGCGATCGAAGGCATAAGGAAAACTCCCAGTAAACAAGAGAGCGCGTTCGCTATAAAAGTCAGCAGGAAAAGTCGGAGGTTTCTTCCCCAGGCTGCCGAATATACGGAGAATTCAATGAAAACAACAAGAATTTCCGCAATCACTACTGTAAGTACATTGAACGGCACGAAAAAGAGAAAGCAGAGATTCATCGTCAGGTTTGTAGCGAGATTGACACAGACGATCAACAGCAGCATCTGATGCCGTTTGTATCCGCTGAGAAACAAAAACGGCGTCTCGATCAGCAGGGTCAGAGCGCAGGCAATTAACAGAAGAACCATTTGCGCCTCCTCGCGCGCAGGATCATCCAGACAACTGGACCGATCATTGTTAGAATGACCGTCCGCAGGATAAGGAGGAAGAGAATCTTCTCACCTCCGGAACCCAAAAAGGAAACCGGCGTACAACATCGGCGGAGACTCCCGCTGCGCCGAAGAGCGCGATCAGTCCCGATCAGTGAATAATCCGCTTTATTTCATGGGTAAATATCTTTCGTTATTTCTTCCGTCCCGCGCGAACCAGAATCCAGATTGCAACACCGATCGCTGAGAGGATCAGCCCAAGAGCGATCGAAAGTAAAATGACGGATGTATGATCCGTTTGATAAAAAAACGGTTCGGAAGGGACATCGGCAGAAACGCCGACTGTACCGAAGAGCGCGATCAGCGCCGACCAAAGAAGAATCCGAAGCTTTTTCATAAGGAGCACCCCTTTCCGTTATTAAGATGATGAACGGCAAAAACGACCGCAAACAGCGCAAAGAGAAAACAGAATCCTACGACGAACTGCTGCAAAAATCCTTCCAGTTTTAATATTCCGCCAATCAGTGTTCCCGGCCATAAAGCCGATGCAGCAAGGCCAAACGCGAATCCTGGTGAGGAGGGCATTTCCAGGTACAAAAGCCAAAGCGTTACCGGCATCGTAAGATTGAGTGCAAACTGTCCGATCACAGAAGGAATGATCCAATTACCGGCAAATAAAACTAGCGGAAGCGCAACAAGAAGGGACAGAATCGCCGAACGTTTTGGTCCAATTGCCTGACACAGAAAGCCACCGGAAAACTTACCGGCAAATACAACACACGTCAACAGGATAGAAAGCATTGCGCCGTTTTTCCATGGGAAATGAACCGCTCCGCCTCCGATTGCACGTACTGCAACAGCAAGCGTAAGCAGAATTACCGGTAATACCGGTTTTTCCGGTTCATCGATTTTTTCTGCTGTAAAAACAGTTCCCCTGCATGAAATAAATATCATTGCCGCCGAAGCAATAAGTAAGGCGAAAGAATAGTATGAACCATATTCAGGGAATAGTGTTCCGATTGAAAGACCGATTGCTCCAGGCGCTACGAAAACGCCAAGGCTGATAGCTTTTCCACTGCTTCTGATCAAGACAATCTGTCCGCAGGAAACGTGAAATACGCTGTTTCCAAAACCGATCAGTACAGTTTTCAAATAAACGTTTCCTGGAATAAAAAAGCCAAGAACGACCAATATCATTGCACCGCTTCCGCACAACCACTGGACTTTCTGCCATCGGTCAGCGATTATCCCCACAATAGCCTGAGTAGAAAATGCAAGTGTGTTATATACAATCAGAAGCATGTAAAAATCAGACCGGGTGTTCATTTGGCCGAAAAGCGTCGCGGCACAGACGGCATCCGTCAATAAATGAGCGATTGAACAGATGATCAGCATTGTCCCGCCCCTTTGTAATTCTCATGAATTAATATTACAACGATTTGATCTTATTGTAAAGAAACTGCTGATGAATTCTTCTCGTAAAATACAAGAAGCGAAAGGAAATAAACCTTCCGCTTCTTGATATAAACACCACAAATAAATGGTAAAAGTATTATAGCTGACTTCTGTAGAGCTCCGCGATTTCTTCTATACTGGTATCTCTCGGATTGCCGGGGCGGCATGCATCAGCAAAAGCAGACTCAGAAAGGAACTGGATATCTTCCTCTTTAAGAATACCTTTGAGATTTCCAGGAATCCCAACATCAGAAGAAAGCTTTCTTACCGCAGCGATCGTCGCATCAGCAGCCGCAGCATCATCCATACGGTCTATTCCGGGCACTTCCATCGCTTTTCCAATTGCGCGGTAGCGAGTTAATGAGACCGGTTTGTTATATTCAAGTCCGACCGGGAGAAGAATCGCGCAGGCAACACCGTGAGGAGTATCATAAAGTGCAGAAAGGCCATGCGCCATAGAATGAACAATTCCGAGTCCGACGTTGGAGAAACCCATACCTGCAATATACTGACCTAGTGCCATACCTTCTCGGCCTTCTGGCTTGTTTTCAACCGCACTGCGAAGATTTGCCGCGATCAAACGAATCGCTTCCAGATGGAACATATCTGAAATCGCGCAGGCTCCTTTTGTGATATAACCTTCAATAGCATGTGTCAGCGCATCCATTCCGGTCGCAGCAGTAAGGCTTTTCGGCATCGAGCTCATCATATCCGGATCCACGACAGCTATTTCAGGAATATCGTTTGTGTCAACACAGACAAACTTACGTTTCTTCTCAACGTCAGTGATGACATAATTGATTGTTACCTCTGCAGCCGTTCCAGCAGTCGTCGGAACCGCAATTGTAAACACAGCGTGATTTTTTGTCGGTGCGACCCCTTCGAGAGAGCGGACATCAGAGAATTCCGGGTTTTCAACGATAATTCCGATTGCTTTCGCGGTATCCATTGAGGAGCCTCCGCCAATTGCAATAATACAGTCAGCGTCGGCAGAATGAAATGCCTCTACACCATTCTGAACATTTTCAATTGTAGGATTAGGTTTGATATCGCTGTAAATACTATACGCAAAATTCGCTTCATCAAGCAGATCCGTTACTTTCTTGGTAACACCGAATTCAATCAGTGAAGCGTCAGAAGTAACAAAAGCTTTTTTAAATCCACGGTTCACCAACTCCGGAACAATGTTTTCAATAGCTCCGTGGCCGTGATAGGATATGGTGTTTAAAACAATTCGGTTTGCCATTGGAATTTCCTCCTGAAGATTGTTAAATATTTATTAATGTCAGTATACCATATTACTATATTTTTTTCAATTAAAAGTTTGTATAATTCACTTTCATATTTCTGTGCGTCATCAGTTACAAGCTAATACTGTTTTATTTCACGAGTCTATTTATTAATAACGGAAATGAAAAAAGGATCAAACCTGCCAACACGGACAGATTCGATCCTTTTGGTTCGGATGACAAGATTCGAACTTGCGGCCTCTTGAACCCCATTCAAGCGCGCTACCAAACTGCGCCACATCCGAAAATCTACGGTTATTTTATCACGTAGGTTTTCATTTGTCAACCATGAATCGGAGAATAACTGGTAGGAAATAAAGAACACAAAGAACGATACAGAACAGAGCACAATAGAGATAATATGTAATATAGCGCAGACAATCCAGTTTTTGCAGCAAGTCGAAATCCAGCTTTTTTCGCAATAGAATAAGAATGATTAAAATGATACAACATACAGATGATATAACAAGCCCTGGAATAAAACCTTCCGGAATATAGGAAAAAACAATATTATTCTTCCCTTTTTCGAGACGTACCGACATAAGATCGTCGAAAACAACTTCTATCTCCTTTTTCGTACCGTTCACCTTTGCGCTGTAACCATGTAAATACGGCATTGACAGAAGCAGATACTCCTCTCCATCACTATCCGCCTCTATTTCAATTGTATTGCCGCGTTGTATAGCGCGAGGACCGGAAGAAAAACTCATGAACTGCTCCAGCCGATCATCATCGAGTTCATACAGCCCGAATGAAGTTGCATTGATATCCTTTAATACCTCAACATCAATTCTGACATCCTCATTTTCAAAAGTACCGAGCTCTAAAATACCATTATTCCGCTGGGTTGGATATTCTTCTATCAAGAGTTCTCCGTTTAAATAGATATTGCATGAAGCATTGATTTGTTCACGAAGTCTGGTTGAAACCTGATGAAACAAATCAAAATAAAGTGTTTTTTTCCCTTCAACACTTCGGTGATAAGAAATGACACCCGCCAGGTTCCCGTCTATTCTGGAAACAGTTTTAATCTCCTCCTCAATCATTGTAACGTTCGAGGTGGCACTTGGCCGAATCTTCGCGATCAGATTTTCTTCATCTCCGGAGAGAATTCGGTACATTCTGTTCTGCTTGAGAATTCGGTCTGTACGTGTCAATGAAGCCGCACTCTTCAGATCACCGATACGAAACACACGCGTTAATCCGGCACCAGGTGAAGTCATACAGAACGCAAAACGATCCGTCATATAGATTACAGCCTGATCCTGGATTTTCCACGTGGGATAAATCGTATAGCGGTTTCCCAAAATATAATCGGAAAACTTAGTTCCCCCGCAGGAGGATACTTCCATCCAGTAACCGGAGTATCCCATATTCCTGACAAAAGACTGATAATCTCTGTCTGTGAAGGAGGTATAATGTGAAAGTGAGGGATATCCAAGCGCACCTACCAGGTTAACATCAAAGTTTTTTTCATACTGTTTAACTCGATACAGGTTTTTATCTGATACCAGGCCAGAAAGTGTCATCAACTCCTCATTGAAAGATACATCGTTCGAGACAAACCCCATAAAGACGCCTCCGCAGAATACTGCCTGTATTGAAGCAAGAGTACAAATCATCAGTCCGAAACGCTCACGCCGCAGCAATCCTCTTGAATAGCAGACAAAAACCACGAAAAAAGCAAGAAGCAGCGGAATAAAGAATTTTAAATACTCGAGAAAACCTTCCGTACTCATCCACAGAGTGTGTACATAGGACGAAAGCGCCTCACGCTTCTCAAAAAGCACTCCCCCACCGATCGCCGCAGCAATAACAATCAGGAGTTCACAAATATAATCTATAAATACATGATTCGAGTGCCGTTCTGGATTTTCAAGACGTTCATTACGTTTTGAAGCGGATAGAATCGCCTCTCCTGCAATAGCCAGTCCTATAAAACCTGTCATGAAACCATATCGTGATGGGAATGCCTGGTAACTTCCTGTATGCCACATTTTATTGATCGGATCATAAATAAGCGGGATAGTCAGCAAACAAAGGATCAGTCCAAGCGAGGCGGTCCGTCGGGAAGACGCCGGTCTAACGAATAAAAAAAGGATCAGTCCGGCAAACACCCCGGATGAACAGAACAGCATCATCAAAGTTGTTTCCCAGTGAGTCATCGGGCCGCCGGAAGTAATAGATGTGAGTATATCACGTCCGCGAGAAGATCGCAGGAAAGAAAAGAGCTGCGGGAGCCAAACCACTGCTGTCAGCAAAAAAGAGCATATGGTACCAATCGCAATCAGATGAAGATTTCTCGCCCGAATACTTCTCCGGTAACAGAAGAAAGAATAAATAACACAGGCAAGAATAAGAAATAGAACAACCATATAGCTTAAATAGAAGCTTAGAACCAGCATCGAGGATAACGATGCAATCAAGGCGTCTATTTTCCGATTGTTAAAAACTCTGCGAATCGAAAGAAGCAGAAGCGGAAACAGAATCATTGCATCAAGCCACACTAGATTCTGGAAATAAAGGAGTCCGTACCCGCAGAATCCATACATCACTGAAAGCGCAGTATTCTGAGCAAAATCAAGCCCGGTCATTGCCTTATTGAAATACAGTGATGCCGTTGCCGCAGAAGCTGAGAGTTTTACAAGAACAAATAAATTGATCACACTGTACAGAGCGGCAGGGCGGATTAAAAGCACTAAAAAAGAAAGCGGACTGGATAAAAAGAAAAAGAATATGCTGTAAAAAGACATTCCGCCTGCATTTTGCAGATTCAAAAAGAAATCGCCATCACCAAGAAGAATCTGACGGAATTCCAACATCAGAGGAATAACCTGCTGCTTCATATCGCACCAGGCAATCGTCCTTTTTGCAAAAGGAAATGCTGAAAAAACCGCAAAAACAACAAGCCCCAGCAGAAACGTAAGCCCCGCTGCGGCAAAGTATGTTGTTTTTATGCTTTTTTTTATTTTACTCAGCATTTTATTTCACTTAATCTGATTCATTTTCTGATGAACTGAAACAGCAAATTTCTCTTCGACAAAACTTGTTTTATTGCTTTCAAAAAACAGCGTCATTTCGCGCGATCAGAATGAGATATCATTTCTGATGCATTTTTAAGCATTGTATCGGTAATCTCATCCCCACCGATCATATGTGCAAGCTCATGTACACGTCCTTCAAAGCTGAGTTCACGAACACTTGTATATGTTTTTTCATCTGACATGTTTTTCTCGGTAAGGAAATGATGATCTGCCAAAGCGGCAATCTGCGGAAGATGCGTTACACACAAAACCTGTACGTTTTTAGAAATCTCACGTAGCTTTCTACCTACTTTCTGCGCAGCGATCCCACTGATTCCAGTGTCTATTTCGTCGAATATGAAAGTACCAGTATCCTCACTTCCGGAAAGAACTGTCTTGATGGCAAGCATAATACGGGACAGTTCACCTCCTGAAGCAACTTTCGAGAGTTCCCGCATGTTTTCACCAGGATTGACGGAAAGGAGGAACACTACTTCGTCACACCCGTTTTCGGATAATGCCGCTCGTTTCTGGGAGACCTCAAAGCGAGCTGAAGGCATATCAAGGAATGACAATTCTTCCTTGACACGTGATTCAAATCTTAACGCGGCAATACGTCGTGCCTCAGATATTTCTTTCGCGAGCGAGATTGATTCATGACGTTTTATTTCAAATTCTTTGAGCAGTTCCTCCCGACGTGCGTCACTGGATTCCATAGCTTCGAGTTCGTCTTTTGCTTTCTGTAAAAAAGCAAGCATGTCTTCTTCGCTTTTGCCGTACTTCACGGATAGGCGGTAGAGAGTATCCAGTCTTCCGTCGATTGTTTCTATCTCTCCCTCATCAAAAGAAAAAGTATTCTGTTGTTCAGAAAGAAGATCTCGGGCTTCAAGGAGTATATTTTCAGCCTCACGAAGTTTCTCAGAAACAGTCGAAAAGCCTGAAAAAAACCTGGACGCGTTTTCAAGCTGTGATGCGGCATTTGCGACGTTTTCAGCCGCGCCGCCTTCTCCCTTCCCAATTGCCCAAAGCGCCGCCTGTGACGTCTCAGAAAGCTCACGGGCATGTTCTGCAGCTTCCCGGCGCTGTGCAAGCTGTTCTCGTTCACCGACAGTTATATTTGCAGATTCAAGCTCGTTGATCTGGAAAGTCAGCATATCTGTCCTTCTGGCTTTCTCAGATTCATTACTATCGAGCATGTCAATTTCACGTCCTATTTCTTTCAGAGAATGAAATGCATCTCGATACTTCTCAATTTTCTTACGATCAGTTTCTGAAAGCATTGCGTCAAGGTACGCGATATGCCCTCCGCGTGAAAGCAGATCATAACTGTCATGCTGACCAAGGATTGTAACCAACGCCGGCCCGAGGCGGCGTAAAGCAGACAGTGTCGCGGGACGTCCTCCGACCCGGCAGAGATTTCGTCCATCCAGGCGGATTTCCCGTTCAATCAGGATACTGCCGTCATCCTCTAAAGAAAATCCTTCTTCTTCGATCAAAGAACGCGCAGCATTGCCAAGGGAAGAAAACTGAGCGCCGATATATGCACTCTTCTCACCTGTACGAATCAGATCTTTTGGAGTTCGTTCACCGAGAATCGCTTCGATAGAATCAATGATAATCGACTTACCTGCGCCAGTTTCCCCTGTCAGAATATTAAAACCGTTTTCAAAAGTGATTTCAACCTTCTCTATCACAGCGATATTCTCAATCGATAGATAACTTAACACAAAGCCTCAACTCCTGCTTCCCGGAAGCTTGCGCAGCGTAAGTGTCAGACTCTGAGCCGCGCTGTCATTTGCGCATGCAACAAAAATTGTATCGTCGCCTGCAATTGTACCGATGATTTCCCGCATTTCAAGCGAATCCAGTGCGGCGCACACAGCACCGGCCAGACCTGAAATCGTCTTGATGACGACAAGATTTCCGCATGATACAGTCGATATTACAGAGTCTGTATAAAGGGTGTTGAATTTCGAAGAGATGTCATGCGCCGGAGCTTTCTCAGGGGTATATTTGTATTTTCCGTTCGGAGAAAGAGTCTTGACAAGGCGCAGATCTTTGATGTCCCGCGAAATGGTCGCCTGAGTAACAAAATAGCCGGCAGAAGATAGGTAGTCAAGCAGCTCTTCCTGGGTATTGATATCATTTTCCGCAATCAGTTCAAGTATTTTTTCCTGTCGTCTAACCTTCATTTTCTCTCATCCCTTCATCATTTTTTCATTGAAAAGTGTATAGAAATTCCGGTCTTTAAGCCGGATAAAATCCGCTGTAAGGTCATTTTTTGCTATTTTAATCAGATCGCCTGGTTCAAGCGCAAAATTATCAGCGCCGTCTGCAGTAAGATAGAGACGGGTTTCACTTTCTCCCGAAGCTCTGAGAAAAAGAGTTTCACCTGCTGAAAAGATAAGACTGCGTGCGCCAGTCGGTGTATGTGCGCAAACCGGAGTCAAAAGGATACAGGATAATGACGGATCGACTACCGGTCCTCCGGCTGAGTATGAATACGCTGTCGAACCGGTCGGTGTCGCAAAAATCAATCCGTCTGCACGATAACGGCAAGGAGCCCCGCCTGCGGCGTAAACTTCAAAATCGATCATCCTGGAAAGTGTACCGCGTGAAAGGACTATATCGTTGAGAGCAGTGAATTCTGCGGCTATTTGCCCGCCGCGGTTAACTGTCGCGGAAATCATCATTCTCTTTTCAACCCTGTATGCACCTGAAAACAGACTTGTAAGCTTATCAATTTCATTCGCTTCCAATTCGCAGATATATCCCACACGTCCCGCATTTATCCCAAGAGTGGGCTTTTTAAACGGAGCAGATAAACGTGCGCATCGGATTGCTGTCCCGTCACCGCCGATTGCAATCGAAAGATCTGCATTCGCTATTTCATTGCCTGCGTCATCTGTAAGAGATGCTTCCGTAACCTGTGCTCCACACTCAGAAAGTATGGAACGGACTCTTTCACAGATCGATACGGTGTTTTCCCTTGAATAATTAGGAAACAGTACGATTTTCATTTGTTTTACCATTCCTTCTGCTTTTAATCAGCAGCATTGAGTTCCCTGTGAGAATCATTTACAACCTGTTCTATCTCATCATCCGAGATACTGCCTGGTTCTGAACTTTTTTTCAGGAAAAGAAGATATTCAATATTGCCCTTCGGACCTTTAATAGGGGAAAAAGTCAGTGAAACAGGAGAAAATCCATATTCCGGAACAGAACTGATGATGGAAGAAACAACTTCCAGATGAGTTTTCTTTTCACGGACTACACCATTTTTCCCGACCTTTTCCCGGCCAGCTTCAAACTGAGGTTTTATCAGCACAATGCCCTCCGCTCCGTCCTCAAAAAACGGCGCAGCAGCCGGCAGTACGGTACGGAGAGAAATAAATGAAACATCAACACTGAAAAAACCGATTTTTTCCGGCACAAGTTCAGAAGTAAGATAACGGACATTGGTCCTTTCAAGATTGATGACACGCGTGTCACATCGCAGGCTCCACGCAAGCTGACCATATCCGACGTCAACTGCATAGACACGCGCCGCTCCGTTCTGAAGCATACAGTCTGTAAAGCCGCCGGTAGACGCACCGATATCCATACAGATTTTACCCTTAGGAGAAAGCGGAAACAGCTCCATCGCTTTCTCAAGCTTCAACCCTCCGCGGCTCACATAACGAAGTGATGAACCCCGAACCTCAATTTCCGTCTCCGGAGAAACCATGGTACCTGGTTTGTCTGTTTTCTGATTGTCTATGTAGACTTCCCCTGCCATAATCAGTGCACGGGCTTTTTCACGGCTTGGAGCAAGTCCTTTTTCAAAGAGCAGAAGATCTAACCTCTGTTTTTCCAATGTTATATTTCTCCTTCTAATGCATTCCGGATCGAATGAGCAATCTGTGGAGCGGTAAGTGAAAGTGATTCCAGTGCTTCGTCAGTCGTCATATGTGGCACAAACCCATTATCGACCGCGTACAAATGCCACTTTCCGCAAAAACCGGACTCAAGCAGACTTTCCCCAAAACTCTCGCCGATTCCCCCGCTTTTTACACCTTCCTCGAAAAAGAAAACTGCATGGAATCTACTCGACAAATTGATCGCTTCCGGATCGATCGGAGTTATACGGTTCAGTTTCAGAACAGCGGTACGGACTCCGTTATTCCTGAGTATCTCTGCAGCCTGAACTGCTTGAGTAAAGAGCCGCCCGTAAGTAACAAGAAGTGTTTCTCCGTTTCCATACAGGGAGAATGGATATTCCGGACAAGCAGGATAACCAGAGATTGTCTGTGGTTCGCCTCCTCTGGGATAACGGATGGCAAACACACCATCCTTAGCGTTTAAACAATGTCTTAAATATGCACGCAGCTCAGAAAAATAAGTCGGTGACCAAACTTCAATTCCCGGAATTGTGTTGAGATATGCCGCATCGAAAAGCCCCTGATGTGTCACTCCGTCGGCTCCAACGATACCCGCGCGGTCTACAGCAAGAGTCAGCTTGACTTTCTGAAGCGCAGCGTCGTGAATCATTTGATCGTAACTTCGCTGTAAAAAAGTGGAGTAAACTGCGAAAACAGGATTCATTCCACCAGCCGCGAGTCCACCACAGAACGTTACAGCATGTTCTTCGGCAATACCGACATCAAAGAATCGGTCCGAGAACTGATGCGAGAAATCAGAAAGGCCGGTTCCTTCCGACATAGCCGCAGTAACAGCACAGACTGATTTGTCTTCCATCGCAAGCTTACAAAGCTCCTCTCCGAACACGGAAGAAAATGACGGCGCTGCGGATTTTATCTTCCCGGTTCTTACATCAAAACCGGAAACCCCGTGGAATACATCCGGATTATCACGTGCCGGACCATAGCCATGTCCTTTCTCCGTAACGACATGAATCAGAACAGGGCGGTCGATCTTTTTTACATTCTCGAATACATCTGTCAAATCGCTTATGTTGTGGCCGTTTAATGGTCCGTAATATGAAAACCCAAGATTTTCAAACAGGTTTGAACCATAAAACAGATGACGCACATGAGCTTTTAATCCATACAGAAAGCGATACAGTCCATTTCCAATCAAAGGTATTTTTTTGAGAACACGCTCAACTTTTCCCTTCGCTCGCTGATAACGCGGAGCAGTACGAATACGTGCCAGATATCTAGGCATAGCGCCGACGTTTCCAGAAATCGACATCTTATTATCGTTGAGAATAACTATCAGATTTCTGGAAAGTCTTCCCGCATTGTTGAGTCCCTCATATGAAAGGCCACCGGTCAGGGCACCATCACCGATAACAGCAACTACACAGCTCCTGTCCCCTTTCAGCTCTTTTGCACGCGCAAGCCCGACTGCAGCTGAGATAGACGTACTGGCGTGCCCTGCAGTCAAAACATCATAAGGGCTCTCCTGACGGTTCGGGAATCCGGAAATTCCGTCTTTTTTGCGCAGTGTGTCAAATTGTTCAAAGCGTCCGGTCAGAAGCTTATACGCATACGCCTGGTGACCGACATCCCAAACAATCGGTTCTTCGGGAGGTGAGAAAGCCCGCAGAAGCGAAATCGTCAGTTCAACTGTACCAAGACTTGCAGCCAGGTGTCCTCCGTTCATTGCAGTAGTATCGATTATTTTTTCACGCAATTCACCTGCAAGCAACTCAAGATCCTGTTCATTCATTCCTGAGATTGATTCCGGAGATTCGATTTTTTCTAATAAACCGTTCAGTTGAATTACCTTCGTTTCATAGAGATACTATTCGCCACCGTAGAATAATACGGAATGTCCGATTCAATAAACACATTTAATCGATTTTCACTTCTTCACTGATAACCTTTTCGACAGCATTCTCAGTTTCCTGTACGGTTTTTACCGGCTGATCCAGTGCTGCCTCCAGCTCTGCGATCGCGCTCTCCAATTTTTCCGCCTTGTCTTCTCCGGGCAGTTCATCGTTGAGTGTACGAGATGCTTTCTGGAATTTTTCCTCTAAGCTTTCCTTTTTCTCTGATGACACATCTGTCATTCTATCAATCGCTTTCTGTGAATCATTTTTCAGTTCTTCAGATATTATCTCTGATTTCACAGCAGTATTCTCATCCGGGTCCGCGGAAAAATCGGGTACATCCGGAATCGTCTCAGTTGTCTCCTGAGAAAGGGTTTCTTCTGCGCTTTCGGCAGTATCAGAAGCAGAATCTGAAATGATCTCTTCGGAGATACTCTTGTCGGATTCAGACGATTCTTCAGCCTCGTCCACTATTGTTTCAGAACCTTCCGGAGTTTCAGCTCCCTTTTCTGCATTCTCTTCTGCAATCTTTTCGAGCGCCTTATCTACATCCTCTACCGCATTTTCCACCTTAATCTCCGGCTCTTCATATCCAAGGTCTCCGAAAATTGTGCCGAACTCTCCTGTCGTCTCCTCAGCGCCAGGAACGGAATCTGACATGGAGTTGAGGAGAACGATTTCTTTCTTTCCGCAACCGCTAAGCTTTGTACGATTCCTGAAAACAATCAGAAGAATTATTGCAATAAAGACAGAAATTGCAGCCAGAAGCTGGGAAACGCGGATCGTTGAGAAAACAATCAGACTGTCAGTGCGGATTCCTTCGATGAAGAAGCGGCCGATACCATACCAGATTATATACAGAAGGAAAGTCTGTCCGTCGTAACGGCGAAGTTTTCTTGTAAACAAATGGAGAAGAACAAATCCTAAAATGCACCAAAGTGATTCATAAAAGAAACATGGATGTGCAGCGCCTTCCACTTCTGCGAGAGTCGCTTCGCTCTGCATTCTCAGGAAGTTATCTGTCTTTGTACCAAATGCTTCCTGATTGATGAAATTGCCCCAGCGTCCGATGGCCTGGCCAATTAAAAAGCCAAGAGAGGCAAGATCTAGAACGGCGGGAATACTGACTTTACGGATTTTTGACATGATTGCCGCTCCAAGAAGACCTCCGATCACTCCGCCGTAAATTGCGAGTCCACCCTCGGTTATATATAGGATCTTGATGGGATCATCACGATAGGTTGATCCCGGATAAAATGCGACATAGTATAGACGTGCGCCAATGATTCCCAGAATAACACCGACAATTACCACATCAATCAGACGATTCTGGTCTATTTTCATCGCCTTACAAGAACGCATCGCATAGATAAATGCCAACAGAAAACCGACTGCGATCAGAATGCCATACCAGCGGATCGTATAACCGCCAATAGAAAACGCATCCGGATTGATATTGACCTCGATCCCGAGGCCGGGAAATTCTACATGATACATAAAAAGAATCCTCCTTTATTCGACTGGATCTATGATTGATAGAACACAATGGGAATCACGCATCGTTTCCGCCAGACGCCGCTCCACATCCATAGGAGTCACCGCAGCGATAGCGTCAATATATTCGAAAAGTCCGTATCCGGCAAGCGATAACGCTGAAAGCGAACTTCCGATACTCTCTGCGCTGTTCAGGTAAGCGACATTTTTTCCGTAAAGTGATTTACGCGAACGCATAAACCGATCTTCAGTAAATCCGTTGCACCGCAGGCTCTCAATTTCTTTACGGATTTCTTCAGCGACACGCTCCGGTTCTCTCGACTCGCCGGAAAAAATCGTTGAAGCATATCCCCTCACCTCGAACAGTTCACTTCCAAAGCTGGACTCATTGATGAGTCCGCTGTCAAGAAGACGACGGTACAGAGGAGAAAAATCAGATGCCAGCATAGATAACATAACATCCGTGGCCGCAACGTCTGCAAGAGAAACCCGCTGACCTTTTTTGACCTGCTCCTTGAATCCAAGTTCAAAAAGTGGCAGATTAACAGACAGTTTCTGACGGACAAAGTGACTGACGACAGAATCGTCCTCTTCTTGGTAAACGTTGGTATCTTCATATTCCGATGTCTGGGAAAGCATCTCATCAGCAACAGAAACAACAGTTTCCGGTTCAATTCTTCCGGCGACACACAACGTCATATTATGAAGGTTATAATACTTATTATAGAATTCATAAAGGATCTCCGGCGTGATTGCGGAAATTGACTCTGCAGTACCTGCGATATCACTTCGGACCGATTCAGAATGATACAACCCCCCAAGCAGATTGAACATTACTCTCCAGTTCGGATCATCATCGTACATCCTTATTTCCTGACCGATAATTCCTAGCTCTTTCTCAACGGTTTCATCTGTAAAAAAAGGCTGTGTCACAAAAGATAGTAAGATTCTTAATGATTCTTCCGCATGATCTGTACAGGAAAACAGGTAACATGTTTTGTCAAATGAGGTATAGGCGTTGGCAGATGCACCAGTTTTCGCGTAACGGTCAAAAGCGCTGCCCTCTTCTCCTTCAAAAAGTTTGTGTTCCAGAAAATGGGCTGTACCCGCTGGACAGCGCAGTATTCGCCCGTCTTTTCTGAAAGCGCAGTCAATCGAGCCGAACTTCGTTCCGAATATTGCAAATACCCCGTGGAACTGAGGTTTCGGATAGACGAGAATATTCAGACCGCTTTTATGTCGTACGTTCAGATATTCCTCGCCTATTTTTTCATGACGAACCCAGTTTTCAAGCATCGACTCCGCCTCCAGTCAAAAGGTATTCCGCAGAGAGAGAGAGCCTCGAGGCAGCTGAGATAATTTCCTCTCTTGTAATCATTCCGATCCGATCCGCTGTTTCATCCGGAGTAGGAATATGATCCAGAAAACATCTGTATAGAAACCAGGAGTCTATAGCGCCGGCATGATCGAAAACAGTCCGATAGGCATCCCGCAGATATCTCTTTGCGTTATCCACCTCATCTTCCGTAAAGTCTCCACGCTTCATTGCATCGACTTCACGCAGAACAGCTTCACGTGCCTTCTTGACCTTTTCAGGTGCGACACCACTGTCAATCAGGATGGTTCCGCTTGCTGAATCGAAAGAAGCGGAACAGTAATAACAGAGGCTTTGCCCCTCACGAACATTCATAAACAGTTTGGAATTCGGACTTCCCCCGAGCATTACGTTTACGAGACGAAGCGCATCTGTTTCCTTTGATAACAGGTTAGTTCCGGTCCGGAAACCAAGAACAAGTTTTGCCTGTGCAACATCCTGAATATCCTTTCTCGATTCAGGTTTTGGTTTTTCCGGCAGTGTAATGAACTGAAATTCTGATTTCTGACGTTCAAGACGTTCTGCTGCCGGTCGAAAGATCTCAGCGATCACTTTCGGATCACAATTTCCGATTACGGAAATCTCAATCCGGGCTTTTTTTGTCATAACTCGCCATGCATCTGTACAGCGTTTCGCGGTCATTCGCTCAATCTCTTCCCGTTCGCCATACCGAGAAACGCAGGAATACTCTGGAGAAAGAAGCATTTTCGTTGCAGCTTTTCTTGCAAGAATGCGTTTATCACCGAATTCCGAATCAATTGCCTCCAGAAGCTGACGACGCTCAATTTCAAATCCACTTACATCAAATGTTCGATCATAGAGAATCGGAGAAAAGGCCATGGAACATAAAAGTGAGGCAAGATCTTCCGAAAGCTTTTCACCCTCAAGAGCAAAACGATCCGCTAGACAGGTTCCGGAGATTGAAAGCACCTGAAGCGGACCGAAACGATCCACATCCGCATACACCGACGCCCCGTAAAGATCCGCAAGATGACATCCAAGTTCTGTATAATCGGGATATTCTCGGCTGGCGCGAAGAAGAAGCCCTGGAACAAGAGCATTGGCGGCAGCAGAATTATTCTCAAGCGGAGTCAGAAAATGTATTGCGATGCGTACAGTTTTAAATCGCTCATCATTCAGTCCCAAGAATGAAACTCCCTCACCGAATTTCAAACGAAATGTATTCAAAATATCAAATCCTTTAGACAGCATATGATTAATTTCATCATATCACATCATACGAAAAAAGCCAATAGTATTCACAATTATTTTATATTTTTGAGTTATTTCTCTGAATATTGTCTTATATCTATTCATTGCCCTGAATTTTTACATTTTCTCATCACTGAATATTATTCACTAAACAACTGAATATAGATATAAATCCAAACAGGATGTTATTTTGCATTCCGTTATCCATAGAGCAGAAATTGCATGAGAAACATACGATTGATTATACCGAATGCATGCATCGAAGCACTACTACTATTCGTTGCCGTGAATCCCGGTTTTTCCCGGAATAACTTCCTTTCCGGTATACCATTGTCAACGGAACACAGTTGACAACAGCAAAAGCTGTTATCTTGATACCAGGAACTGTTGAAAACAGTTATATTCAGATTCACACTTTACAAAGCAGAACATAAAGACCTGATATCCGCTTATTTACAGATATCAGGCCTTTTCATGTTTCGGATAATCACTGTTGAAAATCTTTTGTCAATCTATATGTTTTTTAGGAAACCACTCAACGATAGGCTTTAAATCGAATTCCCATCCTCAAAAAACTGCAGATTGAGATTCAGAAGAAAACGAAGTTTCTCGGATACCTCATCACTGACAGATATCTCATCAAAAAACTTCAGATAAGTCTTCTGATTTTTCGAAACCTTTTCCCACCTCGGCATCGGCTTTCCATCACTGTCGACTCCATTCGGATCGCCTGTTTTCGCAAAATTGGTCCAGTAATTGCACATCTTGCGGGACAGGTCATAATGGTGGCCATCAAAGGGACGCCAGCATTTCATCAGGGTCTCAAACTCGAACCACAGATCACATGAATGATAGGCTCCCGGATTATCATCTCCAGGAACAGTCGGATCAAAGCGATAATAATACGGATCATAACCGTGCTGTACCATATAATGAAGAGCTAACTGAGCACCGATCTCGAAAGATGAAATGGTTGCAGCTTCTTTTAGACTCTTACCTTCATTCGCGGCTTCACGCTTAATAATCTCCATGAACTCTTCCGCTTTACTGCCGAAATTCTCTTTTGCCCAGGAACGAATTTCCTCTTCGCTGTCTCCTGAGGGACCGACAGGAAACTCATCAACAGTATTCCCGATCATGAAAGGGATATCGTTCATTTCACCGAATCGTACTGTCTGAGGCATATCCCTCACCAGGAACTTACCATCAACAACCGGAATAGCAAAAAGGTTAAATTCATGCTGTTTGTCTTCGAGATACTGTGCGTCCAGTTTTCTTGCCTCCTCGATCGAAGAAACACCGAGATACTCAAGGAAGCGAACTCCCTTCGCCTCTGCCTGAGAAAGCGTCTCACGCGGAACACCGAGGAAATTCTTCGGATATGGGTAACGGAATCCGCCGTTTGATTCCACAATACCTTTTTGGAATGCGCCTTTTGAACGTGGTGAGCAAAGATGAGCATAAACGCCATCACCGCCAGCAGACTGACCGAATATTGTAATATTGTTCGGATCTCCGCCGAAATTCTGAATATTCCTGCCAACCCATTTTATCGCAGCAAGCTGATCCAGCAAACCGAAATTTGTTGGATTTTCCGGATCTTCTGCAGTAAGCTCCGGATGCGACAGAAAACCGAATACATTGAGACGGTATCCGATAGAAACAAGGATTACACCTCGAGAGGCAATCCGTTCACCGTCAAATTCCATTTCCCAGGAATAGCCTTCCTGGAAGCCGCCTCCGAAAATCCAAACCATTACAGGAAGATTTTCATCTGTGGATTTTGCAGGTGTCCAAATATTGAGATAAAGGCTGTCTTCACTCATTGGCACGTCAGGATCGACATGCCATTCTTTCGAATAAAACGCATTTGGATCTTTTCCTGGAGTACGCTGCATGTTAATCGGAGCAAACTCAAAACAGTCTCTGATTCCTTCCCAGTTTTCAGCTTTCTGCGGTGCTCTCCAGCGATTACTGCCTACCGGCGGTGCAGCATAAGGAATTCCCTTGTAAACTGTGATTCTCGCGTCCGTTCCGGTTAGTCCGCGTACACGCCCGTTTTCGGTAATTGTTTCTCTAAGCATATTGATCCTCCATCAAAGTTTTAATTATTTGACAAACAGCAAGCGCATGAATTCTCTGACACAATTTCGCCAGACCGTCCATTCATGATAACCAGGTGTAGTGTATTTCACGTAATGAAGACCTGTCTCATCAAACCGTTTGAGATCCGGCTCAAGACCGGATATGATGTTTGCCTCATCGGTTCCGTACCCAAGGAAGAAAAGGTCGGTTTTTTCATTGAAATTATCCACATCCGCAAAATCCTTGTAATAATCGAAATCGCAGTACCATCTTCTTGTAAGAGCTCCGGAAAAGATTCCGAACGACCGGAAATAGCCGAGATGCTTCATTGCAGTCATTAAACTGTGATAGCTTCCCATGGAAAGACCGGCGATTGCACGGTTTTCATTTCCAGGCAGAACACGATATTTCTTTTCAATAAAGGGAATACAGTCGTTCATCAGCATAGAATCGAAGTCTCCTGCAAGAAACGCATTATTCTTTCGCTCATCCACGCAGTAAAGACAATTCATAACAATCAGCATTTCACGGCATTCACCAGCAGCGAGCATATTATCCGCAATATTGTTGATTTTCCCCTGCCAGATCCAACCGGTTTCGTTTTCGCCGCCTCCATGGTTCAGATACAGAACAGGATAACGTTTTTCCGGTTTCTCTTCATATTTTGGAGGTGTATAGATCCAGACTGAACGTGTTTTTCCTGTTTCTTCAGATTTGAACAGTTCCATACGGATCGTACCGTGCGGAACGTTTTTAATCAGATAGAAATCATCCTCAGCTTTTTCAAAGAAGTTAATCAGTCTGTGACACCCATATCCAATCGGAGCCTGCGGATTTATCACACTGTTTCCATCGAGATAATACTCGTGATAATGATAGCCGGCTGGTATTCCGGAAACTCGGACGGTAAAATATCCCTGTTCATCTTTTTCCATCTTATGGCGTTCTGTTCCCATATAGCCGCCGATACCGCATACTTCAGCATTCTCCGCATCCGGAGCAAAAATACAGAACGTCACATCACCGTTATCCTCGACTTTCACACCGGGACGTTCAAATACGTGACGCGGTCCTTTGTTTCCATGTTCATCGGTAAATAGCGCCATTTTCAGACGTGCTG
The DNA here is from genome assembly GCA_900320605.1 of uncultured Eubacteriales bacterium. GTDB lineage: Bacteria > Bacillota > Clostridia > Oscillospirales > Acutalibacteraceae > RUG612. The sequence continues at coordinate 47,341 of ONSY01000077.1, read as the reverse complement.
CATCAAAATACAATGCATCGGATTCCAGTGCTTCGTTACGATTGTAGATCAAACTGATTCCTTCTTTCCATATAAGTTTCGTGTAAGCATTGCTCCATCGTACCGCTTGATGCGGTTTTTAAAGAGGATTCATTGAAATAATTATCTCATTCCGTCTCTGAAAAGTCAACAATTCACACCGAGAATACAAAAACGATTTAGTAATTAATTCTATTATCTGAACGCCGTTTACCGTCTTAATAAAAATTCATTTGACATCCGAATCAGGATATATTATGATTAAAAATAGCTGATTAGATTCGGCTTTTTTTGTGAGCCGATCTTTTTTGTTATTTGGAAATTTATTCATTGGAAAGGCGCGATGTTATGGCGGATTCTACAGTCAGAGAGAAGCCTAAGGGTATCTTCAACAAACACTTCATTTTATTAATGATCCTAAGTTTGATCAACGGATTCGGATACAGTATGATCACAACGCAGGTCGCTTCGTATTCAACAGACATTCTTGGGTCTACCCTATCCTTTGCCGGTGTAATCACAGGTGCATACTCACTTGCTGCGCTCCTAATGCGTCCTTTTGCCGGATTCGCCGCCGACAAGCTTTCGAAACGGAACATCTGCGTTTATACGACATTCGGAATCTTCGGAATGTACCTTCTCTATGCAATTGTACCGAATCCTGGTCTCATGCTCGCTTTACGTATCGTTCATGGTATGCTTTTCGGCATTAACGGCACCGCTAATCTTGCAATGGCGAGTGAATACATCCCGAAAGAAAGAATGAGTGAGGGGCTCGGGTACTTCGGACTCGGACAGATTCTCTCTCAGGCATTCGGTCCTGCGGTCGGAAAATCTCTTAAGGATCTCGTCGGATACAAATGGATGTTTATCTCTATCGGCATTGGTACACTGATCGGTGTTGTACTTGTCGCTATATTTTTTAAAGCTGAAAAAGTCCAGAAGTCTAATGAGAAGACAAAGATATCTCTTAAAGACTTTATCGCTGTGGAATGTATCGTATATTCACTGACGGGCGGCATGTTCTCCCTTACAAACGGCGTTGTAAATACATATCTTGAAAAGTTTGCTCTGAACGAGCGTGGAATTGAAAGCTATGCCCTCTTCTTTACTGTGGTAGCCGCTGTTATGTTTGTAATCCGCACCTTTATCGGACGCTTTTTTGACCGCATCTCCCTGATGCTCGTCGTTGTGGCTTCCCTGATTGTTACTGCCGGCGGTATGGTAATGATCGGTCGCTCTTTCTCGCTCGTCCCACTGCTCATCGCCGCTGCAATGAAAGCATTTGGTCAGGGCAGCGGTCAGATCTCATTGCAATCAGCCTGTATCAAACAGGTTTCCCCAGCTAAGGTCGGTATTGCGACGAGCACATATTATATCGGAGCGGACGTAGGAAATACTGTGGGCCCGATATTGGGCGGAACTGTTGCCGATAATACCAGCTTTGAAACGATGTTCTATGTTACCGCTGCTGTAATGATCGCTTCAATGTTTATCTTCATCGTGTATGAAGCATATCAGATCAAGAAGAGAAAACTTGCTTCATTGAACACTCACTGAATTCCAAACAACAAATTTTTATAAATATTTAGGCCGAAGCAACTGCTTCGGCCTATTTTAATTGATGAATGATTAATTCAGTTAATATATGAAGGCTATTTAGTTCCTTTTGTTAGAATGTATTCCCTACGTTCAGTGAACCCTCTGCCTCGCACCTCTTTGATTTGAGTTACCGTAACGAAAGCGGTAGGGTCAACGAAATGGATCATTTCCGTAGCATCATAAAGCTTGCGCGGCGGAATTACACATAGAACGCCTTTCAATGATTCTTCAAGTCTCCCTGTTTCGATCAGTGAAAGGGTAACACCTGCCTCAAGTTTATTCAGAAGAAGTGAGCGGATTTCTTCATATTTTTTAGAGATCACATAGAGCTGAATCTGTGACTTCCCTAGAATCATTGCCTTATCCAGGATAATACTCTCCAATACGAGCACAATGATTCCAAGAAGTGTGTCTTCAGTCGGAGCAAAAACTGCCTGACCGCCTACTACAAGCGCGTCCATCAGATAAATGAACAATGCAACTGGAAGATGAAAGATTTTATTAAGTATTAGTGTAACAATGTCCATTCCACCCGTAGAGGAACCTACCCGCATTACCATTCCAAGTGAAACGCCCATCAGACATCCGGCAAAAATTGCTGCAGTCAGTCGATTTTCCGTTAGTGCCGATATACCCGGAATACGTTCAAATACACCAAGAAAAACTGGGAAAAGCACTGAACTGGCTATGGTAGTTACCACAAATTTTCTGCCAAGCACGAAGAGTCCTAGCAACAGTAAAAGGATGTTGAGAATAAGAATAATCAGTGAAACGTCAAGCTGAGGAAAAAGATTTGAAAGGACAATACCGATTCCCGTGGTACCGCCCATAATAATGTTATGCGGTATGATAAATGCAGCAACCAAAAATGCCAGAAGTGCATTTCCTGAAATAATACAGAGTGTAGTAACCATAAAGCGCTTCCAAGCTTTATCATATGGTTTCAAAGCAATCCCTTCTTTCCTTTCTATTTTAACAATTGCTCAGAAAACATTCAATCACTCCAGCGGTTCTTTATAACTCATATTCTTAATCGTCATGATAAATAATTTTAGGTAATGCAGTCATATTTAATGTAACCCTGAAGACAATCGATGCCATTTAGTTCGACGAGGAAACAATTTAGCATATTAACATATTTAGTGCTAATTGTTTACAATTTGTTCATGATCTTTTGAAAATGAGTGTTATAATATATTTGTAAGAACGAAAAAGAGAAATGGAACAGACAACGAAACATTAATTCCAGATTCGTCTGTTAATCGAATTACTTTTCGCCAGCAAAACAATTGGAGGGTGATCCCAATGCAGTATCATTTTAATGCGCCTTCAGCCTTCACTTCGCGCAAATAAATCAAGCGAACCCGCAATACAAATTTCAATTGATTTATGGAGGTATGTATCATGTTAACACGTAGAAATAATAATGGCCTTACGACTTATAACCCATTCCAGGAACTGGACAATTTTGAAAGAAATTTCTTTGGAGACTTCTTCCCTCGTTTTGATCGTTCGTCGCTCGCATCCTTTAAGACTGATATTACTGACGAAGGTGATTCCTATAAGATTGAAGCAGATCTTCCGGGCTTCAAAAAGGAAGACATTCACCTTGATGTTTCCGATAATATCCTGACCCTTTCTGCAGAACGTCACAGTGAACATGAGGACAAGGAGAAAAATGGCAAGTATTTACGCTGCGAACGTTCCTATGGCTCTTACAGCAGATCTTTTGATCTGAGCGATGTAAAATCCGAGGATATCACAGCAAAATACGAAGATGGTGTCTTAACTTTGAATCTTCCGAAGAAGACCAAAGAGGTACCCGCTTCCCGCAGAATTGAACTGCAATAAACTAAAACCACCAGAAAGCCGCAGCTTTTCAGCTGCGGCTTTCTTTTTACATCCACATCTAATTTCAATTATTTGTTTTTATTTCATTCCATCCATTAATGGATACCATTCTTCACGGACACCATCAATACCGCTTGCAAACAAATGATAATCCAACGCGGAAACCCAGCACAGCGGTAACGTTTCATTTTCAAAATGGAAATACTTCCTTCCCCCACTGATTACTGATCCATGAGAATCAAGATTATTGGAGAAGACATCCCAATTCCACATATTCGTGTCAGGTTCATATTCAGCAACGCTGATGATTAGCTGTTCGGTAACCCGGAGGTAGCTTAAAGAAACAATGTCACTATTCTTTATTTCTTTTTCTTCCGTTCTGATATCAAGGTAAGTCACCTTTCCTGAAGGATCGCCCAATGTAACAAATGCCGGTCTGAATTGATCAACAACAATAAACACTTTCGAGTCATTGATGAAACTAGCATTTACAGGCCTGCCTTCCAATTCGTGATATTCGATGACCGTTCCGCTTTTTTTATCATCAGGAACAAACATAAAACCAGTGTGGTTATTTAAATCTGTATTGGTAAAAACACCTTCTTCACAGATCATAGCAGGATCGTTATATCCGGTGTATTGAACAGAACCGTCTCGGTCTACTGCATAAATCAAACCGTTGTCATAAACATAAAGAGTGTCTCCGATAATGTTTTTGAACCACACTGAACCATACTCTGAATTAAATTCTCTCAGTATACTCGTTTCTCCACCTTTTGGATCTATTACAACGAGTTTTTGCACTCCGTTTATAATATCACTGATAGCATATATTTTCCCGGAAAAAGCACATATATCGGAATAGAAATCCGTTGTAAATAAATCAGCAGTTTCGAATGAGCCACTATTTAGACTGAATTTTTTAATTCCTTCCGATGTGACTGTAAATACATCATCTCCAAGAATACAGACCTTTGCTCCGCCGGATGTTATATTGATGCTTGCCTGTTTCAATTCATAAGTGTCGTTTTTGTTTTTTCACCGCACGCTATAAACAGCATGGATATTACAAATGTTAAAAACATTACAGCGGTTTTCTTCATATTGTTTTCCCTTATCTTTCCAACGCTTCATTACAATAAAAGGCGCCTAATGTGGCGCCTTTTATTCACAGATGTATTAATTAACAAATCACGCAAGAGTAATATTCTCGCCTTCGAGACCGACAACAGCACCCTGAGAAGCTTCAGAAGCATCCGGATGAGCAATCAGCCATTTGTTGCGGGCGAAAAGCATTTTGTCTTCAGCATTTTTGATTTCGATTTCGGGTTTATCAGTATTGGTTCCCTTCGGAAGGACAATGACAACACGGAATCCATCAGCACCTTCAGGACAAACCGGAGCGTAATGCAGCGACGTTGCATAGAGTTCAGCGGCATACCCCTTCGGAAGCAGGAACGCCTCAACCTCAGAAGTGGAAAGCTTGCTGTCTTTAATCTTTTGCTGTGAAGCCAGAAGAAGAATTACATCGTTGGAAGCGATATCGATTTCACTGTCGCGATGATATTCGAGGCAGTTAAGCTTTTTATTAAAGCCGTTGCAGCAACCTATCTGTACCGGCATTCCGCCGTAGATGTTATCGGAAATCGTCTTCGCAATCGGAAGAGCTTCAAGCTCATCAACTCCGGGGAAATAAAGGGTTGCATCTTTCGGGCAGTCTGTCACTTCGTCAAGTTTGTTTAAAAGATCTGTGAAATCGTAGCCTTCCAGGATTTTGCCATATTGCGCAAACTCAGAATCAAATACACTTTTAATTTTCATAGAAATGCTCCTTTCATCACAGACTCTGCAGTTTTTTGAACTGCGGAGTCAAGGTATGGTTAATATCGTAATAGATATCATAGAATTCCTTATAGCGCTCTACGTTCTCAGCAATCGGAGCCTGAGGCTCGTTAAGGCCAATGAACTTACGGCAGGCTTCAGGAACACTTTCGAAAACACCAGTACCAACACCGGCAAGAATTGCGACGCCGAGCGCGGGGCCTTCCTTATTCTGTACAGTCTGAACAGGAAGATCATAAACATCCGCCATCATCTGACGCCAGATTTTGCTCGTTCCGCCGCCGCCGCATGCAAGCATAGACGTAGAGACGACACCCATCCCACGAAGGATATCAAGGAATTCACGCTGTGAATAAATAACGCCTTCCAGAACGGCACGAAGCATGTTATATTTCGTGTGAATTGCGGACAATCCAAAGAAAACACCACGGGCATAGGGATCATAGCGTTCACCCATGAGATGAGGCAGATAAATAAGACGATCTGCGCCGATCTCGATTTTTTCCGCTTCCTTGTCCATCAGGTAGTAAGGATCGACTCCCATACCGACAGCTGTTTCCATTTCAGAGGTGAAGAAGTTGTCACGGAACCATTTGAGAGAAAGACCGGAAGCGAGAGCACAGCTCATTACAGTCCAGCAGCCCGGAACAGCGGAGCAAAAAGTATGAACTCTTCCCTCAGGGTCAATCGTTACGGAATCGGAATGTGCAAATACAACACCGGATGTGCCAAGAGTTGTAAAAGCCTTTCCTTCTTCAACAACACCGGTACCAACCGCAGCTGCAGCGTTATCTCCGGCACCGCCGACAACAGGTGTTCCTTCCGCGAGACCAGTCAGAGCAGCGGCCTTCGCTGTTACTTTGCCAGTGATATCAGGTGATTCATAGACCTTAGCAAGGAGGCTCTTGTCAATATCGAGTTTCTCAAGAACTTCATCACTCCAGCAGCGATTCGGAACATCCAACAGTGACATGCCGGAAGCATCTGATACTTCTGTCGCAAACTCACCGGTAAGCATATAACGAACATAATCCTTCGGAAGAAGAATGTGTGCGCATTTCGCATAGATTTCCGGCTCGTTCTTGCGAACCCAGAGAATCTTCGGCGCGGTAAATCCGGGAAGTACAGGATTTGCAGTGATTTCGATCAGACGTTTTCTGCCGACCAGTTCTGTGATCTCTTCACACTCTTTATCGGTTCTCTGATCACACCAGATGATCGATCTGCGCAGGACGTTTCCGTCTTTATCAAGCATTACAAGTCCATGCATCTGTCCGGAGATTCCGATTCCAGCAATCGCTTTCGGATCAATTCCAGATTCTTCAATAACCTGTTTTGATGTACGGGCAGCAGCATTCCACCAGTCAAGAGGATCCTGCTCAGCCCAGCCGTTCTTCGGCTGATAAAGCGGATATTCCTCAGAAGCCGAAGCAACGACACGGCACTGATCATCGAAAAGTACCGTTTTTGTTGCAGATGTTCCAAGGTCGATACCAATCAGATATTTCATAAATCATCCCACCTGTTTCCTTTTTTTATTTAATTGTATTATAGCACATTTCTGTGCTTAATTCAATATTAAAAGAGTTATACGCAAGAATGTGGAAATCATTCAACTGTAACTGACTTAGCAAGGTTGCGCGGTTTATCAATATCGCAGCCTTTCATTGCTGCAATATAATATGCGAAAAGCTGAAGCGGTACGATTGCAAGAGAAGGAAGGAAGACACTTGGTGCCTGAGGAATTTCCAATGAGAAATCCGCTTTGGAGCTTTCCGCTCCCCCATTCTCAGTAAACAATCCGAGAACAGTTGCACCACGTGTTTTCACCTCAAGAATGTTGCTGCGCATCTTCTCAAATAGCCGTGCGTAAGTTGAAAGTGCGACAACCAGCGTTCCATCTTCAATTAGTGAAATCGTCCCGTGCTTAAGCTCTCCGGCTGCGTACGCCTCAGAATGGATATAGGAGATTTCCTTCAGTTTCAGAGAACCTTCAAGGCTCATTGCATAATCTAGATTACGTCCGATAAAAAAGATGTTTTTAGCGTTGAAGCATTTCGAAGCAACATACTGAACAGCATCTTTTTTCCCAAGCAGATTGCTTATTTTTTTAGGCAGCTTCAAAAGTTCTGAAACAAGAAAATCGTACTCTTCAGAAGACAGTTTTCCCATCAGATCAGCAAAATAGATTGCGATCAGATAGATTACGGCCAGTTGGGTGCTGTACGCCTTTGTTGTCGCAACAGCAATCTCAGGACCAGCCCATGTATAAATAACATCATCTGCCTCAAGTGCGATTGCGCTTCCGACAACATTAACAATAGACAGGGTTCTTGCCCCGCGACGTTTCGCTTCACGCATTGCTTCGAGAGTATCAGCTGTTTCACCGGACTGACTGACAATAATAGCAAGTGTCTTTTCACTGACAATCGGATTTTCATAACGAAACTCTGAAGCAATTGTAACTTCAGTCGGAATACGGAGCATCTCTTCAAATACGTACTTCGCAATCATTCCGACGTGATATGCAGAACCGCAAGCGAGAATGCAGATCCGATCAAGTTCCTTTAATTCGTCGCTTGTAAAGGATACTTCATCTAAAACAATGCGTCCGTCTTTAATACGGGGGGAAATCGTATCGGCAACCGCTTTTGGCTGTTCCATGATCTCTTTAAACATGAAATGAGGATATCCTCCCTTTTCTGCAGCAGACACGTCCCATGTTATCAGTTCGGTCTTTTTCTGAACCGGTTCAAAATCCAGTCCGAAAACCTCAACCGAATCAGCACGGAGACGGGCGATCTCCAGATCCGAAAGACGAATTACCTCTCGTGTTTTTGAAAGAAGCGCAGGAATATCGGAAGCAATGAAGTTCTCTCCCTTTCCGACACCGATAATCAGCGGATTATCCTTTCGAGCAGCATAAAGGGTATTCGGATCATCACGGCAGAGGATTCCAAGCGCGTAGGATCCGGTAACACGAGCAAGTGTTTTCCCGATCGCTTCGAAGATGTTGCCTGTATAGTAGTATTCCAGAAGCTGAGCAACTACCTCGGTATCAGTTTCAGAAACAAAGGAAACACCGCGATCGGAGAGAAACGTACGAAGTTCCAGATAATTCTCTATGATTCCGTTATGTACAACAGCGAACTTCCCGAGCTCACTCGTCTGAGGATGCGAGTTAATATCACTCGGAGCGCCGTGTGTCGCCCATCTGGTATGACCGATTCCGAGCCTTCCATGAAAATCCGAACCATTGTGAGTCAGCTCGATCAGATTCTGAAGGCGGCCTTTCGATTTTGCTACACGAATGCTGCCGCTTTCAAATACCGCAATTCCCGCTGAATCATAACCGCGATATTCAAGTTTTGTTAGTCCCTGCAGAAGCCATGGAGCAGCTTCCTCATTACCGATATAACCGACAATTCCACACATATGGAGAATCCTTTCTTATCTGAGCAAGAAAATATCAGTACTTACCCAAATACTCATTTGTTTCCCATTCCGTCACCGTCGTGGAAAAACGTTTCCATTCATCTTCCTTCGCTTCAACATATTTACCGTAAACATGATTACCGAGGACAGATTTAACAAACGGATCACGCTTCATTTCAGCAACAGCGGCCTGAAGGCTATCCGGCAGGCTTTCGATACCAAGCTGATCAAGTTCCTTTTCGGATAGGTCATAAATATTCGTCTGAACCGGTACGGGAGGAGTCAGATTTTCTCGGATACCTTCAAGTCCGGCAGAAAGCAGAAGTGCAAAAGTAAGATACGGATTGCATGACGGATCCGGATTTCTCAGTTCGATACGGGTACCGTTGCCGCGTGCGGTTGGAACACGGATCAGTGCGCTGCGATTCGCGGATGTCCATGCAATATAACACGGTGCCTCAAATCCGGGAACCAGGCGTTTATAGGAGTTTACCAGCGGGTTTGTCAGTGCGCAGATACCTTTGATATGACGCATTACACCAGCGATAAAGCTGTGGGCAATATCAGACAGACCATCTTTCGAGTCCGGATCGCAGAATGCGTTTTTTCCATCTTTCATTAAAGACATATTGATGTGCATACCGCTCCCCGCAATTCCAAAGATCGGCTTCGGCATAAAAGTCGCAGACATACCATGAGAAAATGCAATCGATTTTACCGCCATCTTGAAAGTTACAATATTATCTGCGGAATGCAGTGCCTCACTGTATTTGAAATCGATCTCATGCTGTGCTGTAGCGCATTCATGATGACTTGCTTCAATTTCAAAACCCATCTCTTCGAGATTAAGGCAGATGTCACGGCGAACACTTTCACCGACATCAACCGGACCAAGGTCGAAATAGCCGGCTGTATCATATGTCTGCGTTGTAGGATGACCGAATTCATCGTTGTTGAACAGGAAGAACTCGCATTCCGGGCCAACGTTGAAAGTGAAACCCATTTCCGCTGCTTCTGAAAGTGCACGTTTGAGGATGTACCTGGGATCTCCTTCGAACGGTTCACCATCCGGTTTAAATACATCGCAGATAATACGTGCAATACCGCCGCGGTGTTTATGCCAGGGATACAGAACAAACGTATCAAGATCCGGGTGCAGATACATATCTGATTCATCAATGCGCACAAATCCTTCAATTGAGGATCCATCAAACATACACTGATTTCCAAGCGCTCTTTCGAGCTGGCTTACTGTAATCGCAACATTTTTCGGAGTGCCGAAAATATCCGTAAACTGGAGACGGATAAACCGCACGTCTTTTTCCTTTACGATTTCCATGATTTTTTCTTTCGTGTAAGCACCCATTGTGTATGCCCCCAAAACTAAAAATAATCAAGTTTATTTTATTCGAAATCAAAAGCGCTGTCAATATTCACATCTCAAAATCTCTCAAGCGCCGTTCGTTTTTCATGAAAAAAAATAATGCTCACACGAATACTATTGCATTTCAGATTTGTTTGTAATATAATATCAATCGAATTTTTTAATACGCTTTATTCAGAAGCGTAATTCCTCAATTCTAAGGAGGCAGGCAAAATGTCATACGTAATGAAAGTGTTAAACGAGGTCAAGGAACGGTATTCCTATGAACCGCAGTTTGTTCAGGCGGTTACAGAGGTTTTAACCACCCTCGAACCGTTTATCGAACAGAATCCACAGTACGAAAAAGCCGGGATTCTCGAGCGCTTTGTGGAACCTGAACGCGCAATTCTCTTCCGTGTTCCCTGGGTGGATGACAACGGAAAAGTTCAGGTCAACCGCGGATACCGTGTTCAGTTCAACTCCGCAATCGGTCCGTATAAGGGTGGTCTGCGGCTGCATCCATCTGTTAACCTCGGTATTATTAAATTCCTCGGGTTCGAGCAGATCCTTAAAAATTCACTTTCCGGACTTCCCATCGGCGGAGGCAAAGGCGGCTCTGATTTTGACCCGAAAGGAAAATCTGACCGTGAAGTAATGGCATTCTGCCAGAGTTTCATGAACGAGCTTTATCGTCATATCGGCCCGGATACAGATGTTCCGGCAGGTGATATCGGTGTAGGTGCTCGTGAAATCGGATTCCTTTACGGCCAGTACAAAAAACTGACCGGACGTTATGAGGGTGTCCTGACAGGAAAAGGGCTTACTTACGGCGGATCCCTCGCAAGAACTGAAGCTACCGGCTATGGCCTTCTCTATTTTGCAAACGCTATGCTGCGCCACAATAATATTTCGATCGAAGGAAAAACCGTTGTTATTTCCGGAGCCGGCAACGTAGCTATCTTTGCCGCTGAGAAAGCGACCCAGCTTGGCGCGAAAGTCGTTACAATGTCCGATTCAACCGGTTGGGTTTATGATAAGGACGGAATTGATCTTGACGCAGTTAAAGAGATCAAGCTTGTAAACCGCGGCAGAATGTCTGAATATCTGAAATATCGTCCCGAAGCCGAATATCATGAAGGCAAAGGTGTTTGGACCATTCCCTGCGATATTGCTCTTCCCTGTGCTACTCAGAATGAGCTCGACAAGAATGATGCAGAAACTCTTGTAAAGAACGGCGTGAAGCTGGTCGCTGAAGGCGCAAATATGCCGTCTACTCTGGAAGCAACAGAAGTATTCCTCAAGAACGGCGTTTTCTTCGGACCCGCGAAAGCTGCCAATGCTGGCGGCGTATCCGTTTCCGCTCTTGAAATGAGCCAGAACAGCCAGCGTCTTGCATGGACCTTTGAAGAAGTAGATTCCAGACTCAAGGGCATTATGGAGAATATTCATAAGAATGCGACTGAAGCCGCTGAAACGTACGGATTTGGCTATAATCTCGTTGCCGGAGCAAATATTGCCGGTTTCAAGAAAGTCGCTGACGCAATGCTTGCACAGGGTGTTGTATAACATCCCGCAAGTATCTCAGAAGCGCATTCTACTTCAAATCAATTAATCACTCTAAGGAAGCTTTCTGATGAACGGAAAGCTTCCTTTTAATTTGTCAGCAGTTTAATCAAGCATCATTAAAGGGTCTGACACCTGTTCATCACAGATACCAGACCCTTCCGATTTCTTAATAGAATTTTCAGTCTAAGCTTATGGATTCACTTATTCTAATCTTGTCTTTTCATTGTCTGCTTCACATCATAATTGAAACGCCCTGCGGATCGAAGGAACTAATCAGCCGTCCGTAAATATCGAGACAGCGGACAACATAAGTATATGTCTTTCCTTCCTGCGCGGTTTCATCGATGAATTTCGTACTGGTCGTATCAATCAGAGCCTGCCAGGAACTCGCTTCATCCTTTCGATAGACCCGGTACTGATCCGCACCTTCCACCGGGCTCCAGGTTATACGAACATTGCCGTTTATACGAATAATACCTCTGAGAACAGGTGCCTCGAAATACTGTGCAGTTAACCCAGCCGCATCGAAACTGCTGCAGTAACTGTCTGAATTATCCAGGCAACGGACTGTGTAGGCGTATTCCTTTCCGGAAATCACAGAAGTATCAGTAATATTCAAAGCCGAAGTGCTCGCAACCGGTTTCCATTCCGCGTCATCCCCTTCTTCAAGGTTCTTACGGAACACGCGATATTTTACAGCACCTTTCGGTGCCTTCCACTCGACTTTGACACCGCCAAAGACATTGGAGATTCCCGAAAGTTCCGGTGGACTGATATACGTAATCGTCTTCCCTGTTTTGTCGTATCCGCTGCGCATTTTCGTCCCATCATCGGATTCACACAGAACAGTATAGGAATACGTCCCGCCGCTTTCAACACCTTCATCCGTATAACTCGCAGATTTAGAATGTGCGTAAACAGCCCATTTCTGATCTTCATTTTTCCGCAGAATACGGTATGAATTAACACCATCGACTGGATTTACTGTGATAACAACTCCCTTTCTCCCGCTGGTAATGCTGGCGATTTCAGGCTGAGCTGAGTCCAGGCTGCTTTTTTCTGAAGCACAGGCAGTAAGCATCAACGCAAGAAACAAAATTGAAAATAAGATCCGAAATGGTTTTCTCATTAATGAATCTCCTCTTTATCGTGAAACATAATATAACAAATATATATAAATGATACCATAAACCTTGAAAAAATCAAGACTATCAAAAGAAAAAGCCATTCCGATATCTCGGAATGGCTTTTCTTATTAGGAACAATTATTCGTCGATCGCGGTAACAACACCGGAACCAACCGTACGGCCACCTTCACGGATAGCGAAACGAAGTCCCTGTTCAATAGCGATCGGGGTGATCAGCTCAACGTGCATAACAACGTTGTCGCCAGGCATGCACATTTCAGTGCCTTCGGGAAGCGTGATAACACCGGTAACGTCAGTGGTTCTGAAGAAGAACTGCGGGCGATAGTTCGAGAAGAACGGAGTATGACGGCCGCCTTCATCTTTTTTCAGGACATAAACCTGACCATCAAATACGGTATGAGGATGAATCGAACCGGGTTTCGCAAGAACCTGTCCTCTTTCGATTTCTTTTCTCTGAACACCACGGAGGAGAACGCCGATGTTGTCGCCAGCCTCAGCGTAATCAAGCAGTTTACGGAACATCTCGATACCGGTAACAACGGTGGATCTTCTATCTTCAGTGAGGCCGATGATTTCGACGGTTTCGTTCATATGGAGCTGACCACGCTCAACTCTACCCGTAGCAACAGTGCCGCGGCCAGTGATCGTGAAAACGTCTTCAACAGGCATCAGGAACGGGAGATCAGCAGTTCTTTCCGGAGTCGGAATGAACTCGTCAACAGCGTCCATAAGTTCAAGGATGGACTGATATTCCGGAGCATTGATATCAGTAGAAGTGGATTCGAGAGCCTGAAGAGCAGATCCCTTAATGATCGGAGTTTCATCACCCGGGAAACCATATTCGTTCAGGAGGTCACGGATTTCCATTTCAACAAGTTCAAGAAGCTCAGGATCGTCAACCTGATCAACTTTGTTCATATAAACTACGATATAAGGAACACCAACCTGACGGGCAAGCAGGATATGTTCACGAGTCTGGGGCATCGGGCCATCAGCTGCGGATACGACGAGGATCGCACCGTCCATCTGAGCAGCACCGGTGATCATGTTCTTAACATAGTCAGCGTGACCGGGGCAGTCAACATGCGCATAGTGACGCTTGTCGGTCTGATATTCTACGTGAGCGGTATTGATCGTGATACCACGGGCTCTCTCTTCCGGAGCCTTATCGATGTTGGCATAATCAACAAATTCAGCGTCGCCCTTGAAACCGAGGACTTTTGTGATCGCAGCAGTCAGGGTGGTCTTACCATGGTCAACGTGACCGATGGTGCCGATGTTTACATGTGGTTTGGTTCTTTCGAATTTTGCCTTTGCCATTGAGTTATCCTCCTTTATTACTGTCTCTTTTATAAACCCTTTATGATTGTATCATAAATCCTGAAAAAATCAAGACTTAATCATTTTTGTTCGCACGAGTAGCGATTACTTTTTCGGAGATGCTCTTCGGGATCTCCGCATAGGAATTCGGTTCCATCGTATATTGTCCGCGTCCCTGCGTTTTTGAACGCAGATCCGTCGCGTAACCAAACATTTCGGAAAGCGGGACAAGGCAGTTGATCTGCTGAGCGCCGGGGATTACTTCCATTCCCTGGATTGCTCCACGGCGGGAGTTCAGATCTCCGATTACATCGCCCATATACTCCTCCGGAACAATCACGACTACCTTCATGATCGGCTCAAGAAGTACAGGATCCGCCTTGCGCATCGCATCCTTGAATGCCATCGAACCGGCGATCTTGAAGGCCATCTCCGAGGAGTCGACCTCATGGTAGGATCCGTCGTAAAGCGTTACTTTTACATCTACGACATTGTATCCGGCTAAAACGCCTGAAAGCATCGCGCCCTGAATACCCTGATCGACAGCTGGAATATATTCCTTCGGAATAGTTCCGCCTACTACTTCGTTAACGAACTCATAACCCTTGCCGGGGTTTGGTTCAATACGGATCTTAACGTGACCGTACTGACCTTTACCACCTGACTGACGGGCATATTTAGTTTCCATTTCGGCACCGCGGCGAATTGTCTCTTTATAGGCAACCTGCGGTTTACCGACATTTGCCTCTACCTTAAATTCGCGAAGCAGACGGTCAACGATTATCTCAAGATGAAGCTCGCCCATTCCAGCGATAATCGTCTGTCCTGTTTCCTCATCGGTATAGGCTTTGAAAGTTGGATCCTCTTCCGCTAATTTTGCAAGAGCGATACCCATCTTTTCCTGACCGGCGCGTGTTCTCGGTTCGATTGCAACACGGATAACAGGCTCAGGAAATACCATAGATTCCAGAACGATCGGATGACGTTCATCACAGAGCGTGTTACCGGTCGTGGTATTCTTCAGACCAACAGCCGCCGCGATATCACCGGCGTAGACTTTTTCGATATCCTGGCGGTGATTCGCATGCATCTGCAGAATTCTGCCGATACGTTCACGGCTATCCTTGTTTGCGTTGTAAACACTCGAACCCGCCTCAAGTGTTCCTGAATATACGCGGAAGAAACAAAGTTTTCCAACGAATGGATCCGTCGCGATTTTAAATGCAAGAGCTGCGAACGGCTCATCATCGGATGAAGGTCTCGTTTCTTCTTCCTCGGTATTCGGATTGATTCCGCGTATTGCGGGAACATCGGTCGGAGAAGGCATGTAATCGATGATTGCGTCGAGAAGCTTCTGAACACCCTTGTTGCGGTAAGAGGTTCCGCAGGTAACGGGTACCATGCGGTTTTCCAGCGTTGCGCGGCGAATAACACGCTTGATTTCGGAAGCGCTGATTTCTTCGCCGGAGAAATATTTCTCCATCATATCATCGTCTAGTTCCGCAACGCTTTCAATCAGCTCATTGCGGTACTTCTCGGCGAGTTCACGCATGTCTTCCGGAATCGGTTCTTCCCGAACGTCGTTGCCCAGGTCATCATAATAAACCTCTGCAACATTATCTACGAGATCAATGATCCCGCGGAATGTTTCTTCTTTTCCGATCGGAAGCTGAATCGGAACAGCGTTGCACTTCAGACGTGTTTTCATCATGTCGATAACGCGGTAGAAATCCGCACCCATGATGTCCATCTTGTTTACATACGCCATTCTCGGTACTTTGTATTCCTCCGCCTGACGCCAGACGGTCTCGGACTGAGGCTCTACGCCGCCCTTGGCACAAAACACGGTAACGGAACCGTCAAGAACGCGCAGCGAACGCTCTACCTCTACGGTAAAATCCACATGACCGGGAGTATCGATGATGTTGATACGATGTCCCTTCCAGAAGCAGGTCGTTGCCGCGGAAGTAATCGTAATTCCGCGTTCTTTTTCCTGATCCATCCAGTCCATCGTGGCGGCACCGTCGTGAGTTTCTCCAATCTTATGATTGATTCCCGTATAATAGAGAATCCGTTCGGTAGTCGTCGTTTTACCGGCGTCGATATGAGCCATGATGCCGATATTTCTTGTTAATTCCAGTGAAACCTGCCTCGGCATAGTTTCCTCCTTCGTTGATCCTATGGGTAAAAATGTGATTTACTAACTTAAAGTAAGTGAATTACCATCTGAAATGTGCAAACGCTTTATTCGCTTCAGCCATACGATGCATTTCATCACGGCGTTTTGCAGCGCCGCCGTTTCCATTGATGGCATCAAGAATTTCGTTTGCAAGTCTGTCCTTCATCGTGCGTTCGCTTCTCTGTCTCGCAAAGTTCGTAATCCAGCGCAGACCAAGTGTCTGTCTTCTGGCGGGACGAACCTCGATCGGCACCTGATAAGTCGCGCCGCCGACACGGCGAGCTTTGACTTCCAGCTGCGGCATGATGTTTTCCATAGCCTGTTCAAATACTTCAAGCGGCTCTTTTCCCGTCTTCTGTGCGATTAATTCAAATGCATCATAAACGATTTTCTGAGCTACGCCCTTTTTCCCGTCAAGCATAATGTTATTGATCAGACGGGTAACAAGCTTGGAATTGTAAAGCGGATCCGGCAAAACGTCACGTTTTGGAACGTTACCTCTTCTTGGCATCCTCTTCCCTCCTTCATAAAAATGATATCTTCGGTACTCGAAAGTGAAAACTCCCGCTGGCAAAGAGGCTTTTGATCTTTTTGTCTAAAAATCGCTCCGTCTCTATAAGTTCGGAAACGGTGTCCTCAGCCAATCTTCGTTTTCGATTTTGGGCAGGTGATTTTATTTCTTCTTTCCTGCCTTGGGTCGTTTCGCACCATACTTGGAGCGAGCCTGCATACGTCCTGCAACGCCCTGAGCGTCAAGGGTACCACGGATAATATGGTAACGTACACCAGGCAAGTCTTTTACACGGCCGCCGCGAATCATAACGACGGAGTGCTCCTGCAGGTTGTGACCGACACCAGGGATGTAAGCGGAAACCTCAATCCCGTTTGAAAGACGGACTCTCGCGATCTTGCGAAGCGCAGAATTCGGCTTTTTCGGCGTAGCAGTTTTAACCGTTGTGCAGACACCGCGTTTCTGCGGGGAATCCTGATCGATTGCAACTCTCTTCTTGGAGTTCCATCCGCGCAGCAGAGCCGGGGCTTTCGCCTTCTTCTCGCTTACTTCACGACCTGTACGGACTAACTGATTAAAGGTTGGCATAAGACACCTCCTTACCTATAGATTTTTATTTACAAGGATTTAGCCTTGAAATACAAGAAATTCCGCGTTTTCAGCGCTTTTTTGGCACTTTTGCAAAACGCGTTCTGCGCGGGGGATTTCTCCCCCGCACGAATATTAATTATACCGCATAATTCCTGCATTTGTCAAGCTTTTTCATTTCTGAAAAGGATGTTTCCGAAAATCGCAGAACGGATTACTTTAGGAAGCTTCCGGTTCCGGCGCTGCGGTATTTTCGGCTGCAGGGGTTTCCTCCGGTTCTGCCTCAACCACTATGTTATTGTAGCAGCTCATACCGGTACCTGCCGGAACAAGTTTTCCGATGATAACGTTTTCCTTCAAACCGAGAAGGTTGTCTGTCTTCCCCTTGATCGCCGCGTCGGTCAGAACACGGGTCGTCTCCTGGAAGGATGCAGCGGACATAAACGAATCCGTTGCAAGCGAAGCCTTTGTTATACCGAGCAGGATCTGGGTATAAGTAGCAGGACGCAGATCGATTTCGCCGGCTTTCTGCCGCTCTTCTATCTGTTCGTTCTCCCAAAGGACCTCATTCTTCTCAGAGAGAAGGCTCGGAAGAAGATTGGTATCACCCGGATCATCCACCTTTACCTTGCGGAGCATCTGACGCACAATAACCTCAATATGTTTATCGTTGATATCAACGCCCTGCATACGGTAAACACTCTGGACTTCCTGAATAAGGTAGTTCTGAACCGCATGGACACCACTGATCGCAAGAATATCGTGCGGATTGACAGAACCTTCCGTCAGGCGGTCACCGGCTTTGATCATATCGCCCTCGTGAACAGCGATTCTGGCACCGAACGGAATCAGATATGTTTTCCGGTCTCCGTTTTCGTTATCAGTTACGACAACATGCGTATTCTTCTTGATCTCTTCAAAGGAAACCTCGCCGGCAATTTCACTGATGATAGCGAGATGTTTCGGTTTTCTCGATTCAAAAAGCTCTTCAACACGCGGAAGGCCCTGTGTAATATCCTCAGCGGAAGCAACACCGCCGGTATGGAAAGTACGCATCGTCAGCTGTGTACCGGGCTCACCGATAGACTGCGCTGCGATGATACCTACTGCTTCGCCGACTGTTACCGGCAGACCATTCGCCAGGTTGGCTCCATAGCATTTTTTGCAGACACCGTGATGCGCGCGGCAGTTGAGGACGGAACGGATCGAAATAGACTTTGTCCCGCGGGAAGTAATGATCTCCGCATCATTGTCATCCATCATTTTATCCTTGGAGACAAGGACATTGCCGTTTTCATCCTTATAATCCTCAATCAGATAACGGCCGATCAAACGCTCGGAGAGCGGTTCAATCATGCTGTTTCCTTCCATGATATCGTAGATTTCAAGGCCGTCGTTCGTTCCGCAGTCATCTTCGCGGACAATAACGTCCTGAGATACGTCGACGAGACGGCGGGTCAGATATCCGGAGTCCGCCGTACGAAGCGCCGTATCAGCCAGACCTTTTCGGGCACCGCGCGAAGAAATGAAGTATTCCAGAACGTTAAGGCCTTCACGATAGTTTGCGCGAATCGGAATCTCGATAACTTTACCGGAGGTATTTGCAATCAGTCCGCGCATACCTGCGAGCTGACGGATCTGGCTCATCGAGCCACGGGCTCCTGAGTCAGCCATCATATAAATCGGATTGTAACGGTCAAGGCCGGCCTGAAGCGCACTCGTCACGTCATTTGTAGCCTTTTCCCAGATTCTGAGGACCGCGGTCTTGCGCTCATCTTCAGAAAGAAGGCCGTTGCGGAATTCATCGGTGATTTCATCAATGTGTTCCTCAGCGTTTGCGATGATCGTCTGTTTCTCAGGCGGGATAGTCGCATCGCTTACAGCGACGGTAATCGCAGAAAGCGTTGAATACTTATAGCCCTGTGCCTTGATTTCATCCAGCACTTCAGAAGTAATTTCCGTACCGTGAATCTTAATGCATTTGTCAATAATCTTTCCGAGCTGACTCTTTCCTACGAGGAAATCGATCTCAAAACCGAGAGCCTTTTCAGGATCGCTGCGATCGACAAATCCGAGATCCTGAGGAATCGGGCGGTTAAAGATAATGCGTCCGGGAGTGGTTTCAACAAGTCCGGTGACTTTCTCCCCATTCACAACAGCGCTTCTGCGAACCCGAATGCGTGCATGAATGCCGAGGAGCTTGTTGTCAAACGCCATAAGCGCTTCATCGATGTCCTTGAAAACCTTTCCCTCGCCTTTCTCGCCATCACGGTCGAGTGTCAGGTAGTAGGATCCGAGGACCATATCCTGCGTCGGAACCGTGACAGGACGACCGTCAGAAGGCTTCAGAAGGTTACCGGCTGCAAGCATCAGGAATCTCGCCTCAGCCTGCGCTTCCGCGGAAAGCGGAAGATGAACTGCCATCTGGTCGCCGTCGAAGTCTGCGTTGTAAGCGGTACATGCAAGCGGATGAAGCTTTAATGCTCTGCCCTCAACCAGGACAGGCTCAAAAGCCTGAATACCGAGTCTGTGAAGCGTCGGCGCACGGTTGAGAAGAACCGGATGATTTTTAATAACAATTTCAAGAGCATCCCAAACTTCAGGGCGCGCTCTTTCAACAGCTTTTCTAGCAGCCTTGATATTTCCGGCAGCACCTGTTTCCACAAGACGCTTCATTACGAACGGCTTGAAAAGTTCGAGGGCCATCTCTTTCGGCAGGCCGCACTGATACATTTTCAGTTCCGGGCCAACAACGATAACGCTTCGGCCGGAATAGTCAACACGTTTACCGAGCAGATTCTGGCGGAAACGCCCCTGCTTGCCCTTGAGCATTTCAGAAAGCGATTTGAGAGGCCGGTTGTTCGGGCCGGTTACCGGGCGTCCACGGCGTCCGTTGTCAATGAGCGCATCGACTGCTTCCTGAAGCATGCGTTTTTCATTGCGGACAATGATATCAGGAGCGCCAAGTTCAAGAAGTCTTCTCAAACGGTTGTTTCTGTTGATAACACGGCGGTAAAGATCATTGAGATCACTCGTCGCAAAACGTCCGCCGTCGAGCTGCACCATCGGGCGGATATCCGGAGGAATAACCGGAATAACATTAAAGATCATCCATTCAGGACGGTTACCGCTCTGACGGAATGCCTCTACCACTTCAAGACGTTTCAGTATACGAACGCGCTTCTGACCGGTAGCGCCAGCAAGCTCATCCTGGAGCTCTTCAGATTTTTCATCAAGATCAATTTCAGCAAGCAGCTTCTGAATCGCTTCAGCACCCATTCCTGCCTCGAAATCGTCTTCATATTTTTCTCTGAGATCACGGTATTCCTTTTCCGTAAGCATCTGATACTTCTGAATCTCACGGACCGGACCGGGATCGGTAACAATATACAGAGCAAAATACAGGACTTTTTCCAGCATTCTCGGCGAGATGTCAAGCAGAAGGCCCATTCTCGAAGGAATGCCTTTGAAATACCAGATATGAGAAACCGGCGCAGCAAGCTCGATATGGCCCATGCGTTCACGGCGAACCTTTGCACGGGTAACTTCAACACCACAGCGTTCACAGATTTTGCCTTTGTAGCGAATCCGTTTATATTTACCGCAATGGCACTCCCAGTCTTTCTGCGGTCCGAAAATACGTTCACAGAACAGGCCGTCGCGTTCCGGCTTAAGCGTCCGGTAATTGATGGTTTCGGGTTTTTTCACTTCACCGTGAGACCACGCGCGGATCATATCCGGTGAGGCAAGTCCGATTTTAATGGAAGAAAACTCAGAAAATTCCATGAAACCCGCCTCCTTAATTAAAATTCGTCGTTGTCGTCGTTGTCATCGTAATCATCGAAGAAGCCATCGTCGGCATCCTCATCATCGTCTTCATCTTCATCATCGCCGAAGAGCTCGTCATTTTCGACACTGTAACCTTCAAGATTATCAGCAACGCCGCCCTCCTCAAAGAATTCTCCGGAAGGCGTATAACCAAGATCATCATCCTCAAACGTCTGCTGAAGATCAATTTCCTCCTGATTCTGATCCAGAACCTTAACATCCAGACCGAGAGACTGGAGTTCCTTGATAAGAACCTTGAAAGATTCCGGAATTCCGGCCTTCGGAATATTCTGACCCTTGACGATTGCTTCATATGTCTTGACTCTGCCGACAACATCGTCAGATTTAACCGTCAAAATTTCCTGAAGCGTATACGCAGCACCGTATGCTTCGAGGGCCCAGACTTCCATCTCACCGAAACGCTGACCGCCGAACTGAGCTTTTCCGCCCAACGGCTGCTGAGTAACAAGAGAATAAGGACCGGTGGAACGGGCATGGATCTTATCATCAACGAGATGATGGAGTTTAAGGTAATACATATAACCAACAGTAACCGGATTGTCAAAATACTCACCGGTTCTGCCGTCACGCAGCCAGAACTTGCCATCCTCCGGCATATTCGCCATTCTGAAGCACTCACGGATATCGGCCTCGTGCGCACCATCGAAAACCGGAGTCATGATTTTCCAGCCGAGAGTCTTCGCGGCCATGCCGAGGTGAACCTCCAGAACCTGACCGATATTCATACGGGACGGAACGCCCAGAGGATTCAGAACGATATCAAGCGGAGTACCATCCGGTAGGAAAGGCATCTCCTCTACCGGAAGGATACGCGAAACAACGCCCTTGTTGCCGTGACGTCCAGCCATCTTGTCGCCCACAGAAATCTTTCTCTTCTGTGCGATATAGCACCGGACGACTTTATTGACTCCGGGCGAAAGTTCGTCGTGGCTGTTTTCACGGGTAAACACCTTAACATCAACAACTGTACCGTATTCACCGTGCGGCACACGCAGCGAGGTGTCACGTACTTCTCTTGCCTTTTCACCGAAGATTGCGCGCAGCAGACGCTCCTCCGCAGTCAGTTCGGTTTCACCCTTCGGAGTGACTTTTCCGACGAGTATATCGCCGGCACGAACATCAGCACCGACACGAATAATACCGTTTTCATCGAGATCACGCAGCAGATCCTCATTAACGTTTGGAATATCGCGGGTAATCTCTTCCGGTCCAAGTTTTGTATCACGCGCGTCGATCTCGTATTCTTCCATATGAACGGACGTATAGACATCGTCGCGAACGATTTTTTCATTGATCAGGACAGCGTCCTCGTAGTTGTATCCTTCCCATGTCATGAAGCCGATCAGGGCATTCTTACCAAGGGAAATCTCACCGTTCTTAATCGCGGGACCGTCTGCAATGACATCGCCTTCATGAAGAACCTGACCGCGCTCCACGATCGGGATCTGATTGATGCATGTGCTCTGGTTCGAACGCATGAACTTTGTAATCTCGTAAACATCGATTTCGCCGTCTTCCGCAATCACCTCCACGCGATCCGCGGAAACGCTCTTGACAATACCGCCGCGCTTTGCGAGAACGCAAACGCCGGAATCGACACCGGCTTTATACTCCATACCGGTTCCTACAATCGGAGCCTCGGTACGCAGAAGCGGAACTGCCTGACGCTGCATGTTAGAACCCATCAGAGCACGGTTTGCATCGTCATTCTCAAGGAATGGAATCATCGCCGTCGCAACGGAGAAGACCATACGCGGTGAAACGTCCATATAATCGGCGCGTTCAGCTTCCGTTTCCAGGAATTCATCGCGGCAGCGCGCTTTGATCTTGGCATTCGCGAAACGATGGTTTTCATCAAGCGGTTCGTTCGCCTGGGCAACGATAAATTCGTCTTCCATATCAGCGGTCATATACGTGACTTCATCGGTAACAATTCCGGTTTCGTGATCCACTTTACGGAACGGAGCCTCGATAAAACCGTATTCATTGATTTTCGCAAAAGTCGCAAGATAGGAAATCAGACCGATGTTTGGACCTTCCGGAGTCTCAATCGGGCACATGCGGCCATAATGACTGTAATGAACGTCACGCACCTCGAATCCTGCTCTGTCTCTCGACAGACCTCCCGGACCAAGTGCGGAGAGACGGCGTTTATGAGTCAGTTCTGCCAGAGGGTTGGTCTGATCCATAAACTGAGACAACGGTGAAGATCCGAAGAACTCCTTGATAGCAGCGACAACCGGACGGATATTGATCAGGGAATGCGGTGTCAGATTGTCGAGATCCTGTGCCTGAAGGGTCATACGCTCACGGATCACTCGCTCGAGACGAGAGAAACCGATTCGGAACTGATTCTGCAGTAGTTCTCCGACACAACGGATTCGGCGGTTACCGAGATGGTCAATATCATCGGTCGTACCGAGTCCCTGCGCGAGGCAGTTCATGTAGTTGATAGAGGCGAAAATATCCTCAACTGTGATATGGTTCGGCTGAAGTTCGGCAAGACGTTCACGGATCAGCTCCTTGAGTTCTTCCTCGTCGTCTCCAGCCTTGTCAAGGATTTCAGAAAGGACCTTGAAGGAAACACGCTCTTTAACTCCGCATTCTTCCTTCGCGTCGAAAGAAACATATTTTGAGATATCGACCATGCCGTTGGAAATGACACGAACTTCCTTTTCGCCGAGCATAAGCACAACCACGCTGACACCTGCATCGTCCAGTTCACGAGCCTTATCACGGGTAATAACGTCACCCGCTTCAGCCAGGAGTTCTCCTGTTCTGGGATCCGCAACCGGCTGTGCAAGAGTTTCCCCGACAATTCTTCCGGCAAGGTTGAGTTTCTTGTTATATTTAAATCTGCCTACGCGTGAAAGATCGTAGCGACGCTCATCGAAGAAAAGGCCGTTCAGATGTGACAGCGAACTTTCGATTGTCGGCGGTTCAGAAGGACGCAGCTTGCGATAAACCTCGAGAAGGCCTTCATCGGAAGTCTTGCAGGGATCCTTTTCGATTGTCGCACGAATACGGTCATCGTCGCCGAAGAAATCATAAATCTCACTGTCCGTCCCGAGTCCGAGAGCGCGGATCAGAACAGTAACCGGAATCTTGCGATTCTTATCAATTCGGACATAGAAAACATCATTAGCGTCATTCTCGTATTCCAGCCACGCACCGCGGTTCGGAATAACCGTCGAAGAGAAAAGCTCTTTGCCCGAACGGTCATAATCCATTTTATAATAAACACCGGGAGAACGGACGAGCTGGGATACGATGACACGCTCAGCTCCGTTTATAACAAAGGTACCGCTCTGGGTCATCAATGGGAAATCTCCCATGAAAACCTCGGACTCCTTAATTTCTCCGGTTTCGCGGTTGAAAAGACGCGCCTGTACGCGCAGCGCCGCTGAATAGGTGGCGTCGCGTTCCTTGCATTCCGCCACACTGTAGTTAGGCGTAGTGTCGAGCTTATAATCCGTAAAATCGAGAACGAGATTGCCGGTATAATCGGTAATTCCCGATACATCCTTGAATACTTCTTTGAGCCCTTCATCAAGGAACCACTGATACGAACTCTTCTGAACCTCAATCAGATTCGGCATATTGATGACTTCATCAATCCGCGAAAAGCTCATACGGGTGGTTTTTCCAAGAGAAACGGGTCTGACATTTACCATCTGCTCAATCACTCCAATTCATACTTTTACCGCTCACGAAAGCGGTCCTTTTCGTCTGCCAATGTGCCGTTCAGCTCTTCATGTCACTCGGTTCTGATTCCATGCTTTTATCTCATTTTTTATAGAAAGCTTGAAATTTTTGTCGAATTGTGATAAACTGAATCCTATAAAAGGGCATAGTATCCCCGATACTACGGGCAGTTTATCATTATATTCCCTTTTTCTCATTTTGTCAAGCTTTTTATTTGCAATGATTCCTCGGTTCATTATTTTATGCGCCGGACGGTTGACAGAAAGAGACGTTTCGCTGTTCAAATATATCATGGAGGTAGATTGAAAGATGCCGAAATGCGCAAAATGCGGTGCCGAAATTCCGGACAACGCCGCGGTGTGCCCTGAGTGCAAAACTCCGGTAGAAAAAGAATATAAAGACCTCTCCCACACCCCGGCCTATGCTTCTCCGGACTATGATGTCCCTCCCCCGAAAAAAAGCCGTTATGCTCCTCTTGGCGCATGGCGCTCATTCGGATGCATCCTGCTGATGCATCTGCCAGTAATAGGTTTCATTTTCACAATTGTGTGGGCTCTCGGAGGTTCATACAGACGCGGTAAAACAAATCTTGCGCGTGCAATTCTGCTCTGCTGGCTTTTATGTATTCTGATTCTTGCCGGTGCTGTTTTCGCGCTTTGGTATTTCGGTCTATTCGAAGAGTATATAACACCATTTATCAATCATGTCACCAATTATTTCGGTTATGAATTCACAATGCCGTTTTAAATGAAAACAATATAAATAAAGCCATTCAGTTCAGTGAATGGCTTTTTGTCTTATTGAACTCTTAAAGATATACATGATTTGGGAGGACAGAATATGAGCAGATTCAGAGTGTTTGAAATGATTGAAAAATCAGACGGAAATGACAAACTCAGTTCAGGCTATGATTTTTTTATGATCTTTGTGATTATCTGCAGTCTGATTCCGCTCGCCTTCAAGGGCGATGCCCTTCTTTTTACAATTCTGGATAAAGGCTCTGTATTCATCTTTATCATAGACTATCTGCTGCGCTGGCTGACCGCGGATTACAAGTTCCGGAAGCATTCCGTATTATCCTTTATACGATATCCTTTTTCTCCGATGGCAATTATCGACCTCATATCGATTCTCCCATCCCTGAGCTTCATCAATGGTGGCTTCAAGGTGCTGCGTGTATTGAGAATGATCCGTGCGCTGCGGGTATTCCGGGTTTTCAAAGCGCTTCGCTATTCCAGAACATTTGAAATCATCGGGAACGTTCTTCGCTCATCGAAAAGGTCACTGCTCGCAGTATGTACGTTGGCTGGAGGCTATATTCTTATTTCGGCGCTTGTAGTCTTCAACGTAGAACCGGATTCTTTTGAAAACTTCTTTGATGCAGTATACTGGGCGACTGTTTCTCTGACAACTGTCGGATACGGAGATATTTACCCCGTCTCAACCATGGGAAGAATCATCACCATGGTTTCATCTGTGTTCGGAATTGCAATCGTGGCTCTCCCTGCCGGTATTATTACCGCTGGATACATGAATGAAATCAATAAAAGAATTCCTGATGACACCAGTGATGAATCTGAAGCACAGAAATCTGAGAAAATATAAATCTGTTCTTCCTTCTGAAGCATACGAACGTACAGTTCTCATACGTTCGTTTGCTTCATTCATTTATTTGCAGCTTTCCATATGTTTTTTCTCTATCAGTCTCCGGTATCGTGATTCCACCTCGGCGGTAATGCGGCTCCACGGAATCGGGATTGTTTCTCGGGCTTTTTCCCCAACTGCTTTCGCCGCTGGCATAGCCTTTTCCATAGTTTCGGCGATTGATTGCGGCGTATTTTCGCAAAGGAATCCGTTAACTCCATCCTCTATTCCCTCCGCTGCGCAGGAACCGGAAATCAGGAGACTTGGCGTTCCAGCGGCAGCTGCTTCACGTACAACCATTGGCGCGTTGTCATAGATTGATGGAAATACGAAAATATCCGCACGCGCGTAGAGACTCATCAGCACCTGGCGGTCGGAAATATGTCCGGTAAATACCGTCTTTTCTTTAATTCCGTATTCTGCTGCAAGTTCTTTCATTTTATCTTCATCCGGACCCTGACCCGCGAAGACCAGTTTAAAGTTTTCATTCCTCTTCATATACAGCGAAGCTGCTTCAATGATCGAGCGTGTATTCTTTTTTAAATTCTGCTGACCTACAAATAGAAAGACATTTCCATCTCCAAGGGCAAAACGCTCCTGCGCCGCCAGAGCATCCTGCGCAGTAGGATACCACAGATCAGTACCGTTAGGCATAACGATAATTTCACCCTTGAAACCGTAGGAACGCAGGACATCAGCTGATGCGTTGCTGACCGCCCAGACCTCATCACATTTTTCGTAAAAGGAAACAACAAAATTCACTGCTGTTTTCGAGATCACAACGCTATGGGTTCGTTTATAGAAATCATCGTAATATTTTGAATGGAATGTACCCACAAGCGGAATCTTCCTTACAGCGGCTTGATGCGCTGCTTCTGCCCCGGCGGAAAAAGGTGTATGTGCGTGTACAAGATCAAATGGAATCTTTCGAAGATCTTTGTGATAGGTCAGATCAAATACCGGTACTCCCAGTCGATATGTCTCACCCGGAATCGGCACACTTGCGTATTTGAGCACGGGGAAACTGTCCGCCGAATCGGGAAAACGCTTTGAAGCGTTTCTAGGCGCAATATAATAGCAGGCCTCCTGCGTTTTAGAGAGCTCTTGACAATATGAACGTACCACCATTCCGACTCCATCAAGATGAGGCGGATAAATATCACAGAATTCACCGATAATCAAAAATACTCACCTCCAACCTTTTCATCGAAGTACCACAATGTTATTCCATAATACCATATTATTTCTTATTCTCCAAGTATGTAAAAAGAAATATAGACTACATCTTAAAAAAACCGAGATTCAACAAAAAGCAGTGAATTTCGGTTTATCTTATATAAAAATATTTGTGTTCCTGCATTAAAATGAATTTTCGGACTCCCTTTTTCAGAGTCTTTTTCACCCTAAATAATAATAATTTCTGAAGTCTAACCAAGTGCCACATCAAGTGCCATCATAACCGTAAATCCGAGTGCAAACATAACGACTCCTACATTGGAGTGTTCACCTTCAGACATTTCAGGTATCAATTCTTCAACTACAACGTATATCATTGCGCCAGCCGAAAAGGAAAGAAGATACGGCATCACAGGAACCAGTAATCCTGCAAAAAGAATTGTAAGCAGTGCCCCGACCGGCTCCACTGCACCAGAGAGTGCTCCATTCATAAATGCTTTATTTTTTGTTTTTCCTTCCGCACGGAGAGGCATAGATATAATTGCGCCTTCCGGAAAATTCTGAATTGCGATACCAAGTGCAAGTGCTAGAGCACCTCCAGCCGTAATCTCTGCTGATTCAGATAACAGTCCGGCAAAAACAACTCCAACTGCCATCCCTTCCGGGATATTATGAAGCGTAACGGCTAATAACATCATCGTAGTCTTTTTTGCCTTGCTTTTCGGTCCTTCAGCCTTTTCCGCATTCAGGTGCAGATGAGGGATCACACGGTCCAGCAGCAAGAGAAAAAGAATTCCGATCCAGAACCCGATGAAAGAAGGTAAAAACGCAAGTTTTCCCATATTCTCACTCAGTTCCATCGCAGGAATCAATAAACTCCAAATTGATGCTGCAACCATTACACCCCCGGCGAATCCGGTCAGAGCCCGCTGAATGGTACGGCCCAGCTCTCTTTTCATAAAAAAGACACACGCAGATCCAAGAACTGTACCGATGAATGGAATCGTAAGTCCCTCTAATACATTCAGCCACATAAATGACACCCCCCTATTAAGATCTAAAACCTGACGCTATGAGTATACTGTGTTTCTACAGCAAATGATCCTAAATATAATCTGAATCATATTCATCTGTTTTCGCTTGAAAACGTATCATAAAGGATTTCTTTTGTCAATCCAGTGAAAGAAGAATTTATTATTAATTATGAATTCAGAAATCTTGCAAATTAGAATCACGAGACAATGTTTTCATTTATCAAATGTCTGATTTCGAAAAAACAACTTGTCTGAAAAAGTCAAGCATGATATGATAATTATGTATAATACACTTTTCATAGCAGCTAGAAATAATGCGAGGAGGTACAGAATGGAATACACTGTGGAAAGAAAAAACAATAACACCTGGATCATCGCTGAAGGCAATTTTCGGCTTTTCCTGCTAACTGGAAAAGAAAAAGCTTTATTGATTGATTCCGGACTTAGTCTCAGGAATGTTAGGGGAATCGCTGCGTCTCTTACTGATCTCCCTCTTGAATTACTCAATACACATGCCGACAGAGATCATATCGGCGCCAACTCAGAGTTTGATTTCTGCTATATGCATCCAGCAGAGGAAGAAAACTACAGAAACGCAGGCTGTGACGGCAAGATCGTTCCTGTCCATGACGGCGATGTCATAGATTTGGGAGATCGGAAATTAATCATTTATCATATTCCAGGTCATACTCCCGGCAGCATTGCCATACTTGATCCTGTCCAGCGTATTCTATTCAGCGGAGATCCGATTCAGCGACATGGGGATATTTTTATGTTCGGCCCACAGAGAGATCTAAATGCATATCTGGATGGGATGGAGCATCTGAAGGAACATCTTTCTGAATTTGATGAAATTTGGCCATCTCATTCTGATCTCCCCCTTACCCCGGATTATATTGATATAGTCGAACAGTCCGTAAAAGACATAATCTCAGGAAAACTCAAAGGAGAGGAATCTGTCATGATGGGAACACCAGTCATGCGGTATGACACTGGTTTCACTGTATTTCTATGTGACAGATAAAAAGCCGTCCAGACGGATGTATCTCTTGACTTGTCTGCCCCTTGATTATTTCCTCATTCAGTCGCACAATCTCCTCAGACATGGTTTGCTTTCTCCTTTCAGAATATTTGTGTCGCGACTTCATTCTAACAAAGTCTGCAAACCGTGTCTTTCTAATTTTTCGAATTTGCGCAACTTATTGTACCTTATCTATCAAACCAGTTGAACCGAGTACAATAACATAATGGTAAGAATAAATAAGGTTCTAAACATAGCAAATCCTCCCGATAGCGTTTTCTTAATCATGCGCTGTCGGGAGGATTTTGTATAGCATACTGACTCTGACGGATTTGCCATTTCCTTTTTGTTTGGTCATAAATAATGATTCTGTCTTATACTTTGTTGGATTTCCTTTTTCTTAGAACGATTCTTCTAATCACAGGAACTACCTAGCATTTCTGAATTACCTGACAACATCAAGCATGAATTGAGTACCCACAGAGTCAATCTCGATGTTTCACAACAGGAGTGCATTCAAGTAAAACACGCATACTGATTTTTGGTATCATAAACATATTCAGTTTAGATGTTTATTTTCTTTTGAGCCTTACAGAACCCTTTGTTCATGCAAAAACGCCATCTTGGACTTCTCCAAGATGGCGTTTTTGTAATGGTATCAGATCATTATCTTCACGGCAAAACTGCTGTTAAAAAAAGAAGATGTTCGTCTGTATACCCTTTGGTGGGCCATCAGGGACTCGAACCCCGGACCAACCGGTTATGAGCCGGGAGCTCTAACCAACTGAGCTAATGGCCCAAACAGGATGTACTCATTATATATCGCATCATGTTGTTTTGCAAGGATTTTTTTTGGAACCTGATCTCTTTTCATCAAGACTCCGTAAAACCAGTAGTATATATCAATAGATGTTACCATCCAGAGCACTACGAGCTGCAAGAATATACTTGGAACGATCAAGTGGATCTACCCCGCGTCTCGGTGCGGTCTCACCAAGCTCCGCTGGACATTCCCGATATCCGAAAAGGCGTGTATTCATACTTCCCCGTCCGCTTGTAAACGAAGCGAAAGAAGTCGGATAATCAAGGCTTGTTGCCGCTGGAATCAAGGCTGTGAGCGAAGCACTTTCCTCATCGGATGAGGTCGAAACCATTTCTCCGCGCATCGTAAGCACATCACTCATGACACGTCCGACAAGTTCGAGTGGAACAATAAACCTACATTCAAGAATTGGTTCGAGCAGAACGGATCCGCCGTTTTTCAGTCCGTCTTGGATAGCCATTGGTGTTGCAACAACAAAATCAAGCGGATGAGTATGAATAAGGTGATGGCCGCCACCGACAAGCGTAATTTTCAGATCGGTTGCCTGCCAACCAAGACGTCCTTGTGAAAGGGCTCGCGGTATGGCGCTTTCGACCTGATGCTGATAACGCAGAAGGATGTCGCGCGGCGCAACAATCGAAGAATATGAAACTCCGCTGCCACGTTCAGCAGGCTCGATTTCAAATTCCAGTATTGCCCAACATGGTTTCGGCATCGTGTAGGCAACAAAACCGCGGGCTTTTTCACGGATTGTCTCGCGATAGATAATCTTCGGATCTCCGAAGGAAACTTCCAGATTAAAACGTGTTGAAAAAATTTCTTCCAGGATTTCAAGCTGTACTTTTCCCATCACTCGGATCTGCACTTGCGAGAGTTCAGGAAGATACTGCGCGGAGAGGAGCGGATCTTCAGAAGACAGTTCTGCACAGGCAGTTCGCAGTTCCTCAAGTTTCTCTTTGTCCTTAGGAAAGACACTGGCTGTAATCAGTGGCTCACGAAGCAGTCCCGGAGATACTTTACGCGGCAGAAGTTCGGCATTACCGAAAACAAACCCGATCGGAAGATCACCCAACCCAAAGACAATTCCTACATCACCGGCGCGCAGTGATTCGAGGTCCTGTCCATTTGCGCCGCGCAGGCGGGTAATCTTACGCTGTGTTTTCCTTGTTTCACCGGTCATCGGGTCAATACCTTCCTCGATCTCAATCGCCATCCGATTTTCCAGTGACCCGCCAAACAGCCGAACCCAAAGGCCACGGCCCATTCGGACATCACGTGCAGTAGAAAACGCGACTCCGCAAAGCTCCGGTTCGCTTTTCGGAGGAGGCAGAAACTCTACAATTGCGTTGAGTAAGGTCTCAATTCCTTCATCATGCAGTGCGGACCCGTATAGTACCGGATAAACCTGCTCTTTTGACGTCAGTACAGAAATGATGTTTCGGATTTCAGCATCTGAGATATCCTCGCCATCCAGATAACGTTCCAACAACTGATCATCGCTCGAAACGGCCGTTTCGAGCATTTTTTCACTGTCCCATAATGGTAAAGCGGAATCTGTCAGACGGTTCTCAATCTCTTTCAGTGTTCTATTTAGATTCACACCGTCACGATCCATTTTATTGAGAAAAATGAGGAACGGCAGTCCCTGCTCACGCAGAGCTCGAAATAGCGCCTGTGTTTGAGGTTCAACTCCCTTTGCTGCGTCGACAAGCAGTATCGCTGCGTCCAGTGCCCAGAAAGAACGCTCAATTTCCGCGGAAAAATCCGTATGACCGGGTGTATCAATCAGGCGGATTTCTGTATTCTTCCATGTAAAGGCGACACATGAAGCCCGTACGGATATGCCTCGGCGTCGCTCCACTGGCAAATCATCGGTAAAAGCTGTTCCCCGATCCACACTTCCAGCACTGCGCAGTTTTCCACTGTGAACAAGAAGCTGTTCTGAGAGTGTGGTTTTTCCCGCGTCTACATGGGCAAAAATGCCTATATTCCTCATGCCATCACCTCAAGTATACCCCTGTGGACTCGTTCATCTGTATATCGAATCAGTAATATTCTGATAGATTATATGTACTGATGATTATGTTCCTTCCACCGGGAACAGACCAGACTGCTCAAACAGTTCTGCAAGCCGTTCATTTTTGCCGCACAGATAGAGATATCCCACAACGGCCTCAATTGCGGTTGCAGCATGATAGTCAGCTGGAGCCGCATTTTTCGGCAGATGACCCGGGTGCGCATTGCGAGCACGCAGGTACACTGTCTTTTCCTCTTCATCCAGCCTATCGAATATATGCGCCGCAACCTTTGCCTGGGCCGTAGCGCATACCAGTTCCGTTGCAAGTCGGTGTATTTCCCGAGCAGGCTTGTCCGGATAACAGCGTACCAGTGTATCCCGAACATACAGTTCATATACACAATCGCCCAAAAAAGCAAGATTCAGCGTGCTTGCAGTTTCCATGGCTTTTTCCGGAGAATAATACTGATTCATTCTTTACTCCATAAAATCAAATTCAACGTCGTAAATGCTCACGGTATCTCCCTCACCGCAGCCGGCCTGCCGAAGCGCGTCAATAACGCCGGACTTCTGTAGGACACGTTCAAAATACTGAAGTGATTCGTAATCATCAAAGGAAACTGTCCGCATTATATTCAGCAGCCATTCACCTTCAACAATATATACCCCATCTTCATTCTTGATGGCAACTTCTCTCCGGTCGATTGAATCTTCAGCGGGCTTTTCGAGTTTTTCAGGTTCGAAACGTGAAATCGGCGGCAAAACTGAAAGCATTTCCTCTATTTTCCTAAGCAGAGGATCTACGCCGTAGCGTATCGCCGCCATAATCGGGAAAAAGGCATATCCTCGTTCTTCTACGAATTTTCCGAATTTTTCAACTTCTTCATCACTCGTCAGATCACATTTATTGCCTGCCACAATCATCGGGCGTTTTGCCAGTTCAGCATCAAATTTACCGAGCTCATCCAGAATAATCTCAAAATCTTCCTTCGGATCCCGTCCTTCACTCCCGGATACATCTACAACATGGACCAGCATTCTGCAGCGTTCGATATGACGCAGGAACTGATGCCCAAGTCCTAATCCGCCCGACGCGCCCTCTATGATACCGGGAATGTCAGCCATGACAAAGGAACTTCCTTCACGTATACGGACAACACCCAGTACCGGAGAAAGAGTCGTAAAGTGATAATTTGCGATGTTCGGCTTTGCGTCACTGACCACGGAGATCAGCGTTGACTTACCGACGTTCGGAAATCCGACCAGACCGACATCCGCCAGTAGTTTCAGCTCAAGGGTAACATCAAATTCCTCGCCCGGTAGTCCTGGCTTGGCAAAACGCGGCGTCTGTCGTTCCGGAGTCGCGAAATGCGCGTTTCCCCAGCCCCCGCGTCCGCCTCGTGCAAGAATCTGCGGTGTGTCATCAGAGATATCAGCCATGATCCGGCCAGTTTGTGTTTCCCTGACTACAGTTCCCCGGGGAACACGAATGATCAGATCTTCCGCACTTTTTCCGAAGCAGCGCTTTCCTCGTCCGCCTTCCCCGCTCTGAGCGACATACTTGCGTTTATACCGGAAATCCGCGAGTGTTGACAAATGGTCGTCCGCGACAAAAACGATATTTCCTCCGCTTCCGCCGTCTCCGCCGTCCGGTCCGCCGGATGCAATATACTTTTCACGGCGGAAGGATACCGCTCCCGCCCCGCCGTTTCCGGCTTTGATCTTGATTTGTGCCGTATCAAAAAACATGTTTACCAGCCTCGTGCTATACTGAATAATAATAATAATAATATGCGATTTCTATCTGATTTCTGTCGATTGTATCTTCCCGATTACAGTTCACAGAATTCATATCGGATCCAGAGATCACCCCGGGAAGCGAGAATTGTTTTCGTAATACCGTCGTCATCTGTGATTTCCACGTTTTTTCCTTCTTCATGATTGCGTACATATTCAAGCGGGTCCTCACAGGTTATATTCTTTATTTCCGATCTGGTCGGAGCTTTCCCTCCGCATGTCGGTTGTTTGGTTGTCACAATAACTTCGTATGTCATTTTATTACCTCATCCACATATCATCCGCGATTCAGCGGTATTCTAACGGAACTACAATGTAATGAAAAAGCCCGGGCATACCCGGGCTTTCGTGTTCGCTTTTACTGCTCAGCGCTGTAAACACTGACCTTCTTGCGGTCACGGCCAAGGCGTTCAAACTTTACCTTGCCGTCGATCAGGGCGAAGAGAGAATCGTCGCTTCCGCGGCCGACATTCTCGCCGGGATGAATATGGGTACCGCGCTGCTTGACGATGATGTTGCCGGCAAGTACGAACTGACCGTCAGCACGTTTTACGCCAAGACGTTTTGATTCGGAATCGCGGCCGTTCTTCGTGGAGCCCATTCCTTTTTTATGAGCAAATAACTGAATGTTGATTTTCAGCATTCTTTACACCTCCAAATAAAATACGTTTAAGTTTTCAGGATACTGTTCTTCCAGAGATAGAAGATGAAGCTTAAGGCCGTTAAGGACATCAGCACATCTGCCGAGATCCTTTTTGGCAACGGAAAGATAGAAATAACCGTCTTCGGCTTCAGCAATCGCGTCAGCATGAATCACTTCTGTGACCGTGTTAGCGGTTAGATAAGCCGCACTGGAAATTGCCGCACAGACAATATCTTCACCGGAATCTCCGGCACCGCTGTGTCCGCTTATGCGAAATCCTTTGATTCGGCCCTCACCCGTCACCAAAACTTCAGCTCTTGTCATCAGCCTTCAACCGCTTCAATCTGAACCTTCGTATAGGGCTGTCTGTGGCCGAGTTTTCTTTTCTCGCCTTTTTTGGGCTTATACGTCATAACCGTAATTTTTTTGGCTTTGCCCGTTTTGAGAACTTTTCCGAGGACTTTAGCGCCGTCGACATAGGGAGCTCCAACCTTGAGAGCACCGTCTTCGCCGCAAAGCGCTACGACCGGGAATTCCACGTTTTCTTCTTCTTGTGCTGCAAGCTTTTCGACAAAGATAACATCGCCGTACTGAACCTTGTACTGCTTGCCGCCGGTTTCGATAACTGCGAACATTTTAAGCATTCCTGCCTTTTCCATAGACTCGCTGCCGAAGGCGGATTACTCACTTAAAAAGCCTCCTGGCACGCGGCTTATTTACTATATCATACGGAAATATGAAAGTCAAGAATTTTTGGGATTTTTCCTTAAAAAATGCCGAATTTCTTGAAATACGCCGGGCTTTCTGCTATACTTTTCTCGTATGCATTCATTATACCTTACAGGTAAAGGAAACGGAAGATGGGAACGATTAAATCCAAAGCGCTCAGCTACTTCAAACGCGTTCATAAGCCGCTTCTTCTTCTGATGTTTATTATCTCGGCTTTCTCGCTTCTGATGCTCAAAAGCGCACAGCGCGCCTATTACACTAATTATTTCAAAACCCAGCTCGCCGCCGTGCTGATCGGCTACGCGGTGGCTTTTATCATTACGCTCATCGACTACCGCGAGTACGGAAACTTCTGGTATCTCATCGGGGGATTCTGCGTCTTTCTGATGCTCTACACCCTGGCTTTCGCGACCTCAGTTTCCTCTTCCGGAGGCGTTGATGCGCGTGCCTGGATTAATATCGGAGGCCGTACATTCCAGCCGTCGGAACTTGTAAAAATAGGCTTTATGGTTACTTTCGCAAAACATATTTCAATCGTCAAGGAAAACGGGAAACTGACCCGCTTTCTGCACGTTGCTCTGCTTGCTCTGCACGCACTTGTTCCGATGGCACTCTGTCACCTGCAGGGAGACGACGGTGCGGGAATGATCTTCTTCTGCATGTTCCTGATGATGGCTTTCGGTGCCGGTGTCCAACTCCGGTACTTTATCGCCACTTTCGCCGCAATTCTGATTGCCGTTCCGCTTGCCTGGAAGTTTGGGTTCCTTGAGGAATATCAGAAAACACGTTTCACGGCGGTCTTCCATCTTGATGATCCCGCCTTTGATTCCGATATCATTTATCAGCAGGTTCAAGGCCGTACTTCCATCGGGTCCGGCGGGCTGACAGGTCAGGGTCTATTCAAGGGTCCGCGCACCACGGCAGGAGTTGTGCCTTTCCAGCACAGCGACTATATCTACTCTACCATCGGCGAAGAACTCGGATTCTTCGGATGCATGCTCGTTCTTCTTCTGCTGCTGGCGCTTCTCGGGCTGACACTGCGCATAGCGCTTTCCGCCCGCGATACGGAAGGCTCCGTCATCTGCTTCGGATTTTTCGGGATGATCGCCTCACAGTCGATTATCAATATCGGTATGTGTCTCGCGCTTCTGCCCGTAATGGGCGTCACACTCCCCTTCTTCTCCGCAGGCGGCTCCTCCGCGATGTGTCTCTATTTCGGAGTCGGCCTGGTCATGAATGTCTGGATTCATAACGGCCGAGGAGAACACACAATGCTTCGCAAAAACTATGCGCCGACGGGTTTCGTCGGATAGTTTGCTTTTCCGCTGTCATATCAATATAATCATTCGGAGTGTCAGGATATTGACTCAGCCGAAGACGAGGTGAAAAATGGAACGGTTCTTAAAATATGTAAAAATCGAGACGACTTCAAGCGAAACATCGGGAACCTCCCCAAGCTCCGATAAGGAATTCACACTTGCCCAGGTTCTCCGCGATGAGCTGCAGACCCTCGGGCTTTCCGATGTTGTTCTGGATGATCACTGCTATGTTTACGCTTCTATTCCTGCGACAAAAGGATATGAAGCTGCTCCCGTATACGGACTGATTGCGCATATGGACACCTCTCCGGCTGTATCCGGTGCAGGCGTCAATCCGCAGGTCATCCGATATGAGGGCGGAGACATTCATCTGCTTTCCGGTGACGTTATTTCTGAACGTTCCTACCCGTTCCTAAAAAACTACATCGGCCGGGATCTGATCGTTACAGACGGCAGAACGCTCCTCGGCGCGGATGACAAAGCCGGCGTCGCGGAGATTGTTTCATCAGCGGAATATCTTCTGTCGCATCCGGAAATTCCGCACGGAAAAGTAGCAATTGCCTTTACGCCCGACGAAGAGATCGGTGAAGGAGTGGATCACTTCGATCTTGAGCGATTCGGCGCGGATTACGCCTATACAGTGGATGGCGGCGCTCTTGGTGAACTGGAATACGAGAACTTCAACGCCGCTTCTGCTCTGGTTTCAATCCGCGGGCTCAACATTCACCCCGGTTCCGCGAAAGACAAAATGAAAAACGCGGTGCTTCTCGCAGCTGACTTTATCTCCATGCTGCCTCCCGCGGAAACACCCGCACATACAGAGGGATACGAGGGATTCTATCATGTCGCACAGATTTCCGGTGATGAAAGCTCTGCTGAAATATCAATGATTGTCCGTGATCACGACCGCGCGAAATTCGAAGCCCGCAAGACATTTCTTCAGAACCTTACCGCGTATCTCAACGGGATCTGGGGTGAGGGAACATTTACACTGAAGCTTCGTGACAGTTACTACAATATGAAAGAGATGATTGAGCCGCACATGCATCTGATTGATCGGGCGAAAGCAGCGCTCGAGGCCGAAGGCCTGGAAACAAAGATCTGCCCGATCAGGGGCGGTACAGACGGCGCCCGTCTTTCATACATGGGATTGCCCTGCCCGAATCTGTGCACAGGCGGAGAGAATTATCACAGCATTCACGAATTCATTCCTGCTGACGCGATCGGGATCATGACACGGGTTCTCGTCAGACTGGTGACCGTATAAACCGCAATTCTGTCCGAAATAACACAAAGCCCGGAGAAATCCGGGCTTTGCTGTTTTTTATTGAAATTTCAGATGAATGAGGGCACAACCTGTTTCACGACTGAAAATCACATGGAATCACTGCGGTCTATAAAATCAGCACGGTCAGGGCCAGTAGAGACGATCTTGATCGGAACACCGATCTCCTGCTCGATAAACAGAATATAATCGCGTGCCTCTTTCGGAAGCTTTTCAAATTCGCGTATGCCGCGTATATCGCATTTCCAGCCCGGGAAAGATCTCAAAACCGGTTTGCAGCGTCGCAGAACCGGAGTCACCGGGAAATCACGCAGGATCTGTCCGTTGTATTCATATCCGACACAGATTTTGATCTCATCGAGATAGGAAAGGCAGTCGATAGCGGTAAGGACCGCTTCGGTTGCTCCCTGTACCTCGCAGCCGTAACGTGTCGCCACACAGTCAAACCATCCCATTCTGCGCGGGCGTCCAGTGGTGGCTCCGTATTCACCGGCATCACCGCCATGCTCCCGCATCTGCGTAGCTTCCTCACCGAAGATTTCTGAAACGAACTCCCCCGCACCGACAGCGCTGGAATAGGCCTTTGTGATTACAATGATCTCATCAATCGCGTAAGGCGGCAATCCTGCGCCCACGGCCGCATAACCGGCCAGAGTCGACGAAGACGTAACCATCGGATAGATTCCGTAATCCGGATCCTTGAGCGATCCAAGCTGTCCTTCAAGCAGGATACGTTTTCCCTCACGGTTCGCTTTACGAAGATAGGCGCCTGTGTCGCAGAGATAGGGACGGATTTTCTCCCGCCAGGAAAGCAGAGTTTCAAAGATTTCCTCAAACGAGAGTTCCTCCTTATGGTAAATATCACGGATCAGAAGGTTCTTGACTTCCAGCTCCCGGGCGAGTTTTTCCTTAAGATATTCTTCATCGAACAATTCGCACAGTTCAAAACCGATCTTCGCGAATTTATCGGAATAGAAGGGAGCGATTCCGCTCTTTGTTGATCCGAAAGCGTTCTTTCCGAGCCGTTCCTCTTCATAGGTATCCAGAAGAACATGATACGGCATCATGATCTGACAGCGGTCACTTACATAAATTTCAGGCTTCGGAACACCGCGTTTCTCCAATGAGCTAAGTTCCGCAAGAAATTTCGGAATATCAAATGCAACGCCGTTTCCGATGATATTGACAACACCGGGGGTACAAACACCCGAAGGCAGTAAATGAAGTGAAAATTTTCCGTATGGGTTGATGATCGTATGTCCCGCATTCGCGCCGCCCTGAAAACGGACGACGATATCCGATTTCTGTGCAAGCATATCCGTAATTTTACCTTTTCCCTCGTCTCCCCAGTTGGCTCCGACAACCGCTGTTACCATGTGCAAGTCTCCTTTCTAAAAAAACGTTATAATTATAACGGAACTGAAACAGCAATGCAATTTTTTTTAAAAATTTTCATTAAAGAAAGAAAACCGATTGAAAAAACAGTGAAAAAACAGTATTATAATACGCGTAAATCATCAATTAGCATGACTAAGGAAACTCAAACGGTTCCCATTGATCATGCACTTCATTTCCTTCTGCGTCAAAGGAGGTCGAAACAATTGGAATACCGTAAAGAACATGATTCCATGGGTGAAGTTCTTGTACCCGCTGACAAATACTACGGTGCACAGACACAGCGAAGTGCCGATCATTTTAAAATCGGTGTTGAAAACGAGAAAATGCCGCGTGAGATACTGTCCGCTTTCGCGCGTATGAAGAAAGCCGCAGCCCGCGCGAATGCCATACTGCAGCCGGATCGTATGACCGCAAAAAAGGCTGAAGCAATCGGCTGGGTTTGTGATGAAATACTGGAAGGAAAACTCTGGGATCATTTCCCGCTTGTCGTTTTCCAGACAGGAAGCGGCACCCAGTCTAACATGAACGTCAATGAGGTTATCGCCAACCGCGGAAATGAACTTCTCTCGGAAAAGCTTCTTCATCCGAACGATGATGTGAATATGTCCCAGAGTTCCAACGATACCTTCCCGACCGCGATGCAGATCGCGGCGGTTCTGGCTCTCGAGAATAAGCTTCTGCCCGCCGCACAGGCCCTCGCAGAGTGTTTTTCCCGTCTCGAAGAAGAAAACAAGGGCGTCTTGAAAATCGGCAGAACACACCTTCAGGACGCAGTTCCGATCCTGTTTTCACAGGAAATCAGCGGATGGCGCGCTTCTGTTGAAACCGGCATAAACCTGATCCGGTCTGCGCTGCCGCCGCTCTGCTCTCTCGCACTCGGAGGTACCGCTGTAGGTACCGGCCTTAACGCTCCGAAAGGATTCGCGGAAAAAGCGGCCGCCGAACTTGCCGCCGATACAGGAAAGCCATTTATTACCGCTGAAAACAAGTTTCACGCTCTTACTTCCAAATCGGAACTTGTCTCTGCACACGGTGCAGTTAAGGCACTCGCCGCCGATCTGTTGAAAATCGCCAACGATATCCGGCTTCTTGCCTCTGGCCCCCGCGCCGGTCTCGGAGAGCTGTTCATTCCGGAGAACGAGCCCGGTTCTTCCATCATGCCGGGCAAAGTCAATCCGACGCAGTGTGAAGCACTGACAATGGTCGCCGTACAGATTTTCGGCAATGATGCGGCAATTTCCTTTGCCGCGTCACAGGGCAACTTTGAACTGAATGTCTACATGCCGGTCATTGCCTATAATTTTCTGCAGTCGGTTTCTCTTCTCTCAGAGGCGATAGAGTCCTTCCGTATAAACTGCGTCGAAGGGATTCGCCCCAACAAAGTTAAAATGGAAGAAAATCTTCAGCGATCCCTGATGCTCGTTACAGCGCTCAATCCGCTGATCGGATATGAAAATGCGGCAAAAGTCGCTAAGAAAGCCTATGCCGAGAATATTTCCCTGCGTGAAGC
This sequence comes from uncultured Eubacteriales bacterium, assembly GCA_900320605.1. Lineage (GTDB taxonomy): Bacteria > Bacillota > Clostridia > Oscillospirales > Acutalibacteraceae > RUG612. The sequence continues at coordinate 5,968 of ONSY01000077.1, read as the reverse complement.
TGCACTGTCTCTCGGGCTGCTCACCGCGGAAGAGTTCGACAGGAATTTTCATCCGGAAGACATGGTATAAATCTTTCTGACCCCGAAATACATAGAAGGCCCCGGCATCCGCCGGGGCTTTCCTTTTTAACACGTAATACAGATTGGGAATGATATCAAATGCATTCCGAACCAATAATTTATTTTGTACCGAAAATACGATCTCCGGCGTCACCGAGGCCGGGAACGATGTAACCGATATCATTGAGCTTTTCATCAACCGCCGCACAGATGATCGGAACATCCGGATGTTCTTTTGAAAGCGCTTCAAGACCTTCCGGAGCAGCAATAATGCACATGAATTTAATGCTTCTGGGATGGGAACGTTTAATGATCGTAATCGCGTCGATGGCACTTCCGCCGGTTGCGAGCATAGGATCGAGGACGATAACATCACGTTCCTCGATATCATGAGGCAGTTTGTTGTAGTACTCAACCGGTTTGAGCGTCTTCTCATCACGATAAAGTCCGATATGACCGACCTTTGCGGCGGGGACCAGATTCAAAACACCTTCGACCATTCCGAGACCGGCACGAAGGATCGGGACGAACGCAAGCTTTCTGCCTGCAATAACCTTTGTTGTCGCTTTGCCCATCGGCGTTTCAATTTCGATATCCTGAAGAGGAAGGTCACGTGTTGCCTCGTAGCATTCGAGCGTCGCGATTTCTGAGACAAGTTCCTTGAACTCTTTTGTTCCGGTATTCTTGTCACGAAGATGGGTCAGCTTATGCTGGATCAGCGGATGATCCATTACAAATACGTTCTTTTCCATATAGATTCCTCCGTTAATTGTTTTTATAATTCTTCACCGTTTTCGATCGCGGCAATCTGAGCGATGCGAATCGCGTGACGGCCGCCCTCAAACGGAGTGTTTAAAAAGATTTCAGTCAGCTTAACAGCCATCTCCGGTGAAATGACACGTCCGCCCATGCAGAGAATATTCGCATCATTGTGACGCCGGGTCATCTCAGCGCAGAACTCATTCGTGACAACAGCGGCGCGGATGCCCTTCATCTTATTGGCCGCCATTGAGATACCGATTCCGGTGCCGCAGCAGAGGATCCCTTTCTCTGCCCTGCCGCTGAGGATATCCGAACCCACCTTGAATGCATAAGGAGCATAGTTTACAGATTCTTCAGTGAATGTCCCGTGATCGATATAATCGATATGGTTTTCTTTGAGATACGCCACGATAGCCTGCTTTAAGACAAGACCGCCGTGGTCACAGCCGACAGAGATCATTGCAGTTCCCACCTTTTCTGGTTTTAATTTTTTAAATATTTGTCCCGGTGTGCTGCAGTCATCGCGCTTCAGCCACCGGATACAGTGCTGATTATTTCTCCGCCCTTGACAGGCTAAGATAAACCGGGGCAATATTCTCGGAAGGCACAGCCCACTCAGGGTGTTCCGCCGCTGCCGCTGCAACACTGGACGCACGCAGGACACCGGGATCCGTAAGCGGTGAAACCATGTCACCGCAGTAAGGTCTAAGAATCTCAACCGCATCTCCGCAAAGCGCTGCCGGTTCTCCATACTCCCTGACAAGCGCAGCAAACTCCTGAACCGGCAGAGCCTGATCCTCAGTCAGCCGCGTCAGCTTTCCGTCCTTTGCGCGGAATACAGCTCCGTAAACACGGCCTACACGGGCGTCCATAGCCGCGCAAACGATACCATCGCGGTTTCTAAGCGGCCACGCAGCACACAGCAGAGAAGAGACCGGGATACATTTCTGCCCATTTTCAAAAGCAAGGCCCTTAAGAATTGAAATGCCGATGCGGACCCCCGTAAACGATCCCGGCCCGGCTGAAACAGCAAAGGCATCGATCTCACCGGCTGAAAGTCCGGTATGATCAAACAGGCTTGCAAGAAGCGCGCAGAGCGTACGGCTGTGTCGTTCTCCGTTGTTGATCATCGCTTCATATTTGATTTTTCCGTCCTCCCACAGAGCCGCGGATGCCGCTGCCGCGGAGGACTCTATCGCAAGAATTCTCATTTCATGTTCACCTACAGTATCCGTCTCTGCCTGACAGCCATCACACGCATTCCGGTGATTGAAGGGTTTCAAACGGCGAAATCTCAATAATCCGCTCATTTTCCCGACTGCCGCGTGAAAAAGTGACAAAAACCGTATTGTCCGGAAGATAATCCGAAAAGTTCTCGCTCCATTCAATCAGAACAATTCCGTCACCGCCGAGGTAGTCAAAAAAGCCGCAGGAGTAAAGGTCCTCAAAAGAAGTAATGCGGTAGAGGTCGAAATGGTAAATCGGAATCCGGCCATCATACTCCCGGACAATCGTGAAAGTCGGACTCGCCACACCTTTTTCAACACCCAGAGCGCGGGCAACTCCGGACGTGAAGACAGTTTTCCCCATTCCCATTCCGCCTCTGAATGCGATCACTTCTCCGCCGTGAAGTTTACGGGCGAATTGTTCACCAAGAGCAGCAGTCTGTGCGGGGGATTCTGTCCTGTATACCGCCATTCGTCCGTCTCCTTCCCACAATCCTTTTCAAGCATTTATTTTACCATAAAATACACGTTACCTCAACCCTTTTTTTATGATTACCGTATGCGGTTCCAGCCGTACAAAAACACAAAGGCTTTCCGAAAAATCGGAAAGCCTGACTGTGCGGTTTTATTTTCTGAAAAGACGGATCATGTAATCGCGTGCGGAATAGCGCCAAACATCCCACTCGTGATGACCGGGATAGCAGGAATATTCGACATTGAATCCCATGTCGCGAAGTTCCTTCACCTGAGGCTCTGTATACTGATGACGCGGGTCATCGGTTCCGCACGTAATGAAGGTAAGATCCATTGTCTTATTATATGATTCGGGTGACGAGAACAGCTTCTGATATTTTTCCGTCATCTCAGCCGGGTGAGAACCCATCGGACCCGGGAAGAGCTTGTTCTCCACGGTTGAAATACCGGTAACCGAGAAACCGGCGCCGCAGCTGAACTGACCCAGATTCGCGAAAGTCTCAGGGAATCCGTGTGCAATCTGACGTGCCATGCTGCCGCCTGCGGAAAGGCCCGCCATCGCCCGGTGATTGCGGTCAGCAATCGTACGGTAGTTCGCATCGATAAAAGGAACAATTTCGTCAACCATTACCTTCGGGAAACTGTCGTTGATGAATTTCCCGTCATCGAGTTCTCTCATTGCGGCAAAGGATGAGGCGACGATAATCATTTCCTCGCACTTTCCCTCAGCGATAAGATTATCCGCAATGTAATTGAGTTTGCCCTGCCAGAACCAGCCCGCTTCATTCTCTCCGCCGCCGTGAAGAATATGCATGACAGGATATCTTTTGCCGGAGGTATCATAGCCGTGTGGCGTATATACCCAGAGGTTGCGGTATCTGCCGGTACGTTCACTCTTCATCAGTTCCATGCGGATTGCTCCGTGCGGAACATCCTTGAGCAGGTAGAAATCCTCGTTCGGATCCGGAACCTCAAAATAGTTCATTACATAGGAAAAGCCATAACCGAAAGGCATCGTCGGGCTGAAAGTCAGCACTCCGTCAACAATGAAAACACAGAAGTGGAATCCGGGTCCCACATCGTCGATCAGAACGCGCCAGTAACCGTCTCCCTGCGGTTCAAGATCATATCGTCCTGGCATAGAACCGCCCATACCGGCAATTTCAACGCGTTTGGCATCCGGCGCGAAATATGTGATTTCCACCCGTCCGTCGTCGAGGGTACGAGCCGCGTGCACCGGTTCAAATCCGCCTGTACCGAGACCTAATCCCGCGGAAGGCATGCTCACTTTTGAACCAGCGGACGGATCAATCGCCGACTTTTTCTCCGGCGCGACGAATTTGCGGTGAATCGGATCGAAATCCAGAAGATGCGCATAAATGGCCTGATTATCACGAATTTCTTTTTTCATCGAAAAAAGTGCCTCCTTTTGTTCTCGATTCACAAAAAAGTGTACCGGAAAATCTCTTCTTTTATTGATTGTACCATATACCTTCCACGATTTCAAGTCCTTCAGAAAGTGTTCAGAATCACTGTTCAGAAAATGTTCAGAATCACTGTGAGAACGAACCTGTACAATCTTTGCCGTGCGCATCGGTACATAAAAAGGCCCGATCCGCGCTTTTCAGCCGGCGGATCGGGTACTTTCGTCATCATGACACGCTGTTCGGTTCTCCGTTGCTGTCCGGAATTTCTCCGAGAAAACGCAGGTGATACTCTTCAAACATTTTCCAGTACTCGGGATCAAAACCGTGATGCATGTTATGGAGATATTCATGCTCGCGTCCCTTAACCTCACGGTCTTTCAAGGCGATTGTATAGACCGCCATATCGGAAGCCTGATCACTGATACGCTCAAAATTGAGGATAATATCCACGAAATACAGACCTGTCTGAATTTCGCAGTCTCCGTTCTTCAGGCGGTTCATGTGATTCTGCTTATAGAGCTCGCCCATATCATCGACGACCTCCTCCAGGGGTTCAACGCGCCGGGCGAAAACGGAATCGCGTGTAATAAAGGCACGGATGGCAAGATCCAACGCTTCCTCCACCGCTTCCGAAAGCTTTCTGATTTCCTCCAGTCCGGTTTCGGAAAGTTTCAGATTCTGATCCCGCAAAGCAATTGCGTTTTCGTTGATATTCTGCGACATATCGCCGATATGCTCAAACAGTTCAAAATTCTGCATCAGATAGGTCAGCTGATCGTTTTCGTGATCGGAGACAAGATGCGGCCAAAGCCCGACAAGATATCGGTTCATCGAGTCCGCCATACGGTCCAGCAGCTCCTCGCGGAACTGGATTTTTGCCGTACGATCATCTTCACAGGAAAACACCTGTTCAACCGCGGCACAGTAGTTCTTATACGCAAGATCCCCCATCTGAACCACGACATTCTCTGCGTTGGCAAGCGCAAGAGCCGGAGAATTGAAAAGATGCGGATCAAGAACCGAAAGCTCACGGGCAATACGCGCCTCATCATCTTCCCCGTCATTGACTGATTTATCCGGGATGATGCGTTTTGACAGTTTTTCAAACACTCTGGCAAACGGAAGCAGTATAATGGCCGTTGTCAATTTGAAAATCATCTGGAAATTCGCAATGATTCCGCTTGTCACATTCTTTTCCCACAGCGATCCGAGCGCACCGGAATGGCCGAGAATGGTCATTGCGATCATAAAGACAAACGCTCCGATACAGCTGACAATCAGATTAACGATGCCGAGACGTTTCGCATCCTGTTTCGAGCCGATCATGCACAGCAGCATGGCTACAACGCTCGTTCCGATCGCTGCTCCCAGGATATATCCGTAGGAACATCTGAACGTCATAACTCCGGTTGAGGAAAGTGTCTGAAGAATACCGACCGAAGCCGAAGAGCTCTGAACAACCAGTGTCAGCACAAACCCGACAAGCAGACTGAGAATCGGCTTGTCAGATATTCCGACTACAAAGTTCATGAACGATTCTGATTCGGAGAGCGGCTTCATTGAGGATGTCATGGTCATCAGTCCGATGAAGAGAATCCCGAATCCCATCGCGATCAGTCCGATATTGCGCGCGCCGCGGCGCTTGATGAACATAATCAGAATAATTCCGAGAATAATCGCGACCGGCGCAAAGGTGGACGGCTGAAGATACTTCATAACCCCATCTCCTCCGCCAAGATCCACCAGACGCACGATCTGACCGGTAACAGTCGTACCGACGCTCGCGCCCATAGCGATCGAGATTCCCTGACGAAGTGTCATGATCTCCGCACCGATCAGACCTGCTGCGAGAACAAGTGTTGCCGTGGAGCTCTGGATCACCGCTGTAATCAGAAAGCCGAGCAGAAAACCTTTGAACAGGTTGGATGTCGCCTTTTCCAGCGCGCGCCGCAGTGCATCCGCAGATGTACTCTTCAGGCCGTCGCTCATTGTTTCCATTCCGTAAAGGAAGAGACCGAG
>ONSY01000229.1 GCA_900320605.1 uncultured Eubacteriales bacterium | reverse complement strand
TGATACACCGGAGCTCCGTTATTTCTATCCGACGGATGTGCTGGTGACCGGTTATGACATCATCTTCTTCTGGGTCATCCGCATGATCTTTTCCGGCTATGAGCAGATGGGTGAGAAACCTTTCCATACCGTGCTTTTCCACGGTCTGGTACGTGACGCCCAGGGGCGGAAGATGAGCAAGAGCCTCGGGAACGGTATCGATCCCCTGGAGATCATCGCAAAATACGGCGCCGATGCACTGCGGCTTACGCTGGTGACCGGAAACGCCCCCGGAAACGACATGCGTTTCTACTATGAAAAAGTGGAGGCTAACCGGAATTTTGCCAACAAGATCTGGAACGCTTCCCGTTTCATCATGATGAACATGGAAGGCAAGGAAGTGACCGCTCCGGCAGCAGGCGATTTGGAGCCTGTTGACAAGTGGATCCTTTCCAAATTAAACCGTGTCATCAAAGAAGTTACCGACAATATGGAGAATTACGAGCTCGGTATCGCGGTACAGAAGGTTTACGATTTTATCTGGGATGAGCTTTGCGACTGGTACATCGAGATGGTTAAACCCAGACTCTGGGCAAAGGAAGAAAGCGCAAAGGCAAGTCAGAATGCGGCACTCTGGACCTTAAAGACCGTATTGATCGATGCACTCAAGCTTCTTCATCCGTATATGCCGTTCATCACCGAGGAAATTTTCTGCACGCTGCAGGATGAGGAAGAATCCATTATGATTTCTTCCTGGCCGAAGTTCAGCACCGACAGGGATTTTGCGAAGGAAGAGAAAGAAATCGAGATCATGAAGGAAGCCGTAAGAGGCATCCGTAATGCACGTACCGGCATGAATGTTCCTCCCTCAAAGAAGGCGGCCGTATACGTTGTCAGTGAAAAAGAAGACATGCGTTCCATTTTCGAGAAGGGCAAACTCTTCTTCGCAACACTTGCATCCGCTTCCGAGGTTAATGTTCAGGCAGACAAGGCAGGCATCGGCGATGATGCGGTATCCGTAGTGATCGCAAATGCCAATATCTATATTCCGCTTGCCGAACTCGTTGACTTAAATGCGGAGAAAGAGCGTCTTTTGAAAGAACAGGCACGTCTTGAGGGCGAACTTGCCAGAGTAAACGGCATGTTAAGCAATGAACGCTTCATTTCCAAGGCACCCGAAGCCAAAATCGCCGAGGAGAAAGCGAAACTTGAGAAATATACCCAGATGATGGAGCAGGTAAAGGAACGTCTTGCAACATTAGGCTAAAGACTGTATAATATCTATTTGCCTATCGGTAGAGTTAAGCGTTATTTAGGGGAAAAATCGTGATTGATTTTGAAAATGAATTAAAGAAATTTCATCCAAGCCTTGAGGTGCAGGACGCTGAAGAAGCGATTGCGCAGCATGACCTTGCGGACATGATTGACTTAATCGTCAAGACCGTCAAGGAAGGCGAGGAAGCACAGGAATATACCGTACAGTAGGGGATAAGCGCATGAACTGTTACAAGTGTGGCTGCGCTTTGTCCGAAAAAGATTTCTGTACCGCCTGCGGTGCGGATGTCGGAACCTACAAGAAACTGATTTATCTGTCCAATCAATACTATAACGAAGGTCTTGAGAGGGCACAGGTCAGGGATCTGACCGGTTCCAAAGAGAAGCTGCGGCAATGCCTGAAACTGAATAAAGTCAATACCCAGGCCAGAAACCTTCTGGGACTGGTGTATTTTGAGTTGGGCGAGCTTGTCGAAGCGCTGACGGAGTGGGTTATTTCCACGACCTACCAGCCGGAGAAAAACATTGCCACGGACTATATCGAAATGGTTCAGTCCAATCCGGCGGCTTTGGACGGCATCAACACCACCATCCACAAATACAACCTTGCGTTGAATTACTGCAAGCAGGGCAGTGTGGATATGGCGAAGATCCAGCTTCGTAAAATCGTCAACTTAAACCCCAAGCTTTTGAAGGCAAGACAGCTGCTTGCCCTTTTATACATCCGTGAAGAGGACTGGGAGAAGGCCAAGCGCGAGCTCGAACCCTGCCGTAAAATCGACATCGGAAACGTTCTGACCAATCACTACTTACGTGAAGTGAACGAAATGCTCGGTCTTGACGAGTCCCGTAACTTCAAGAAGAAGGAAACCAGCAACGCCGTTTACATGCAAAGCGGCAACGATGTGATCATCCAGCCAAAGACAAGCAAGGAGCCCAAGGGCTTCGGACTGCTTTTGAATATTGCGGTCGGACTTTTGATCGGTCTTGCCATCGGATGGTTTTTACTCGGACCGATCCGCGTGAAAATGAACGAAAGCGGCGTGGAGCAGGAGTTAAACCAGGCAAGGGATGAACTGGCAAGCAAGAGCGCCGAGAACGAGGAACTTAAGCAGAATTATAATTCGCTTAACAAGCAGCTTGAGGAAACCGCCGAGAGACTCGAATCCTACGAAAGCTCGGAAGGCGAAAACGGGGCGCTGAAGAACCTCATGCTTGCACAGATTGAATACGACAAGGGTGAATCCCGCGATACGATGGTGATCGCCGGATATCTTTCCAATATTGACGAAACCTATGTGAATCAGAAGGCAACGGAAGAGTTCAAGCAGATGTACGAGCTGATGATGTCTGCCGTTGGCGGAACCGTGGGCGGACAGTATTATGAAGCCGGAAACGAAGCGTTCCGGATCATGGATTATACTTCGGCCATCGAGAATTACAAGAAAGCGGTGATGTTTGATTCGGAGAATTCCGATGCTTTGTTTGCGCTGGCAGACGCTTACCGTCAGAACGGCGACAAGGCCAAAGCAAAGGAAACATATACACAGGTTACGGAACGTTTTCCGGGAACGGAAAATGCGTCAAGGGCTCTTGGCTTTATCGCCGAACTCGGAGAATAAAGTCAAAAGGGTACAATCGGAAAAATAGTTGTTGACACACACAGCGACTTTATCATATAATGTCTTACGTTGACGACGTTTTTTGTTACTTTCCCGTTCGTTTCACTTCCGTGAAAGTAACAGTATTTTTTCCATCTGTGTCCGTAGCTCAGCTGGATAGAGCAACGGCCTTCTAAGCCGTGGGTCGGGGGTTCGAATCCCTTCGGGCACGTTCCGCATATTATTCATGTGGGAT
>ONSY01000138.1 GCA_900320605.1 uncultured Eubacteriales bacterium | reverse complement strand
TGCGACCTGTCCGCATCCTACAATATCGGAGCGAGATATTTGATCCGGGAAATTATAAAACCCCTGCCGGAGACGGCAAGGTCATTGTTGGAGACAAAAGTTCCTGCAGTAATGCGCAGAACCTCATGTGTCTATGCCGATCTGCTGGCGATGAATGATACGGTCAGCAGGATGGCGGCATAGATGCAGGCAGATAACCACGGACTACCTGATCAGTGGAGATTGTGCCGCCTTCGGCATGTTTTTTGCGCCTTAAACGGAGCATCTGATTTTCAGGCGTATCCGCCGTTATTTATTCCGCCGCTTAAAGCGGCTTTGGAAGCTCGTGTTATTAAACATGAGAGATTCACGCCGGAAGGAGGTTGTACTCCGAAGATGATGTGAAGCGGAGGAAGATCATCTGACTCCTGCGGGCGCCTGGTTTTTCCATCGACTCAATCAGACAGCTTCTTATCGGAAAGGATCCTGGAAACGCCGTTTCTTTACTGCCCGGTCACAGGGATTTTTCGGCGGCTCAATGGCATTAACCAGTTCGTTTTTAATGAAACGTAACGCCGGAGGATAAATCAATCTGGTGAGGCAAAAAACATCTGCCGGAAATCTACATCAGCCGCGCGAAAACCGGCGCAAGTACAACCGTGATGATTCCGGAAACCGCGATGGCCAGTCCGCTCATCGCACCCTCAACTTCCCCTATTTCAATCGCCTTTGAGGTCCCGATCGCGTGAGAGGCAGCACCGAAAGCGAGGCCTTTCGAAACAGGATTCTTGATGCGAAGTATTCTGCAGATCATCTCTCCGGCAACATTTCCAAAAACTCCGGTAAGAATAATGACCGCCACCGTAATTGTCACATATCCTCCAAGCTCTTCGGATATTCCCATTCCGATTGCCGTGGTAACGGATTTCGGGAGAAATGTGACATATTCTTCATGAGACAGCCCGCAGATCCGGGACAGTACGAACACCGTTGACAAACTGGTAACCGCGCCTGCCAGCAGTCCCAGAAGCACGGCCGTATAGTTTTTTTTCAGGAGTTCCCATTTTTCATACAGGGGAATCGCCAGACACACTGTCGCCGGTGTTAAAAGATATCCCAGATATTTTGCGCTGTCATTATAGACTTCGTAATCAATCTTTCCAAGAAGAAGCACGACAATCGAAACAGCGATAGAGACGAGAAGCGGATTGAAAATCCCCAGACGGAAGCGTTTCTTCAGTACAACACCGAGCATATAAGCGGCCAGGCTCAATGTTACCCCTGCGTACAGGGAATCACGGAATAAATCATTCATTTTTGCTGTCACCTGACTTTCTGATTACGATCTGTGATATCCAGCCTGTTGCTGCCATAACCGTGAAAACTGCCGCAACTGTAATCAGGCATGTGGGAAAGATGATCGGCCTGAGCGTATTCCAGCTGCTTACAAGTCCCACCCCCGCGGGAATAAACATGACCGGCATGATTTCTATGAGAAATTTCCCGGTTTCCTTGACGGATTCCAGCTTTATGATTCCCGTCATGAGGCATGCGAACAGAATGACCATTCCGTATATACTTGCCGGTATCGGAAAAGGGATGTACATTTTGAGGATTTCTCCGATAAATGTAATCCCCAGAATGATCAGGAACTGTTTTAGGTATTTCACGTTCTGTCGTCCTCCTTTTCTCTATTACTTGTTCTTTTTCATTATACTCCAAAAACAGCAGAAGCGGATATGATTTTTGTAATACAATCACAGTGGGTGAACGGAGACTGCAGTTAACAGCTTCCTCAAGAGATATATATTACGCCTGATTATTTCCTGCCCCGGATCGCAGGTTTTTCTTCAAACAGTATTGAAGGATTGAAATATGAGGAAAGGCGGCGCGGAATGTTTACGCACTTTAAAAAAGAAACGGATGCGATTTCCTATCCGTCAGGAAGGGCGGGAGAGAAAATCGTGTCCATTTCTTTGATTGGGGCCTTTTTTATATATGTGCTTATCTTAAGCGGATATCGGA
>ONSY01000093.1 GCA_900320605.1 uncultured Eubacteriales bacterium | reverse complement strand
GGGATGGCCTGTTCCGGCCTGGCTCTTCTGCATCTTCGCGCTGCTTACCGCTGCGGTCGGAAGCTACTATCTTCTGATGGATAACATGATCTATATGCGTGAAACGTTTCTTTCGATCATGCTCGGCGGAATCCGGCAGTACCGTCTCGCGATCTATCTTGAGGGGGCGGCGACGGTGTTTCCCTATTTCTTCGCGATGCTCCTTTTCCTCTGCCATACGAAAAAATCTCCCTGGATCACGGCGCTTCCGTGGACAGTTCTGCTGATCGGTTTCTCAGTTTCAAAATTCTATATGATCACAAGGGGCCGCACGCTGATGCGGTACGAATACGGTGAGGAGATCTATCTTTATGTCGCGTCTCTTCTGATTATCACGCTGCTCTGGTGGCTGGTTGTGACGATCCGTCCGAACGGCGCGGCGCTCAAGGTGGTTTTCCTAGTTTTCGCGCTGCTGCTCTCGATCGGCTGGTTCCTGCTCAAGCTTCTCGAGCTCTTCTCGATTCCGCTGAGCGCGCACTCGTACCACATGTTCGGTTCCGCTCTCGTGGCGTTCGCAAATCTGCTGATGGTGATCGGCTACTCGGTCGCGGGTTTCGCGGTCCGGAAAAAACAGAAAGCGTAAGGTGAACGGAATGTTCCGTAAAATGATGCGGGAAAAGCAGGCGCTTTCCCGGGAGGAGTGCGCTGAGATTCTCAGAAACGAGAAGCGCGGCGTGCTCTCGCTTCTGGGCGATGACGGCTATCCGTACGGTCTGCCGATCAATCATTATTACAGCGAGCAGGACGGATGTCTGTATTTTCACAGCGGACGCGCCGGGCACAAGATCGACGCGATGCGCGGATGCGAAAAGGCTTCCTTCTGCGTTTACACCCCCGGTGAAAAGCGGGGCGGAAACTGGTGGCTGACCATCCGCAGCGTGATTGTTTTCGGCAGAATCCGTGAAATCACGGATCACGCCCGCGCGATTGAAATCAGCCGGGAGCTGAGCCGGAAATTCACTGACGATGAGGATTACATCGAACAGGAGGTGCGCTCGAGCGGTGCCGGCGTCCTGTGTTTCGCGCTGGAGATCGAGGCGATGACGGGAAAAACCGTCGAGGAAAGATAAATACGGATCCATCGGAAACGCTCTCGGAAGGGAGCGTTTCTTCATTTTCAGGCTGCGGCTTCGGCAGACACGCCGAGGTTGACATAACTTTTGGGATACGGCTTTGCCGCGCTACGGGAAGAAGATCGGGAAACGGGCAAAAAATAAAAGAAAATTCACATGTAAAAGCCTTGATATTGCGCCGTCGATAGGGTACAATAACAATGTATGTACATACATAATATTCAAACGAATCCGGAGTGTCAGAATGGTTTTTTCATCGCTCTACTTCATATATCTTTTTCTGCCGATTGTATTCGCGGCGTATTATCTCTGCAAGACGACACATTCGCGCAACATTGTTCTCGTAATCGCTTCGCTGGTGTTCTACGCGTGGGGAGAACCCGTCTGGGTTCTGCTGCTTGTGTTCAGCGCGTTTATGAACTGGTTCTTCGCTCTGATGATCGGAAGGTACCGGGAGGCGGGGAAGTCAAAACTGTTCGCCGCGGCGGCGATCACGGTCGATCTGCTGTTCCTGCTGGTCTTCAAATACAGCGGGTTTTTCGTGGAGAACATCAACGGTCTGTTCGGTGTATCCATTCCGGTCCCGCAGATCCGCATGCCGATCGGCATCTCTTTCTTTACGTTCCAGGCAATCTCGTATATCATGGACTGCCTCTGGGAAACGGTGGAGCCTCAGCCGAAGTTCGGACGGTTCCTGCTTTATCTGTCGCTGTTCCCCCAGCTCGTTGCCGGCCCGATCGTCCGCTACAGCGTGATCCAGGATGAGATCGCGAAACGCAGAATCGATCCGGTTCTGGTCAGCGAAGGCGCGCTGCGGGCGATCCTCGGCGTCTCAAAAAAGGTCATCGTCGCAAACAATCTCTACGCGATTGTGGAGCAGTTTTTCGGCGGCGATATCACGAAGCTGTCTTTCCTCGGCACCTGGTATACCGTAATTCTCTATTCCCTGTATGTGTACTTCGATTTTTCCGGCTATTCCGACATCGCGATCGGACTTGGAAAAATGTTCGGATTTCATTTCAACGAAAACTTCAATTATCCGTTTATCTGCCGGAATATCAGTGAGTTCTGGCAGCGCTGGCACATCTCCCTGAGCACGTTCTTCCGCGATTATCTGTTCTACGTGCCGATCTTCGGGAAACAGCGCAAGTATTTCAATCTGTTCCTCGTCTGGTTCTGCACCGGAATGTGGCACGGCGCCTCGTGGAACTTCATCTTCTGGGGCCTGTACTTCGGGATTTTTATTTTCATCGAGACGAAAATCGGCAAGAAGCGGCTCAAGAAGTGGAATACCGTTCTGACGCATCTTTACAGCAAGATCATCATCGCGATCGGGTTCGGGATTTTCTATTTCACCGATCTTTCCCGGCTCGGCAGCTTTTTACTCAATATCACCGGCCTCGGCATGGTGATCCGCGGCAACGCGTTTGCCGATCAGATTTCCTGGGGTTCGTTCCTCGGCAATATTTTCCTGATCGCTTTCGCGGTCGCGGTGTCAATGCCGATTCTGCCGAAGATCAAGAAGTTCTTCGAATCGGGCGACAACCGCCGCTACGCGGCCGGAAAAATCGCCGCGACGGTTGGCTGCTGCGCGCTCCTGATCGTTTCGAGCATTCTCCTTGTCGACAGCACGAACAACCCGTTCCTGTATTTCCGATTCTGAAAGGAAGCTTTCCATGGAAAGAAATCGCCGGTCCCGTCAGCCTGAGAAGACGGGCCTCAATAAAATCAGCCGCCGCGGCGTGGAACACGGGTTCTCGATTCTCTCACTCTGGAACCTGATCCCCGTCTTTTTCCTGATCGCGGTGCTTCTGCTGATAATCCCGCGCGCGAAGGTTTCTAATATCGAGAAACGTGAGCTCGCGAAATTCCCGAAGTTCAGCATCTCATCGCTCTTTTCGGGGGAATTCACCGAGCAGCTCGGCAATTACTATAATGATACGGTCCCCGCCCGCGACTCCTTCAAAACGGCCGGCTACCGGATTAAGGCGCTCTTCGGGATTCATCCGGAGGATGAGGTGAAGGTGATTGTAAAACCGGAAAACGTTACTCCGAACACCTCTTCATCGAGCAGCGAATCCTCCCAGAGCGGGGGCGAGAGCTCACTTTCTCCGTCAGGTGAAAATTCCGTATCACAGAATGAACCCTCCTCTTCGGACAGCTTGGAGGACTCTTCGCAGGACGAACGTCCGGTATTTGATGACCCGGACGCGGAAATCACCGAAAACGGGCTGATCCTCACAAAGCAGAACGGTCACTGGCGCGCGCTGGAGGTTTTCGGCGGCGGCAGCGGCAACGCCTACGTCGAGGCGCTCAACAACTTCCGCAGTGATCTGCCCGACAGTGTCCGTATCTATTCCATGGTAATCCCGAAAGCCTGCGAGTACTATATACCGAGCAGTTATGCGGATACCACGGTGAACCAGAAGGAAGTCCTTGACGCGATGGCGGAGCGTTTCGCGCCGGGAATCAACTATGTTGAGGTCGAAACGGTACTCGGCAGACACGTCGACGAGGAGATCTATCTGCGTACCGACCATCACTGGACTCCGCTCGGCGCCTATTACGCCGCCCAAGAGTTCGCCGACAAAGCAGGTGTCCCGTTCAAGAACCTCTCCACCTATGAAGCGCACGATATCGAAGGGTTTGTCGGAACCATGTACGCCTTTTCGCGGGACGTCGATATTCTTGATGATCCGGAGACCTTTACTTACTATACACCTGAAAATCTGGCGTACTGCACGACCTATTTCTACGATACCGCTTACAACTATACCGGGTCCGGAAGATTCTTCCAGGGGGTCGCGGATCCTCAGTCAAACGCGTACCTTACGTTCATGGGCGGCGACGAACTGGCGGTCAAGGTTAAGACCGATGTGAAGAACGGACGGAAGCTGCTGATTGTCAAGGACAGCTACGGCAATGCCGTTCCCGGTTATCTCTTCGGATCCTTCGAGGAGATCTATGTCGTCGACATGCGCAATTTCCAGTGCAATCTCGTCGATTTCATCGAGGACCGCGGCGTGACCGACGTCCTCTTTACGATGGTGACCTACTCCGCTGTCGGCGGAAACGCGGACAGTCTGGAGGTCCTGCGCACCCAGGCGAAAGGCGAGCCGATCTACGACGGCGCGGAAGAATAGAGAAAAAGCGACACGAACGAAACGAGGGCGTAAACTGAGAAACCGGTTTACGCCTTTGATCAGGAAAGAGAGTCATGCATGAAAGAGCTCGAATATCCCTTTGACAGCGAATATATCATCAAGAAACGCAAATCGCTCCGGAAAGCGCTTCTCGGCGACGGAACGGTCCGCCTTCAGAAGAAAATCGCGGTGTTCGGCGGTTCGACGACAAACGATATCGTCGTGTATCTCGATCTGTTCCTTCTGAACTACGGGATCGAGGCACAGTTCTATCAGTCCGAATACGCGCAGTACTGGCAGGACGCGATGTTCCCGGGTCAGGAACTTCTGGATTTCGCGCCGGATCTTGTCTTTATCCATACCACTTCCCGCAACCTCGAATTTTGTCCCACGACCGCGAGCACCAGAGAGGAAACGGACGCGCTGCTGTCGGAGCAGTACGGGAAGTTCGAGCAGATGTGGAAGAAGATCTCAGAAACCTATCACTGCCCGATCATTCAGAACAATTTCGAACGGCCTTTCTACCGTCTGATGGGCAACAGGGACGTATCCGACTGGCGCGGAAGATCAAATTTCGTCTCCCGTCTCAATCAGAAGTTCTACGAGTATTCCCAGAATACCGAGGGATTCTATCTGAACGATATCGATTTCATTTCCGCAGCTTACGGTCTGCGGGAATGGAGCAACCCCTCCTACTGGAATCTATACAAATACGCGATGTGTCCGGAAGCGATTCCGGAGTTTTCCTTCAATCTCGCGAATATCATCAAATCGGTCTTCGGAAAGAACAAGAAAGCACTCGCGCTGGATCTTGACAACACCCTCTGGGGCGGCGTCGTCGGCGACGACGGCGTCGACGGGATCGCGATCGGCCAGGAAACCGGTCTTTCCCAGTCCTATTACGAGTTCCAGAACTACGTGAAATCCCTCAAATCCCTCGGCGTGATTCTGACGGTCTGCTCAAAAAACGATCATGAGAACGCGATCGCCGGACTCAATCATCCCGAAGGCGCCCTGCGCCCGGATGATTTCATTCTGATCAAGGCGAACTGGGAAAACAAGGACCGCAATATTCTCGAGACGGCGAATGAACTGAACATTTTCCCCGACGCGATCGTTTTCGCTGATGACAATCCCGCAGAGCGCGAAATTGTGCGCGCGCAGATTCCGGGCGTCGCGGTTCCCGCGATGGACGGCGTCGAGAACTATATCATCAACCTTGACCGGAACGGATTTTTCGAGGTGACGAATTTCAGCGCGGACGATCTCCAGCGCAACGAGATGTACAAGGCGAACGCGGAGCGCGCCGCGCAGCAGGCGGCGTTCAGCGATTACAGCGAATATCTCAGGAGCCTCTCGATGACCGCGGTCATCGACGATTTCCTTCCGGTATATCTGGAGCGGATCACGCAGCTGACGAACAAGAGCAACCAGTTCAACGTGACGACAAAGCGCTTTACGCCGACCGAAATGGAAGCGGTTTTCAGAAGTCCGGAATATATCCGCCTTTACGGAAAACTGATCGACAAGTTCGGAGACAACGGCGTCGTGTCCGTTGTAATCGGACATAAGAACGGGACCGTGCTCGACGTGGATCTCTGGCTGATGAGCTGCCGTGTTTTAAAGCGCGATATGGAGTTCGCAATGCTTGACCGGCTTGCCGAGCGCGCGAAAGCGGCGGGACTTGAGACAATCCGCGGATATTATTACCCGACGGCGAAGAACAATATGGTGCGCGATCTCTACGAACGCTTCGGCTTTGCGAAGATC